>NZ_JBWMAX010000007.1:0-289228 GCF_056521385.1 Rhodoferax sp. RT5P35 | reverse complement strand
TGCAGTTTGAAGGCCGCATCAAACGCTCTGCGTTGTTTCTTGCCCGTTGTCATGTTCTTCAGTTTCTCAGGGGTTAATAGCCCCTATCGAGGTGTCCGAATTTATTGGACCAGGACACTGACCCTAGTCTTACCGCGCCATAAAGCAAATTCACCAAAGTCTGACCTGGCAGGTGATCAGTTGCCCGGTGCATTGAATGGACTACTGAAGCACGACAGCAGTCCTTGTATGTCGACCGGCTTCACAAAATGGAAGTCAAACCCGGCCTCTTTGGCCATTGCACGGTCTGTGGCTTGTCCCCATCCGGTCAATGCAATCAACACTGGCATCTTGCCGGGAATCAAACGCCGGAGCTCACGCGCTGTTTCATAGCCATTCATCCGTGGCATGCCGATGTCCATCACCACGGCATCGGGCTGGCTAGCCTGCACAGACTCCAGGGCGGCGTGCCCGTTGTACACAACAGACGCCTCTATGCCTTCCAGGGCCAAAAACTCGGCAAGGCTGTCGGCCGCATCTTGGTTGTCATCCACCACCAGCACCCGACGCGGCAGAGGTTTGCCAGATGTCACAGTCGGTGCTGGCTTTGGTAACCGTGTCTCCGTGCCCGGCGCCATGGGTATCTGGATCACAAACTCGCTTCCCTGCCCCGGCCCAGGGCTGCTGGCAGAGATAACTCCAGCGTGCATTTCGGTAAACACCTTCGCCAGATGCAGGCCGATGCCCAGCCCGGTCGACGGCTCCCCGGCGGCGCGCTCCTGGGCAAATATCTGAAACACGCTTGCGATCGCATGTGCGCTCAGGCCCTTGCCACTGTCTTTGACCCGGAAGAATACCGCCGCTGCGTCCACGTCCGCCTCCACCTTGACCGAGATGTGGCCCTCTAACGGCGTGAATTTGGCGGCGTTGATGACAATGTTTGCCAGACTCTGCACCAGCCGGACATGGTCCACGTACAGCGGCATATCCTGCGGCGGCAACAGCACTTCCAGCCGATGCCGCCGTTCGCGCAGGATCGCATCGGCGATTTCAAGTGCCTGCGTCACCACCTGTTCTACCGTGGTTTTTGCCCGCTGCAACTCTATTTTTCCGGTGTTGATGCGGGACACATCCATCAGATCATCCACCAGCCGTGTCAGGTGCTTGATTTGCCGGTCCACCATACCCACGAGTTTGCGGGTCTGGCCAGACGGATACAGCCGCTCAAAAATACTGGCGGCATTCAGTATGGGGGCCAGGGGGTTGCGCAGTTCATGGGCCAGTGTGGCCAGGAATTCGTCCTTGCGCTGGTTAAACGCCCGGACCTGGTACTGGCGCTCACGGGCCCGAAGGGCAGATTTGGCGAAACTGGTTAGCGCCATCGTCCTGACGGGCCGCTCCAGCAGGGTGACATTGCCCAAATGCTCCATCGCGCGCTGTATCTGCAGCGACTCCATGCCATTTTTTGTCAACAGCAGCACCGGCAAATCGGACCATGCTGCCTGCTGCGCAACATACTGGCGCAACAATCCAGCAACCGTGCCGAGCACCTCTTCGGCTAGCAACAAGGCACCAGCACCTTCGTTCAGCTGTGCAGCCAGGTCTTTGGGACTTCGGCAAATACTGGATTGGATATGCGCCGCCTGCAGCAGCTTTTGTGTCAAAAAAGCGTCTTGCCCGGAAGCCACATAGACCAGTACACGCAAGTCCATCAGTTTGCCAAAGTAGGGATGGTTTTATCGTCTGTCAGCGGAATCGTCACACCAGTGAGAATGCCGCGGTAGCCTCGCAGAATTTCACCCACCGTGATGCCGTCTTTCGTCAGGTAAAAGCCGCGAATAGTGCGCTCGTGGGTGCTGCCGCGTTTCTTGAACACCGAGATCGCCTGTTTGATTTCACCGTTGTCTTCAAAATAGCGCAGCATAAGTACGTTGTCGGCCACATAGCTGGCATCCAAAGAGCTGGAAGTGCTGCCACCTAGCATGCCTTGTTGCACCCCCACCAGAATGGTCACCACCTGGTGCTGCCCGAGATAAGTCAAGATTTCATGCAGATACGTAACCAGGAATCGCTCATCAGGCACGGCTTGCAGGTAGCCGTTCAGGCTGTCGATGATGACGATACGGGTGCCCCGCTCCACCGTATCGACCATCGCTGCGGCAAACTGTCCTGGGGTCAATTCTGCAGGATCCACCTGCTGGATGGTCAACTGGCCGCATTTCTGCGCGGCACGCAATGTCATATTCAGGCTGTCTGCGCGGTGCAGCAAATTGCTGGTCGATTCTTCAAACAGGAACATCGCCGTTTTTTCACCACGGGAATGGGCCGCAGACGCAAACTGCGCGGCAAGTGACGATTTTCCCGTGCCGGGCGGGCCTACGATCAGCGTACTGGTCCCCTCCTCCAGGCCGCCACCCAGCAGCAGATCGAGCCTTTCCAAACCGCTGCTCAGCTGGCGGCGTTCGTTGAGGGCGCGCGTCTCGGATGCCACCAACCGGGGGTGCACCTGCAAGCCACCGCGAGCAAGCACATAGTCGTGGAGCCCGCCGATGAAGCTGTGGCCACGGTACTTGACGATGCGCAGGCGCCGACGCTCTTTGCCGTAATCTTTTACTACATGCTCCAGTTGAAGCACCCCGTGGGCAATGCTGCGGACTTGCAAGTCACCCGTCGAGCCAGCGCGGTCGTCCAGCAATAAAACAGTGCATTGGCGGTTGCTAAAAAATTGCTTGAGCGCCAACACCTGCCGCCGATAACGCAGTGGCGATTCCGCCAAAAGCTGCAGCTCGGACAAAGAATCCAGAACCAGACGGGTCGGCTTTTTTTCTTCCACCACTGTCAGTATGTTTTTCAACATATCGGACAGCTCCACCTCGGACGGATGGAACATGGTGTATTGCTTGTCCACATCCAACAAATCTTCCGTGGGCAAGACCTCGTGGATATGGAGGGAAGAAATATCCCAGCCATGGGACTGGGCCACGGCATCGAGCTCTGTCCGGCTTTCAGCCAAGGTGATGTAGATCACCGACTCGCCCAGGCGAATGCCTTCCAACAAAAATTGCATGCCCGTGGTGGTTTTTCCGGTGCCAGGTTCGCCCTCTACAAGGTAGATGCGATTTCTCGTCAGCCCACCCTCCAAAATGGTATCGAGCCCACGTATTCCGGTAGAAAGCATCTTTACGACTCCAGGTGTGTCACTGGCCAGTACCGAGGCCAGAAACGTTTTGAAACACCGTCCTATGCAAAAATGGTTTTGTCTATTTGGGCAAAAAACTAAATTACAGGACACTTTTTGGCTTCAGATCTTATAGATATTTTAGTGGTGGACGACATGCCCGATGCCGCGGAATCATTGGCCATGCTGCTGCAGATCGATGGATACAGTGTGCGCATGGCGTTCAGTGCGCAAGAAGCTCTGGATTTGATTGAAAACGCTACACCATTGTGTGTGTTGTTAGACATTTCCATGCCGGGTATGGACGGACTGGCCTTGGCACGCCACCTGCGCGAGAAATTTGGCGACGACATCATTCTGGTGGCCGTGACCGGCCATAGCGGCTCCGAGCCTCGCGTGGACGAGACTTTTGCGCTGGTGGACTACCACTTCATCAAGCCTGTGCACCCCGACCATATTCGCCGGCTCTTTCCACCGCGCGCTGTTTAACAACGTAGGCTAGATCGGCCTGCATCACACTGCAACCGCGCCTCACGCCGCCGCCCGAATCCAATCCCGAAACGCCACCACCAGCGGTGCCTGTGCCCGCGACTCGGGGTAGACCAGGTAGTAGGCATCACTGCTCTGCAGCGCCTGGGCAAACAACTGCACCAGCGCGCCGGACGCGATTTCGGCCTCGACCAGAAAGCGGGGCAGCAGGGCAGCCCCCAAGCCTGACACTGCCGCCTGGGCAATCATCGCAAACTGCTCGTAGCGCGGGCCGCGCAGGGCGCGCTGGCCGTCGGTGCCGACCTGCTCGAACCAGTCGGCCCACTGCGTGGGGCGGGTGGTTTGCTGCAGCAGCACAGCCTTGGCCAAATCCTGCACCTGCGCAATCCCCAGCCGCTGCTGGTAGGCGGGGCTGCACACCGGCACCACCTGCTCGTGCATCAGGTACTCGCACACCGCACCGGCCCACAGTGGCGCGCCGAAGTGGATGGCGGCATCCAGCGGCTCCTGGGCGAAGTCGAAGGGTTCGCTGCGGGCAGCGATGTTGACGGTGACCTCCGGGTGCAGCGCGGCAAAGTCGGGCAGGCGGGGGATCAGCCAGCGGGTGCCGAAGGTGGGCAGCACGGCCAGGTTGAGCAGGCC
The DNA here is from genome assembly GCF_056521385.1 of Rhodoferax sp. RT5P35. Lineage (NCBI taxonomy): Bacteria > Pseudomonadati > Pseudomonadota > Betaproteobacteria > Burkholderiales > Comamonadaceae > Rhodoferax > Rhodoferax sp. RT5P35. The sequence continues at coordinate 284,940 of NZ_JBWMAX010000007.1, read as the reverse complement.
ACCGCCGTCCGACCAGGCCATGGTTTTCTGTGTGGCGGTTGCCAACTGCTGCAGCACGGCGCGCACATCGGCGGCGTAGACCCGGCCTGCGTCAGTGAGCACCACGCGCTGGCGCACACGGTGGAACACAGCCATGCCCAGCTGCACCTCCAGTTGGCGGATCTGGCGCGACACGGCGCTTTGCGTAAGGTGCAATTCCTCCGCCGCGCGCGAGATGCTGCTGTGGCGGGCGGCGGCCTCGAAAGCCAGCAGGTCAGCGATAGAAGGCAGAAAGCTTTTGCGCAGCATGGTGATGCACTTTCAGAATGAAGTTAGGTGAGCGCTCTTAAAGAAATATGGGTTCTAGCGTAGATTTAATCTGCGCTAGTCGCTAGCTTTTCTGTAGACCCTATCATTCTATTTTGGCATCAAGTGCTTCGCATTTGTCACTATACAAGCGCGGCAAATTGGGCGATATTGGGGCCACTTTTTCACGCTCTACAGCCGCCATATGCCCCACACCACCTCCCTGCCCGCCGACATCGACGCGTTGCTGCAACGCCTGGGCGTATCGCGTGCCACTTACACCGGCGGCACGCTTGCCGTGCGCTCACCCATCACTGGCGAGACCATCGCCCACCTGCCGCAGACCTCGCCCACCGAGGCTACCGCAGCCATCGCCCGCGCCCAGGCGGCCTATCTGGCCTGGCGCACGGTGCCCGCGCCGCGCAGGGGCGAGCTGGTGCGCCTGCTGGGCGAAGAGCTGCGCGCGGCCAAGGCCGACCTGGGCCTGCTGGTCACGCTGGAGGTAGGTAAGGTGCCTAGCGAAGGGGCGGGCGAGGTGCAGGAGATGATCGACATTTGCGACTTTGCCGTGGGCCTGTCGCGCCAGCTCTACGGCCTGACCATCGCCACCGAGCGGGCCGAGCACCGCATGATGGAAACCTGGCATCCCATGGGCGTGGTGGGCGTGATTTCGGCTTTCAATTTTCCGGTGGCGGTGTGGTGTTGGAACGCGGCCCTGGCCCTGGTCTGCGGCAACGCCGTGGTGTGGAAACCGTCCGAAAAAACCCCGCTCACCGCCCTGGCCACCATGGCCATCGCCCAGCGCGCACTGGCCCGTTTTGGCGATGCGCCCGAGGGCCTGCTGGAGCTGCTGGTGGGCCCGCGTGACATCGGCGAGGTGCTGGTGGACGACGCGCGGGTCAAGGTGCTGTCGGCCACCGGCTCCACCGCCATGGGCCGGGCCGTGGCACCGCGCGTGGCGGCGCGGTTTGCGCGGGCGATCCTGGAGCTGGGCGGCAACAACGCCGCCATCGTCGCGCCGTCGGCCGACCTAGACCTCACGCTGCGCGGCATCGCCTTCGCTGCCATGGGCACGGCCGGGCAGCGCTGCACCACGCTGCGCCGCCTGTTTGTGCACGACAGCATTTACGACACGCTGGTGCCGCGCCTGGCCCAGGTCTACGCCCAGGTGCAGGTGGGCGACCCGCGCAGCCCCGGCACACTGGTGGGGCCGCTGATTGATCGCGCAGCCTTTGACGGCATGCAGGCCGCACTGACCGAGAGCCGCGCCCTGGGCGCCACCGTGCACGGCGGTGGGCGGGTGGAGAGTGAGCCGGATGCCTTTTACGTGCGCCCCGCCCTGGTGGAGCTGGCCGACCACGCCGGGCCGGTGCTGCGCGAGACCTTTGCGCCCATCCTGTACGTGCTGCGCTACCAGTCGCTGGACCAGGCGATCGACTGGCACAACGCGGTGGGGGCGGGATTGTCGTCGTCCATCTTCACGCTGAACCTGCGCGAGGCCGAGCGCTTCATGGCCAGCAACGGCTCAGACTGCGGCATTGCCAACGTCAACATCGGCCCCAGCGGCGCAGAGATAGGTGGCGCGTTTGGCGGCGAGAAAGAAACCGGCGGTGGCCGCGAATCCGGCTCCGACAGCTGGAAGGCCTACATGCGTCGCGCCACCAACACCATCAATTACTCCACCCAACTGCCCCTGGCCCAGGGTGTGAGCTTTGACATCGGGAGCTGAGAGCATGACCCGTACCGGCGGCCAGATTCTGGTCGATCAACTTTTGGTGCACGGCGTGCAGCACCTGTTTTGCGTGCCCGGCGAAAGCTTCCTGGCGGTGCTGGATGCCCTGCACGACGCACCCATCACCGTCACCGTGTGCCGCCAGGAAGGCGGCGCGGCGATGATGGCCGAGGCGCAGGGCAAGCTCACCGGGCAGCCGGGCGTGTGCTTTGTGACGCGCGGACCGGGGGCCACCAACGCCGCGGCGGGCGTACACATTGCGCACCAGGATGCCACGCCGCTACTGCTGTTTGTGGGCCAGGTGGCGCGTGAAACACTGGGGCGCGAGGCGTTTCAAGAGCTGGACTACGCAGCCGTGTTCGGCACCATGGCCAAGTGGGTGGTGCAAATTGACGACCCCCGACGCCTGCCCGAGCTGGTATCGCGCGCCTTCCACGTGGCCACTTCTGGCCGCCCCGGCCCGGTGGTAATCGCCCTGCCGGAAGACATGCTGACCGATGCCGCCACCGTGGCCGATGCCCTGCCCTATGCCGTCACCGAAACCCACCCCGGCCCCGCGCCGCTGGCCGAGCTGCAGCAGCGGCTGGCGGCGGCGCAGCGCCCGGTGGTGATTCTGGGCGGCAGCCGCTGGTCTGACGTGGCGGTACAGCAGTTCCGCGCGTTTGCCGAGGCGTTTGCGCTGCCAGTGTTCTGCTCGTTCCGCCGCCAGATGCTGTTTGACCACATCCACCCCTGCTATGGCGGCGACCTGGGGCTGGGGGCCAATCCGCGGCTGCTGGCGCGCATCCGCAACGCCGACCTGGTGCTGCTGGTGGGTGGGCGCTTGTCGGAAGTGCCCTCGCAGGGTTACACGCTGCTGGATATTCCCACGCCGCTACAAAGCCTGGTGCATGTGTACGCCGATGCGGATGAATTCGGCAAGCTGTACCGGGCGGCCCAGTCGATCCACGCTACGCCACAGGCGTTTGCCGAAGCCGTCGGCACACTGCGCCCGGTCTCAACGCCCGTTTGGCAAGCCGAGACGGAAACCGCCCACGCCGATTACCTGCGCTGGAGCGACCCGGCCCCCATCCACATCCCCGGCCCGCTGCAAATGGGCGCGGTGATGCAGCATCTGCGTGCGGTGCTGCCGCCCGACACCATCTTCTGCAACGGCGCAGGCAACTTCGCCACCTGGGTGCACCGCTTCTGGCCGTTTACCACCTACGCCAGCCAGCTCGCGCCTACCAGCGGCTCCATGGGCTACGGCCTGCCTGCGGGCGTAGGGGCCAAGCGCCTGTGGCCGCAGCGCGAGGTGGTGGTGTTTGCGGGCGATGGCGACTTTTTAATGCACGGCCAGGAATTCGCCACCGCCGTGCAATACGGCCTGCCCATCATCGTGGTGCTGCTGGACAACGCCATGTACGGCACTATCCGCATGCACCAGGAGCGGCACTACCCGGGCCGCATCAGCGCCACCGCGCTCAAGAACCCCGACTTCTGCGCCTACGCCCAAGCCTTTGGCGGCCATGGCGAACGGGTGACCACTACCGCTGAATTTGCGACGGCCCTGGCGCACGCCCGGGCCAGCGGCAAACCGGCCATCTTGCACTGCCTGCTGGACCCGGAGGCCATTACGCCCACTAGCACGCTGCACAGTATTCGCACGGCAGCCATCGCCACGCAGTGACGACCACATAAAAAAAGCCACCGGGTGCGGTGGACTTTTTTTCATCTGGCGACAAGACTCAGCGTTCAATCGTCTTGTTCCAGCGCGCGTTCCAGGCCGGGCGGTTGGCGTTGACGCTATCCCAGTCCAGGGTCACGGCATTCTTCATCCATTTGGTGATGTCGGCCACCTGGGTTGCGCCCTCGCCCACGGCTGGCGCTTTGGGGTTGGTAGGGATCTGCGCGCCGAACTGCAGCACATTGGCCTGGGCCAGCGGGCTCAGCAGAAACTCGGCCAGCTTTTGCGACAGCTCAGGCTCACTGTTGTTGGCGATCACGCACTGGCCGACCATCAGCACCACCGAGCCCTCCTTGGGCTGGGCGTATTCCACCGGAATGCCCTTGACCTTTAATGCCGCCACCGAGGTGGGCGTGAGCGGAAAGATAGCGGCTTCGCCGGTCTGCACCATTTCCGATAACTTGGCCGAGCTGGGGATGTACTCCAGCACGTTCGGGCCAATCATGGTGGGCCAAGCTTTGAAGCCCGGCTCCACGTTCTTGTCGTTGCCGCCCTGGATGCGGTTAAACATCAGAAAGCCGTGCAGTCCAAACGACGAAGACGACATGGATTGAAACACCACCTTGCCCTTGAACTTGGGGTCGGCCAGATCCATCCACGAGGTAGGCGCGGCCCAGCCTTTTTCTTTGAACATCTTGGTGTTGTAGGCCAGGCCGGTCATGCCCAAACTGACACCACTGGCCATGTCGTCCTTGAAATGGGCGGCTGGGTAGATCTCGGCCAGGGAGGGGTTGGGCCGCTGCTTCTGGCACAGGCCCATGCCGATGGCGCGCACCATGATGCCGTCGTCTAAAAACATCACATGCATCTGCGGCTTGTCCTTGTTGGCCTGGGCTTTGGCCAGAATGTCGGACGAAGTGCCTGGCACCACCACCACCTTGACACCGTGTAGCTTCTCGAACGCCGGGAAGACGTACTGTGTGTAAGCCTTCTCCATAGTGCCGCCGTTCATACCGATGTACAGCGTCTTGGTCTGGGCACTGGCAAGGCCGCTGCCGAGCAGGGCGATGGTGGCCGCAGCGGCTATCAGCCCACGGCGCACAGTGCGTGAATGGAATACATGGGACATGGTGAAATCCTTTCGGTAGAGGGTGGGAGCGGGGGGGGGAAGCAATCAAAACCGGGTAATGGCAAAAGCGTCTATCGGGGTGCTGCTGCGGCCATCGCGGGCCAGCTCGGCCAGCACTTCGCCAACTGCCGGGCCAATCTGGAATCCCGCACCGGCAAAGCCAAAGCCGTGGATGAGTCCGGGCGTGGTCTGGCTCAGGCCCAGTACCGGCTGGCGGTCGGGCAGGTAGCCTTCGGTACCGCTCCAGGTGCGGATGAAATGGGCATGGCGCAGCGCGGGCAACAGTTCAACGGCCTGCACCGACAAAGCGGCGATGGCCGCGCGTTCGGAACGGGCGCGGTCTGCATCCAGCGCCACACCGGCACCACCACCCAGCACAAGGTTGCCGCGCGCCACTTGTCGGCAATAAATGCCACCGCCCTCCACACCCAGGCTCCAGTCCATAAAGAACGGCAGCGGCTCGGTCACGGCCATGGCCGGATGGCCAGACTGTAGGGGCACGGCCTCGCCAAACTGGGCTGCCAGCTTGCCGGCCCAGGCGCCTGCGCAGTTCAGCAGCACCGGGGCTGTGACCTCCAGCGTGTGGCCAGAGCGCAGCGTGAAATGCTGGCCATCGTGCAGCACCTCGTCCACCGGGCTGCGCTCAAAAATCTGTGCCCCAGCGCTCCGAGCCGCCTGGGCGAAGGCCGGCGACACCAGGCGCGGATTGGCCTGGCCGTCTTCGGCACACAGCGAGCCGCCCACCGCCTTGCCGCCCAGCCAAGGGCAGTGGGCGCGCAGGCGCGGGCCGCTCAGCAGTTCGATGCCCAGCCCAAAGTCGCGGCTCAGCGAGCGGTAGTTCTCCAGCGCGGCCAGGTCGGCCTCGCTGCGCGCAATCTTGAAGTGGCCACAGCGCTGGTATTCGCCATCGGTGCCGATCAGATTCGGCAAATTAGCCCAGATGCGGTGCGCACGCTGGGCCAGCGGCAATTGGCTTACCGGCCGGCCCTGGCGTCGCACGCCACCGTAGTTGACGCCGCTGGAGCGGGAACCACACAGGTCACGCTCCAGCAGCGCGACCTGCAAGCCCATGCGGCGCAAGGCCAGCGCTGCCGAAGAGCCCACGATGCCACCGCCCATGATGGCCACGTCGGCCTGGATCCGCTGAGCCGTCACGCCTAGACCTCCGCCACCGGCGCACGTACCGTATGCACCAGATGGATGGGAATAGGCTTGATGGGTGCCTGGCCGCGCAAACGGCCCACCTGCTCCACTGACTTGCCCGTGGCATGGGCCAAAACTTCTGCCGTAGCCACGCCGCAGCTGCGGCCCTGGCAGCGGCCCATGCCGACGCGGCACAAGGCTTTGAGGCGGTTCATTTCATCGGCACCGCTGGCTTGCACGGTGCGGCGCAATTCGCCCGCAGTGATGTGCTCACAACGGCATACCACCAGCCCGTCGGGCACCTGGGCGGCCCAGCCGACCGGAAACGGAAAAGCCCGCTCCAGGCCAGCGCGGAATGTCTGCAGGCGCTGGAGCTTGCGCTCCAGCAACTTAGCGCGGGCGGCATCCACTGCCACGCCGTGGTCGGCGAGCAAAGCCAGTGCTGCCCGCTCGCCTGCCCATTCGGCTGCGTTCGCACCCATGATTGCCGCGCCGTCACCCGCAAGGTAGACGCCCGCGACGCTGGAGCGGCCTGCACCGTCGCGCTCGGGCACATGGGCGCGTTGCTGCGGCGCAAAGACGAAGCGGCAGCCCAGCAGATCAGCCAACTGGGTCTCCGACCGCAGCGCATAGCCAAAGCCGATGGCGTCACAGTCCAATTGGCGCTCGCGCTGGCCGTCATGCCAGACCACGGCCTGCACGCGCGTATCGCCCAGTACACGCAAGGGACGCACACCGGTGTATACGGCCACGCCACGGGCGCGCAGCCAGGCCACAAAATACAAGCCCTTGGCCAGCACTGCAGGCTGGGTCAGCAAGGCGGGCAGCGCGGCTAGCTGGTCACTGAAGCGGGCCGTGTCCAGCACGGCCACCACCTCCACACCCGCTTTGGCATACTGGTATGCAACCAGGTACAGCAAGGGGCCGGTGCCCATAAAGACCACACGCTGACCAATGGCACAGCCCTGGAACTTGAGCGCCACCTGGGCACCACCCAGGGCATAGACGCCGGGCAGAGTCCACCCAGGAATCGGCAGCACGCGGTCGGTCGCGCCGGTGGCCAGAATCAGTTGCCCGTACGGCAGGCTTTGGGTGGTCTGGGTGGGGCCATGCAGTACATCCAGCAGGCCACCCTGGGCGTTCCACACCAGGCTGTCAGGCCGGTAGTCGATCTGGCTTTGCAACCCGTCAAATGCGCCATGCACGGCCTGGGCGCGTGCGGCTTCAAAACCGTACAGGGTCTGAGCCGTGCGCTGAAAGTGCGCAGGGGGCCGCCGGTAGATCTGGCCGCCTGCGCGGGGGGCTTCGTCCAGCACCACCGGGCGTAAGCCATGCGCCACCAGGGTCTGGGCGGCCCGCACGCCGGCAGGGCCAGCGCCCACCACTACGGGCTGCAACAGACTGTTGGTCATGCCGGTACCCCACCGGTAAGCACATCCATACCCGCAGCAATAAACGTTGAGCAAGCACGCAAGCGTTCGCCCTGTGCCGTCTGCACCCAGCAGTCTTGGCAGGCACCCATCATACAAAAACCGGCACGCGCTTCACCGCTGAATTCGTTGCGGCGCAGTTGGCTGCAGTGGGTCAGCACGGCGGTCAGCACGGTGTCGCCTTCCAGCGCACTGGCGGCTTGCCCGTCCAGGGTAAACGGCACGGCGGTACGGTCAAACTCCGCCACGCGGCGCAACAGGGGTTGCCATGCGCTCATGTTCAACGCCCCACCAGCACACGGTCCAGACCGTAGACGCGGTCCAAAATGACCATGGCGGCAACGGTAACGGCCACCATCAAGGCCGACACGGCTGCCATCAGTGGGTCGATCGACTCGGTGGCATACATATACATGCGCACCGGTAAGGTTACCGTACTGGGCGAGGTAACGAAGATCGACATGGTGACTTCGTCAAAGCTATTGATAAAGGCCAACAGCCAGCCGCCGGTCACGCCCGGCAGAATCATCGGCAAGGTGATGCGGCCAAACACCTGGGCCTGGCTCGCGCCCAGCGACAGCGCAGCATGCTCGGCACTGCGGTCAAAGCCCACCAGCGCAGCCACCACCAGCCGGAGCGTATAAGGCGTAACGATCAGCGCATGGGCGAATACCAGCCAGGCAAAACTGCCGCCCCCACCAACCAAGGCAAACAAACGCAGCAAAGCCACGCCCAGCACCAGGTGCGGAATGATCAACGGCGACAGAAACAAGCCATTCAGAAAGCCGCGTCCCGGGAAGTTGTAGCGGGTGATGGCTATACCCGCAGGCACGGCCAGCAGCGTGGCCAATGTGGCCGATGCCAGGCCCAACCACAGGCTGTTCCAGAACGACTGCATGAAGTCAGGGTGGGCAAACACCGCGCGGAACCAGCGCAGCGAAAACGCGGTGGTCGGCAGGGTGAGCGTGTTTTCGGGCGTGAACGCCACCACGCACACCACCAGCAGAGGGGCCAGCATGAATGCAATTACTAGCGCGTTGAACAGCAGCGCGATGGGTCCATTTTTACGCATGGTGTCAGCCCAAAGATTTTTTGTAACGGCCTTCGACCAGCCGGTTGTAGCTCAGCATGACCACCAGGTTCGCCACCAGCAGAACGAGGGCGATGGCCGCGCCCAGCGGCCAGTTCAGCTCGTGTAAGTACTCGTCGTAGACCACGGTGGCGACCATCTTCAGCCGCCGCCCGCCCAGCAGGCCGGGGATGGCAAACGAACTGGCCGACAGGCCAAAGACGATCAGGCTACCCGACAAGATGCCGGGCACAACCTGTGGCAGCACGATGCGGCGCAAGGTGGTGAAGGGCGTGGCCTTTAGCGACAGCGCGGCATTTTCTACGCCCGGGTCCAGCTTCTGCAGCGAAGTCCAGACCGGGATCACCATGAAGGGCAGCATCACATGCACCAGGGCCACCACCACCGCGATCTCGGTATAGAGCATCTTGATCGGCCTCAGGCCCAGCAGCTTGAGCGAGCCGTTGACCAGCCCCTCGGGCCCCAGCAGCATGCTCCAGCCAAAGGCCCGCACCACCACCGACACCAGCAGCGGGGCCAGCACCACCAGCAGCAGTATGGAGCGCCAGGGGTTGCCCATGCGGCTCAAAATATAGGCCTCGGGCGCACCCACTGCCACGCAGATCAGTGTGACCAGACCGGATATCCAAAAGGTGCGCCAGAAGATGCCGTAGTAATAGTCGTCGGTGAACACGTGGACGTAGTGCGCCAGCGTGAACTCTGCGGCCTTGACACCGGTAGCCGGGTCAAAGGCATTGAAGGACAGCACAGCCGTCAGCGCCATCGGCACCAGCAACAACACGGTAAACAGGACCAGGGCGGGGCCGGACAGCCACCAGGGAGTGGCCCTGCTCATGCGGCCACCGTAGCCGACAGTGCAGCCTCGTCGGCAGGCAACAGGCGGGTGCAGTGCATGGGCCAGTCGATGCCGACGCTATGGCCTTCGTCCAGTGCCGGGCGACCGTCATTGGGGCTGAGCACCATCAGCTCGCCCACGGTGGTGGCCAGCGCATATTGCCATTGGCTGCCCAGAAAGAAACGCTCGCGTACCGTACCGTCCAGTCGGCCTTGGCCGGTTTCGACCAATTGCAGCTTCTCTGGCCGCACGCTGAGCAGCACGGCTGCGCCGGGGCGCAAGCCCACATCGTCCACCTCCACCGTAATCGGCCCCAGGTTGACGCGGGGATGGGCACCACCGGCAACCATGCGCCCGTTCAGCAGATTGGCCTTGCCAACGAAGGTGGAGATGAAGCGGGTGCTGGGATGCTCGTATACGCGGTGCGGGTGGTCGATCTGGGTGGCGCGGCCACCCTCCATTACCACCACGCGGTCACTGATGGACATGGCCTCGCTCTGGTCGTGCGTAACCATCACCGTGGTGGTGCCCACTTTGCGCTGGATCTTGCGCAGCTCAAACTGCATTTCTTCGCGCAGCTTTGCGTCCAGGTTGGACAAGGGTTCGTCCAGCAACAACACCGGTGGCTCGATCACCAAGGCGCGGGCCAGGGCCACACGCTGGCGCTGGCCACCCGATAGCTCACGCGGGTAACGGCTGGCGTGGGCTTCCAGGTGCACCAGGGCCAGCGCGGCCTTGACGCGCTCGCTGCGCTCGGTCTTAGGCATCTTGCGCATCTCCAGGCCGAAGCTCACGTTGTCGGCCACCGTCATGTGCGGAAACAGGGCGTAGCTCTGGAACACGATGCCCAGGCCACGGGTATTGGCCTTGGCATGGGTGATGTCGCACCCGTTCAGCGCGATGCGCCCGCTGCTCACGGCCTCAAAGCCCGCCACCATCTGCAAGGTGGTGGTCTTGCCGCAACCCGAAGGGCCGAGCAGGGACACAAACTCGCCCTTTTCCACCGTGAGGTCCATGGCCGCCACTGCGCAGGTGCTGCCGTAGAACTTGGTCACGTTGCTGAGTTGAAGGAATGACATACGCGGGCCTTTCTTCACGTTTCACAAGGAAGCGGTGCCGGCTAGGCACTCGCCACACACCAGATTGAGGGATTGCTGCACCCTTGAACTGCGGCCACACATCCGCTTCGGACTCTTTGGTGTTATCAATTCACTCTATTGCAATAAGCAAACCAACTTGCAGCGGGTATTCCATCAATCAGAATTTTTCTTTAATTTATTCCGATTAATGGAATAATTAAGTTAAGATATTTGGAGAATATTCCACCAGAGAAAGCCATGGATCCCTTCACAACCGCCACTGGCGGCGTACCGCGTCTGTTTGCCGTCATCCGGGCATTGACGATGGTGCAAACCCAGGGTGGGCGTGTCACCCAATTGGCGCGCACAGTGGGCTTGACGCAGGCCACCACGCACCGCCTGCTGCAATCGCTGGTCACAGAGGGCATGGTCGAGCAAGACGAACGCAGCAAGTTGTACCGTCTCAGCATCGACTTTTTTGCCCTGGCCGCAGTGGCCGGTAACCCTGGCGATCTGCGCACCCTTTGCCGCCCGGTACTGCTGCGCCTGTGTGCCAGCCTGGGCGACAGCATCTTTCTGCTGGCCCGCAGCGGCTTTGACGCGGTGTGCCTGGACCGCAGCGAAGGGCCGTTTCCCATACGCTCGTTCACCGGCGATGTGGGGGGACGCATTGCATTGGGTGTGGGCCAGGGTGCGCTGGCCATCTTGGCATTTCTTCCAGAGGCAGAGCGCGAGGAAGTCATCCGATTCAATCTGTCTCGGGTGCGCGAGTACGGCGTGTACGACGAGGTGTATCTACGCACCGAAATAGAGCGCGTACGCCAGCAGGGCTACGCGGGCCGCAATACTGGCCTGCTGGAGGGTATGGCCGGTGTGGCGGTTCCGATTTGCGACCGTGAAGGTCGCGCGGTGGCCGCGCTCAGCGTCGGCACGATTGCCGATCGCCTGAACGCAGACCGCATGCCCACGGTGGTAGAGCTTCTCAAGCGCGAGGCCGCCACTATCAGCCCCAAAATCCACCCTTTCGACGCAAGCCTGCGGCGACCTGCGCAGAGCTTGACCGGTTCACCAGGGGGGCAAAGAATTCCAGCGCCCAGCCAAGTCGATCGCAATGCCACCGCAAACTAATGTAAAACCCGTCATCTCGCACCACGGTGCCGGGCGTTGCACGGTTTGTGCGGCCCCAACCACGGCGGCTGCAACGCCTACACTCGTTCATTATTGCCACGGAAAACCTATGACCTTGTTTAAATTTGCGCCCATTGCCGTGTGCCTGGCTGCATCTGCTCTGCTCTTTTCTGCCCCTGCCAGCGCCCAAACGGCAGCCCCGGCATCGGTAGCCGAACTGTCCAAACAGGCCGAAGGCCAGCTCGCTGCCGCCGGTTGGCTGTCCATGCTAGACCGGGGCAACTGGGGTGGGGCCTACGAGGCCAGCAGCCAGATTTTTCGCAACATGGTGCAAATAGGGCAGTGGATGGACAGCATCCCTGGCGTGCGCGCACCGTTTGGCGCGTTCGAGAGCCGCACCACCTCCACCGTGGTCTATAAAACCACCCTGCCCGGTCGGGCCGACGGTGAATACGTCACTGCCATTTTTGACTCCCACTTTGCCGACAAAAAAGACGTGGAAGAACTCGTCACCACCGTGCGCGAAGCCGATGGCCAGTGGCGCGTGATCGGCTACCAGCCACGTTAAACCACCGCCATGCTGCAGTTACTGGGTAAAGCCACGTCCATCAACGTGCGCAAGGTGCTATGGCTGTGCGCCGAGCTGGACATCCCCTTTGAACACCAGCAATGGGGCTCTGGCTTCCAGTCCACCGAGGTGGACACGTTCCGCGCGCTCAACCCCAACGCCATGGTGCCGGTGGTCCGCGATGGCGGGTTTGTGCTGTGGGAATCCAACGTGATTTGCCGCTACCTGGCCGCCCGGCAGGCTCGCACTGACCTGCTGCCCGCTGCCCCCCAAGCCCGTGCGCTGGTGGAGCAATGGATGGACTGGCAGGCCACCGAGCTCAACAACGCCTGGCGCTACGCTTTCATGGCTTTGGTGCGCCACAGCCCCGCCCACACCGACCCCATTGCCATCGCCGCAGGTGTGCAGAACTGGAACTGCCACATGGCGATGCTGGACGGGCAACTGCAGAAAACCGGGGCTTACGCCATCGGCGCCGACTTCACCCTGGCCGACATCGTGCTGGGCCTGTCCACCCACCGCTGGTGCGCCGCCCCCATGGAAAAACCCGTGCTGCCCGCCGTGCAGGCCTATTACGAACGCCTGAGCCTGCGCCCCGGCTTCCGGCTGCATGGCCGCAACGGCATGCCTTGAGACACGCCATCCAATGCCAACCTACGACTATGTTTGCCCCGCCTGCGGCGGCTTCGAAGCCATCCGCCGACTGGCCGAACGGGATGACCCCTGCGCCTGCCCCGCGTGTGGCAACGCCGCCCAGCGGGTCTTGACACTCACCACCGCAGAACCCCGCCGTGCGAGCAGTGCCCACGGCCAGAGCGTGGAGGCTAACTACCAACGGCTCAAGCACCGCGCTGGTTGCGCTTGTTGCTGAAAGAAGTCAATGCTCGTGGGCTAAACGGCTCACCAAGGTCACCAAACCCATGCCGATCAGCAGCCAGGCAATCTGCGCTGCAGTGGCGCGGGCGCTCAGGCGGGTTTGCAGCTGTGGAATCAGATCAGCCAGCGCCACGTAAATGAAGCTGCTGCTGGCCACCACCAGGAAGTACGGCAGCCAGTCGTGCAGCAAATCCACCAGCCCGTAGCCCACCATGCCGCCCAGGGCGGTCACGGCCCCGGCCAGCGATACCTTGAGCAGAGCCACCCGGCGGTTGCTGGACGTTCCGCGCAGCACCACCAGGTCGCCCATGTGGTGCGGTACCTCGTGCACCAGCACCGCCAGCGCCGCCACAAAGCCCAGGCGCATATCGGCCATGAAGGCCGAGGCAATCAGAATGCCGTCGCCGAAGGCATGGACACTGTCGCCGGTGAGCACCGCCCAGCCACCGGTACGGGGCGGGGTGGCATGGCCATCGTGGTTGTGTTCGTGGTCGTGGTGACTGTGCCCGTGGCCCGCATGGGCATGGGTCTGGGGCCCATGGTGGTGCTCATGCCCGTGGTGCCACAGCTCGGCCTTGTCGAGCAGAAAGAAGAACACCAGCCCCACCAGCAGCGTGCCAAACAGCTCTTGCGCGCCGGACTGGCTCTCGAACGCCTCGGGCAGCAAATGCATGAAAGCCGTGGCCAGCAGTGCGCCCGCCGCCAGGCTCAGCATGTGCTGGGTGTAGCGCGCCAGCACCCCAAAACTGAGTACTGCCGCCACCCACACACTGCCAATACCGGCGCACAGGGTGGCGATCAAGATTGCTACTAAAGTCATAGCTGGTGGTGCACGCAGAATCTGCGCGGGAGGGTTAAAAGTTCTAAGGCGACGCTGAATGAGTTTTCGCGAGGCTGCAGGCCCTGGATCGGGATGGGATGCAAGGCGCAACCCGCAGACATAGCTTAGGCTATGGCGAGGATTTGCAACGCCGCAGACCGCCCGAGACCAGGGATGCGCAGACCGCGAGGGACTCGTTCAACGTTGCCCAGAATTGTAACGACCCCACCCTGCCTCCCGGCCCGGCTACAAATTGGTTCTTAAAGTCCAAATTTCGGGGAATAGCACCACATCCAGCATCTTGCGCAGGTAACTCACGCCGCCGGTGCCACCAGTGCCGCGCTTGAAGCCAATGACACGCTCCACGGTGGTGACGTGGCGAAAACGCCAGAGGCGGAAGCTGTCCTCCAGGTCGGTGAGCTTTTCGCCCAGCTGGTACAGATCCCAGTGCTGGTGCGGGTCGCGGTAGGCAACCAGCCAGGCGGCCTCGACCTCGGGGCTGGCCAGGTAGGGCTGGGTCCAGTCGCGCTGCAAATAGTCAGCGGGCACGGCCAGGCCGCGGCGGGCCATGAGGCGCAGGGCTTCGTCGTACAGCGAAGGCGCCTCGAAAGCCGCCTGCACCCGAGCCAGCAGGTCGGGGCGGTGGGCGTGCGGCTTCAGCATTGCGGCATTTTTGTTGCCCAGGGCGAATTCGATGCAGCGGTACTGCGCGCTCTGGAAGCCGCTGGAGCTGGCCAGGTACGGGCGCATGGCGCTGTATTCGGGCGGGGTCATGGTGGCCAGCACGTCCCAGGCATGGACCAGCTGGGCCATGATTTTGCTCACCCGGGCCAGCATCTTGAAGGCACTGTGCAGGTCGTCGGTGGCCACGCAGCGGATGGCGGCATGCAGCTCGTGCAGCATCAGCTTCATCCAGAGTTCGCTGGTCTGGTGCTGCACGATGAACAGCAGCTCGTCGTGCGCGGGCGACAAGGGCTTTTGCGCCGACAAAATGCTGTCGAGCTGCAGGTAGTCGCCGTAGCTCATGGACTGGCTGAAGTCGAGCTGGGCTTTTTCTTCCTGGACGATCTTTTCGGTTTCGCCGATCTGGTTGTGGGGGCAGCCCATCTCAGGTCACCGCGCTGATTTTGTTAAATTCAGGGCGCTGCCACTCTGCGGTTTGCAGCACCTCGCGCAGTTGCTCCACCGCGTGCCACACGTCCTCATAGCCCAGGTACAGCGGAGTAAAGCCAAAGCGCAGGATGTCCGGGTGGGCCGCGCCGTCGCCCGCGCGGAAGTCGCCGATCACGCCGCGGGCAATCAGCGCCTGAACGATGGCGTACGCGCCCTCAGATTTGCTCAAGGACACCTGCGAGCCGCGCCGGGCGTGCTCGCGCGGGGTGGCCAGCTCCAGGCCGAAACCGGCGCAGCGCTGCTCTACCAGGGCGATGAACAGGTCGGTCAAGGCCAGCGATTTATGGCGCAGGGTTTCCATCGCCGTCTGGTTGGGAATGAGCGTGGCGGCTGCCGCAAACACGTCCAGCCCGCACTCCAGGGCCGACAGGCTGATCATCGGCTGGGTGCCGCACAGATAGCGCTGCACGCCGGGCGCGGGGCGGTAGTCGGGCGTGAAGGTGAAGGGCGTGGCGTGGCCCCACCAACCGGCCAGCGGCTGCCAGAAACGGTCGGCATGCACGGGATTCACCCACACAAAGGCCGGGGCACCGGGGCCGCCGTTGAGGTATTTGTAGCCGCAGCCCACGGCAAAGTCGGCCCCCGCGCCG
This sequence comes from Rhodoferax sp. RT5P35, assembly GCF_056521385.1. Lineage (NCBI taxonomy): Bacteria > Pseudomonadati > Pseudomonadota > Betaproteobacteria > Burkholderiales > Comamonadaceae > Rhodoferax > Rhodoferax sp. RT5P35. The sequence continues at coordinate 269,396 of NZ_JBWMAX010000007.1, read as the reverse complement.
GTCAAGTCCACCGGCACCGCGCCCGCGCTGTGCGCCAGATCCCACAGCATCAGCGCGCCAGCGGCATGGGCGGCGGCGGTGACGGCAGGCATGTCATGCATCGCACCGGTGCGGTAGTTCACGTGGGTGAGCATCAACACAGCGACCTCGGACCTGAGGGACGCGGCGATCTCTTCAGGCTCGACCAGTTGCAGCCTAAAGCCGTGCTGGCGGCACAGCGATTCGGCGATGTACAGGTCGGTGGGGAAGTTGCTGCGCTCGCTCACGATGGTCTTGCGCTGCGGCGCGTCGGCGCTGGCCATATGGATGGCGGCGGTAAGCACCTTGAACAGGTTCACCGAGGTGCTGTCGGTCGCCACCACCTCGCCGGGCTGGGCACCGATGAGGCGGGCGATCTGGTTGCCCAGGCGCTGCGGCAGGTCGAACCAACCGGCGGTGTTCCAGGCCTTGATGAGGTCGGTGCCCCATTCTTGCGTGACCACCTCGGCCACGCGGGCGGCAGTGGCGCGGGGCAGCGCGCCCAGGGAATTGCCGTCCAGATAAATCACGCCCGGTGGCAGGCTGAAATGGTCACGCAAGGGAGCCAAGGGGTCTTGCGCATCGAGGCGTAGGCAATCGTGGAGAGTGGTCATAGGTTTTCTACTTTCAAAGTTTTCGAAGGATTGCGCGCACGGGCGATGCATCGGCGGTCATCAATTTGAGCGGCAAGGCAATCAGCTCGTAGTCGCCCTCGGGCACGTCGTCCAGCACCAGGTTTTCCAGCACGCGCAGGTTGAGGCGGCGGATGGCTTGGTGGCTTTCCAGCGTCTTGCTGCTGGCCGGGTCGATGCTGGCAGTGTCGATGCCGATGAGGGTCACGCCCAGGGCAGCCAGGCGCTCTACGGTATCGGGGGCAAAGGCGGCCAGGTCGGCATCCCATTGGTCTACCGGCATGCGCTGGTAGGTGCGCACGAGTACGCGCTGCGGCAGATCCACCAGCGCGTGGGCCAGATGCTCCCAGCGCACCAACGGACCGCAGTCGATGCAGTGGACGACGCGGCAGGGGCCGAGGTAGGGTGCCAGATCGACCGCGCCGATGGCCGCACCCTGCGGGTCGTAGTGCAGCGGTGCATCGGCGTGCGCGCCCACGTGGGGCGACAAGGTGATGGCGCTGACGTTGACCGGGCAGTCGGGCGTGATGGTGGCCGACCAGTGCTGCTGGTAGTGCGTGTCACCGGGGAAAACCGGGCAGCCGGGGGAAATAGGCGGGGAAATATCCCAGAGGTTTTGCATAGTGCCAGGAAGGTAGCACCGCAAAAACAGGCGTGGTGTCGGTTATTTCCAACAGCCGCCGAATTCCCCTTGATTTTCAGAAAGCCCAAAAAACAAGGCTTTTTCAAGCCTTAAAACTGCCTCTAGCGTAGATTCTTTCTTCGCAAGATGCTATCAATTTTTTATTTAAAAAGTAGAGCATTCGACAAACCCCGGCGGGTGCGGGCTTGCAGGCAGGGCGCACTGCCCGCCTCGAATTCGCGGCAAGGCGAAGGCCGCCATTCGTAGATGCCACAGGCAACGCGCTCGCCCAAGGTGCCGGTCAGGGCGGCGCAGCGCGGCGGGCTGTGGTCGGTGCCGCGCATGCGGCGCAGCCGGGCGTTGACCTCGACCACCAGGCCCTCGGGCACACACCCGCCCAGTTCCCATGAATCCTGCGACTCTTCCACCGCAAAGTCCACGCGGAAGCTGGCGCAGCAGATGCCGCAGCTTTGGCAGACGGTGGGCATTTGTTTACTCCAGCTTGCCGAGCACCAGGTATTCCATCAACGCTTTTTGCACGTGCATACGGTTCTCGGCCTCGTCCCACACCACCGATTGCGGGCCATCGATCACATCGGCATCCACCTCTTCGCCGCGGTGGGCGGGCAGGCAGTGCATGAAGAGCGCGTCGGGTTTGGCAATGGCCATCATTTCCAGATCGACGCGCCAGTCGGTAAAGGCGGTTTTGCGGACTTCGTTTTCTGCCTCATAACCCATACTGGTCCAGACGTCGGTGGTGACCAGATCGGCCCCGGCGCAGGCCTGCATCGGGTCTTTGAAGACCTTGTAGCTCTCGGCCGAGCGGATGCCCGCCACCGACTGGTCCACCTCGTAGCCACTGGGCGTGCTGACGTGCACGGTGAAGCCCAGCACCTCGCTGGCCTGCAGCCAGGTGTTGGCCATGTTGTTGCCGTCGCCCACCCAGGCCACCGTCTTGCCCGCGATGGAGCCGCGGTGTTCGATGTAGGTAAAGATGTCGGCCAGGATTTGGCAGGGGTGGAATTCGTTGGTCAGGCCGTTGATGACGGGCACGCGCGAGTGCTCGGCAAAGCGCTCGATCTTGGTCTGCTCGAAGGTGCGGATCATCACCAAATCGACCATGCGGCTGATGACCTTGGCGCTGTCTTCGATGGGCTCGGCGCGGCCCAGCTGGCTGTCGCCGGTGGTCAGGTGCACCACGCTGCCGCCTAGCTGGTACATGCCAGCCTCGAAGCTCACGCGGGTGCGGGTGGAGGCCTTCTCGAAAATCATGGCCATGGTGCGATCCACCAGGGGGTGGTGCTTTTCGTAGGCTTTGAACTTCTTCTTAATCAGCGCGGCGCGGCCAAAAATATAGGCGTACTCGTCGGCGCCGAGGTCGCTGAATTGCAGGTAATGCTTTAACGGGCTCTCCAACGAATGGTTCATACCAGTTCTGCCAAAAATTGTTTGACCAAAGGGCACAAAATGGCCACCAGCTCGTCGGCCTCGGCGGTGGTCAAAATCAGCGGCGGTACCAGGCGGATGACGCTGTCGGCGGTCACGCTGATCAGTAGCCCGGCATCCACCGCGCGCTGGGCCAGCACGCCGCAGGGGCGATCCAGCTGCACGCCAATCATCAGGCCCTGGCCGCGCACCTCTTTGAAGCCCGCCACGCCTTCCAAAGCATGGCGCAGCGCGGCCTGGAGATGCGCGCCCACCTTGGCGGCGTTCTCCAGCAGGCCGTCTTCTTCCATGATGCGGATGGTTTCCACCCCGGCGCGCATGGCCAGCGGGTTGCCGCCAAAGGTGGTGCCGTGGTTGCCAGGCTGGAAGATGTGCGCGGCCTTGGGGCCCGCCACCACCGCGCCCACCGGCACGCCCGAGCCCAGACCCTTGGCCAGCGGCATCACGTCGGGTTTGATGCCAGCCCACTGGTGGGCAAACCATTTGCCGGTACGGCCCATGCCGCACTGCACTTCGTCAATCATCAGCAGCCAGTCGCGCTCGTCACACAGCTTGCGCACCTGCTGCAGGTACTCCACCCGCATCGGGTTCACGCCGCCTTCGCCCTGGATGGTCTCGAAGAACACGGCGGTGACGTTGGGGTTGTTGGCGGTGGCAGTCTTGAGGGCCTCGATGTCGTTCAGAGGCACGCGGATGAAGCCTTCAACCATGGGGCCAAAGCCCTTTTGGATTTTGGTGTTACCGGTGGCGCTGAGGGTGGCGATGCTGCGGCCATGGAAGGCTTTTTCATAGACCACGATTTCGGGGCGCTCGATGCCCTTGTCATGGCCGAACTTGCGCGCCAGCTTCAGCGCGGCCTCGTTGGCTTCCAGCCCGGTAGAGCAGAAGAAAACGTTGGTCAAACCCGACAGCTCCACCAACTTGGCGGCCAGCGCCTCCTGGTGGGGTATGTGGTAGTAGTTGCAGCTGTGGATGATCTTGCCGATCTGGTCTTGCAGGGCAGGCACTAATTTGGGGTGGTTATGCCCGAGCGTGTTGACCGCGATGCCGCCCAGACCGTCCAGGTACGACTTGCCGTTTACGTCCCACACGCGGCAGCCTTGGCCGTGCGACAGCGCAATCGGCAGTCGGCCATAGGTGTTCATGGTGTGGGGCGAGGAAGCCTCTTGATAAGCGGTCATGCAGTCTCTCCAAAATAAGTCATTACAGATTCAGGGCAACCACACCGCTGAAACGTAATTCTAGGCGCAGAGATTGCTTATATTTTTGACAATGTCGCATTACTGCAATGCACTACCGCCCGGCACAAGCTCCCGAAAATAGGCTCAAGTCTTATATAAGATACAATTATTGTGCACCGCAGCAAATCTACCCAACACCGGCCATAGGCGCTATCATTCCAGCACAAAGTGCCCCCTAAACCAGCTGCTCCATACGGCTTGATCCACGCACCCCACCCCCTCTGAAAAGCCCCACCGATGGTTTCCACCTCCGCCAAAGAAGTCTTTATCCAGGGTGTCACCCACGACGGAAGAGCCTTCCGCCCGAGTGACTGGGCCGAGCGTTTGGCAGGGGTTTTGAGCCAGTTTCGTCCTGGTGGCGCACAGCCTGGCAGCCACCTGAGCTACTCCCCCTGGTGCGTGCCCACCACCATCAACGGAACCAAGGTGGTGATCTTGCACAGCGACCTGCGCGAGTACGACGTGATGGCCTGGGACTTCGCCATCAACTTCGCGCGTGACAACGGTTTGCAGATCGTAGAAGCCTGCCTGATTCCCGAATAAGCACCCGCTTGGCGGCCAAGCCAGCCGGAACGCCGCCACCGTATCCACCCATTGCTGCGCCTGGGCCAACCGCCACCCCCACTGCGTAGTCTATGGCCTGGGTTTTCTCCATCGCGCCCAGGACCGCAAACGGGCATGGGCACCGGCTTGCACGGACCCGGATGCAGAGCACCCCAGGCGGTAAAATCCGCGCCACCTTGACCAGGCAACGGGTTGATAGGGCACTCTGAGGCACACCAGCCCATCCCACTCCACTTTACGCAGCCAAGAACCCATTAGACCGGGCTCGCTGTCGGCACCGGTGCCATGCACCAAAACGGGTTTTCCCGCTGGCATGCACGTCAGCTTTGCGACAAAATTTCACGGTACTGTCATTTTTTAGCCCTAGCATCCGTCCTTTTCTCTTCCATCAGGAACCCGCATGCACATTTCCCGCTTGGCATTGGCCCTGGCCACCGCCGCCCTCACGCTCTCCACGGCCCAGGCGCAGACCGAGATCCAGTGGTGGCATTCCATGAATTCGGTCAATGGCGAATGGGTCAACGACCTGGCCAAAGACTTCAACGCCAGCCAGAAAGACTACAAAATTGTGCCCACCTACAAGGGCCAGTACGACGAGTCCATGACAGCCGCTATCGCCGCCTTCCGCGCGGGCAATGCGCCGCACATCCTGCAGGTGTTTGAAGTGGGCACGGCCACCATGATGGCCAGCAAAAAAGCCATTGTTCCGGTCGGCCAGATGATGAAAGACGCGGGCCAGAAGTTCGACCCCAGCGCCTACATTCCGGCCGTAGCCAGCTACTACACCGCCGCCAATGGCCAGATGATGAGCTTCCCGTTCAACAGCTCGACCACGGTTTTCTATTACAACAAAGATGCCTTCAAGGCTGCCGGGTTAGACCCCAACAAGGCCCCCGGCACCTGGCCCGAAGTGGCCCTGGCTGCCGCCAAGCTCAAGGCCAGTGGCCACAAATGCCCGATGTCTATTGCCTGGCAGGGCTGGACCCAGCTGGAGAGCTTTTCCACCTGGCACAACGTCGAATTTGCCACCAAGGCCAACGGCCTGGGCGGCATGGACGCGCGCATGAAGATCAACTCGCCGCTGCACGTGCGCCACATCGAAAACCTGGGCAACATGGCCAAGCAAGGCCTGTTCATCTACAAGGGCCGCGGCAACATCCCCGAGGCCAGCTTTGTGTCGGGCGAATGCGCCATGATGACCACCTCCAGCGGCTTCTACGGCAACGTCAAGAAGAACGCCAAGTTCGCCTTCGGCCTGGCCCCGCTGCCCTACTACCCCGATGTGCCGGGCGCGCCGCAAAACACCGTTATCGGTGGTGCCAGCCTGTGGGTCATGGCCGGTAAAAAGCCCGACGAGTACAAAGGTATCGCCAAGTTCTTCAGCTACATCTCCAGTCCTGAAGTGCAGTCGGCCAGCCACAAACGCACCGGCTACCTGCCGGTGACCACCGCGGCCTTCGCCCTCACCGACAAGTCCGGCTTCTACAAGGAAAACCCCGGTACCGACGTGGCCCCCAACCAGATGATCCGCAAGACCACCACCAACTCGCGCGGCATCCGCCTGGGCAATTACCTGCAGGTGCGGGCGATCGAGGACGAAGAGCTGGAACAGGTTTGGGCCGGTAAAAAGACCGCCAAGGAAGCCCTGGACAGCATCGTGCAGCGCGGCAACGAGCAGCTAGAGCGTTTCGAAAAAGCAAACAAACAGTAACACCCCCAAGCTACACGCTGCGCGTTTTCGCCAACCCCCTTGCAGGGGGCGAACCCAGTGGCCCGGCAAAGCCGGTTCCACGGGTTCCCCCCTGCAAGCTGTTGTGCCCGACGCTGGGTGCCTAATAAACAAAACGGAGCTAGCCTTAAACATCCATGGAAAAGCGGGTCGTATTCAAATCCAGCTGGCTGCCGTGGGCGCTCATCGCGCCGCAGCTCATCGTCATCACCGTGTTCTTTTTCTGGCCTGCGGGCCAGGCGATGCTGCAGTCGCTGCAGCAGTCGGACGCGTTTGGCACCTCGGTGGACTGGGTGGGGCTGGAGAATTTCCGCAACCTGTGGAACGACGCGAGCTACCTGGCCTCGTTCAAAACCACCGCGATTTTCTCGGTACTGGTGGCGGGCCTTGGTATTGGCCTGTCGCTGGTGCTGGCGGTGTTTGCCGACCGGGTCATCAAGGGCAGCAGCATCTACAAAACCCTGCTGATCTGGCCGTATGCCGTGGCACCGGCGGTGGCGGGCGTGCTGTGGCTGTTCATGTTCTCGCCCAGCATCGGCATCGTGGCCTACTGGCTGGGCCTGCTGGGGCTGGACTGGAACCACCTGCTCAACAGCACCCACGCGATGGCCTTGGTGGTGGGCGCGGCAGTGTGGAAGCAGCTGTCGTACAACTTTTTATTTTTTCTGGCGGGTCTGCAAAGCATCCCCAAATCACTGATCGAGGCCGCGGCCATGGACGGCGCCCGGCCGTGGCGGCGCTTCTGGACCATACAGTTCCCGCTGCTCACGCCCACCAGCTTCTTTCTGCTGGTGATCAACATCGTCTACGCGTTTTTTGACACCTTTGCCATCATCGACTCGACCACCCAGGGCGGGCCGGGCAAAGACACGGCCATCCTGGTCTACAAGGTGTATTACGACGGATTCAAAGCCATGGACCTGGGCGGCTCGGCAGCCCAGTCGGTGGTGCTGATGGTGATCGTGGTGGCCCTCACCGTGGTGCAGTTCAAGTTTGTCGAAAAGAAAGTGAATTACTAATGGACGGCTTTTATGGTTGAGCGCCGCACCACCGGGGGCATCCTGGCCCATGTGATTCTGATTCTGGGCGTGCTGGTGGTGGCCTTTCCGGTGTACGTCACCTTTGTGGCCTCTACCCACACGGCGCTGGAGATGGTGCAGCGCCCGATTCCCATGCTGCCCGGCGCGCACTTCATCGACAACTACCTGACGGTGCTGCGCGGCACGGGCTCCAGTGGCGGCTCGAACGCGGCAGTGGGCAAGATGATGGTGGTCAGCCTGATTACCGCGTTGATCATCGCTTTCGGCAAGATCGCCATCTCGCTGCTATCGGCCTTTGCGCTGGTGTACTTTCGGTTTCCGTTCAAGCAGTTTTTCTTCTGGGCGATTTTCGTCACGCTGATGCTACCGGTCGAGGTGCGCATTGGCCCCACCTACAAGGTGGTGGCCGACCTGGGCATGCTCAACAGCTACGCGGGCCTGACGATTCCGCTCATCGCCTCGGCCACTGCCACCTTCTTGTTCCGACAGTTCTTTATGAGCGTGCCGGATGAGTTGGTGGAAGCCGCGCGCATGGACGGCGCAGGCCCAATGCGCTTTTTCAAGGACATCCTACTGCCGTTGTCTACCACCAGCATGGCCGCCCTGTTCGTGATCCAGTTCATCTACGGCTGGAACCAGTACCTGTGGCCGCTACTGGTCACCACCAACGAAGACATGTACCCGGTGGTCATCGGCATCAAACGCATGATCTCCGGCGGCGACGGCCAGACCGAATGGAACCTGGTGATGGCCACCGCCATCCTGGCCATGCTGCCACCCGCGCTGGTGGTGATGCTGATGCAGAAGTGGTTCGTCAAGGGCCTGGTAGACACTGAGAAGTAAGCCACTCCCCCGCTGCGCATACCCATCAGAAATTTATAAAAATAATGGCTCTAGCGTAGGCATTACCTGCGCTAGCAGCTATATATCTAATAGCAGAACACTCTATGGCCGCCATCTCCCTCACCAACGTCATCAAGCGCTACGGCAAAGGTGCCAGCGCCAACCAGGTTATCCACGGGGTGAATGCCGAAATAGCCGATGGCGAATTCATTGTCATCGTCGGCCCCTCGGGCTGCGGCAAATCCACGCTTTTGCGCATGGTGGCCGGGCTGGAGGAAGTCAGCGACGGCACCATCCGCATCGGCGGGCGGGTCGTCAATAACCTGGAGCCATCTGAGCGCGACATCGCCATGGTGTTCCAGAACTACGCGCTCTACCCGCACATGAGCGTGTTCGACAACATGGCCTACGGCCTGAAGATCGCCAAGGTGCTGGTGGACGAGATCAAAACCCGCGTCGACAAGGCCGCCAAGATTCTGGAGCTGGGCCAATACCTGACCCGCAAGCCGCGCGAGCTCTCTGGTGGCCAGCGCCAACGCGTCGCCATGGGCCGCGCCATCGTGCGCCAGCCCCAGGTATTTTTGTTCGACGAGCCGCTGAGCAACCTGGACGCCAAGCTGCGCGCCCAAACCCGGCTGGAAATCCAGAAGCTGCACCGCGAACTTGGCATCACCAGCCTGTTCGTGACCCACGACCAGGTGGAGGCCATGACGCTGGCGCAGCGCATGGTGGTGATGAACGGCGGCGTGATGGAGCAATTTGGCACGCCCGAACAGGTCTACACCCAGCCCGCCAGCACCTTTGTGGCCAGCTTTATCGGCAGCCCGCCCATGAACCTGCTGAAAAGCGCGCCCAACACCGCCCTGGGCGGCCCGGCCAATGCCATTCTGGGCATCCGCCCCGAGCACCTGCACCTGGGCGAAACGGGTTGGAGCCTGGTCGTCGAAACCACCGAAATGCTGGGCGCCGAACGCCTGATTTATGCCCGGCTGGGCGACGAGCTGCTGATCATCCGCACGGATGAGAGTACTGCCGCCCCCGCCATCGGCAGCACCATCCACGCCACGCCGCGGGCCGACCGTTTGCACTGGTTTAATAGCGACACCGGCAAGCGCCTTTGAACCTCTAGAACCATGCACGTCACTGCACAAAATTGGCCTTATCCGCACTGGATCGCCCACCGCGGCGCGGGCAAACTGGCCCCTGAAAACACCCTCGCCGCCTTCCGCCTGGGCGCGCAGCACGGCTACCGCATGTTCGAATGCGATGTGAAGCTCAGCGCCGACGGCGTGCCCTTCCTGCTGCACGACGACACGCTGGAACGCACCAGCACCGGCCATGGCATTGCAGGGGAGCAGCCCTGGAGCGCGCTGGCACAGCTCGACGCAGGCAGCTGGCATTCGCGCAGCCAGGCGGGCGAGCCGATTCCCACGCTGGACAACATTGCCGCGTTTTGCCTACGCAACAGCCTGTTTTTGAACATCGAGATCAAACCCTCGCCTGGCACCGACCGCCTGACCGGCGAAAAAGTGGCCGATGCCGCCGCCCGCCTCTGGCAAGGCCAGGCCGTGCCGCCGCTGCTGACATCCTTCAGCGTGGCATCGCTGGAAGGTGCCCAGACGGCCCAACCCGGCCTGCCCCGGGGCCTGCTGCTCGAAAGCCTGTGGGATGGCTGGCTACAAGCGGCGCAGCGCCTGGGCTGCATCGCCATCGTCTGCGACCACACGCTGTGGACGGCCGACAGCGTGGCCCAGGCCAAAGCCGCCGGACTGCGCTGCGCCAGCTACACGGTGAACGACGCAGCGTCGGTACAGCGCCTGGCCGCGCTGGGCACCGATGGCACTATCACCGACCGGATCGATCTATTTGCCCCGGCAGCGTGATGGTGGATCGAGGCTCGCGCACTTCTTGCTAGCACAAGCGCCACATGGCCAGCCGCTCCACCCCCCGCCCCGTTGATCCGGAACTGACCCCGCTGCGCCAGCGCTGCTCACGCGCCGTGGCGCGCTGGGGTGTGTGGCGCACCACACTGGGGATGAGCACGGTCGTATCGCTGCTGTCGCTGGTACTAACTTATGGCTACATCCGTGCGCTGGGCTACGACACCATGGGCGAGGCGTTTTACATCTCGCTGCTGGTGCCGCTGCCGATGACCGTGCTCACCGGTTGGGCGATTTTTTCACTGATCGTAGCGCTGGAGCAAGCCCGGCACGTGGCCCATGTGCAGTCCATCACCGACAGCCTGACCGGCCTGGCCAACCGCCGCCACTTCGTCCAGACGGCCCAGCGCGTACTCGACCTGGCCTTGCGCCAACAGTTACCCCTGGCCTTGCTGATTCTGGACATCGACCACTTCAAACGCGTCAACGACACCCATGGCCACCACGCGGGCGACCAGGTGCTGGTGGAGGTGGCACGCCGGTGCGCCCAGTGTCTGCGCCCAACCGACCTGCTGGCCCGCTGGGGCGGTGAAGAGTTTGTGGTGCTGTTGCCGGATACGCCGCTGGAGTACGCCCACCCACTGGCTGAACGCATGCGCGAAGCCGTGGCCTTTTCCGCCCAGCTCTACGCACCCTCTGATGCCGTGCGCGTCACCATCAGCATGGGCGCGGCAGGCATGGCGGCAGGTGAACCCATGACCCTGGATGCGCTGGTGCAAGCCGCCGACCACGCCCTGTATGACGCCAAGCGCGCAGGCCGCAACCAGGTGTCGCTGGCCCCCAGCGGTCAAAGCGGCCATAGTGGCCATAGTGGCTTGTCACGCTTCGGCCCGTTGCTAGCGACTTAGCCACCACTGGCTGGTGGCACAGGCCAGCACCAGCGCAGCGTAGGTGGCCATCTTGCCGTCGTGCCCAAAAAACCACAGACCGCCAACCAGCGCCAACAAACCAACTACAAAATTAATAGCAGCCTGCGCATACAGCCTTTGCGCTGCAGGCCTTTTTTTCATAAAAAACCGGGCGGCCAGAGCCACCAGCATGCCCACCACCAGGGCCGGCGCTGCAAAATTCAGCAGGTGAAAAAATGAATCTATAGGTCCCATAGCGGCAATTTTGAGGCTTTGGCAGCGCGCAGGCGATTTAGCCCCGCACAAATTTTATAATCGGAGGATGGCAGTTTGGGCATTAGGCATTAACCACACCACCGCACCCCTGGATTTGCGCGGTCGGTTTGCGTTCGCCTTGGACCAAATCGCCCCCACACTGCACGGCCTGCGCGCCGCGCTGCAAGGCCCCGAGGCCGCCATCATTTCCACTTGCAACCGCACCGAGGTTTATTGCGCTGGCGACCAGCAGGCGCTGGAGCACACGGTGGACTGGCTGGCCCGCACCGGTGGCGTATCGCCCGCCCTGCTGCGCTCCCACTCTTACACCCTGCAAGATGGCCCGGTGGCACGCCATGCCTTTCGCGTGGCCAGTGGGCTGGACTCCATGGTGCTGGGCGAGCCGCAGATTCTGGGCCAGATGAAGGACGCGATCCGCGTGGCCGAGCAGGCCGGGGCGCTGGGCAGCACGCTCAACCAGTTGTTCCAGCGTTCGTTCGCCGTGGCCAAAGAGGTGCGCACGTCCACCGAAATCGGCGCGCATTCCATCAGCATGGCCGCTGCCGCCGTGCGCCTGGCCGGCCAGTTGTTTGAAGACCTGACCCAGGTGCGCGTGCTGTTTGTCGGCGCAGGCGAGATGATTGAGCTGGCCGCCACCCACTTTGCCGCCAAAAACCCCAAGTCCATCGCGATTGCCAACCGCACCCTGGAGCGCGGCGAAAAGCTCGCCACCCGTTTCGGCGGCGAGGTGATGCGCCTGGCCGACCTGCCCAGCCGCCTGCACGAATTCGACGCGGTAGTAAGCTGCACCGCCAGCACCCTGCCCATCATTGGCCTGGGCGCGGTGGAGCGGGCTCTGAAGCTGCGCAAGCACCGCCCCATGTTCATGGTCGATCTGGCCGTGCCGCGCGACATCGAGCCCGAAGTCAAGGCGCTGGAAGACGTCTACCTGTACACCGTGGACGACCTGGCCCACGTGGTGAAAAGCGGCCAGGCGAACCGCCAGGCCGCAGTGGCACAGGCCGAGGTCATCATTGACGCAGGCGTGCAAAGCTTTTTGCACTGGATGGACCAGCGCGACCCGGTACACGGCGTGGTACCGCTGATCCAGCAGCTCAACGCCCAGGCCGACGAATGGCGCGCCACCGAGCTGGCCCGCGCCCGCCGCCTGCTGGCCAAGGGCGACGACATCGAAGCCGTGCTGGAGATGCTGAGCCGAGGCCTGACGCAAAAAATGCTGCACGGTGCCATGGCCGAGCTGCGCGCAGGCGATGCCGACAGCCGTGAACCGACGGTGCAGGCCATCCACAAACTGTTTTTGCGCAAAGAGCGTTAGCGACGCTGCTCTTCCCCTGCGCTAGGCCCCCTGCTTTCCAGGGGTGTTCATCTCCCTCCCTTTAAGTTAACCAGTCACGCCCCACCCCAGTCTGCACAAACGCGCCGCCCAGGGATACTGTGGAACCGGCTTTGCCGGGCCACTGGTATCGCCCCCTGCAAGGGGGTTGGCGAAGCGCAGCGTAGCCTGGGCGTGAGCCACAATTTTTATGAAACCATTCCTCCGCCAACAGCTTGAGCGCTACGTCTTTCGCCTTGCAGAACTCGACTTTTTGCTGTCCCGCGAGGACATCATGGGCGACATGAAGCAGTTTTTAGCGCTGTCGCGTGAGCATTCCGATGTGGGCCAAGTGGCCAGTCGCTTTGTGCGCTTCACCCAGCGCGAGGCCGATCTGGCCGCGGCCCACGCCATGAAAAGTGACCCGGAAATGGCCGAAATGGCCGAGGAAGAAATCACCTCCGCCGAAGCCGAGCTGGAAAAGCTCGAAGCCGAACTGCAGCGCATGCTGCTGCCCAAGGACCCGGACGACGCACGCAACGCCTTCATGGAAATCCGTGCCGGCACTGGCGGCGACGAATCCGCCCTGTTCGCCGGAGACCTGCTGCGCATGTACACCCGCTATGCCGAACGCAAAGGCTGGAAGAGCGAGATCGTGAGCGAGTCGCAGAGTGAATTGGGCGGCTACAAGGAAGTGGTGCTGCGCATCGAGGGCGAGAACATTTACGGCCAGCTCAAGTTCGAGTCCGGCGGCCACCGGGTGCAGCGCGTGCCCGCCACCGAAACCCAAGGCCGCATCCACACCAGCGCCTGCACGGTGGCGGTGCTGGCCGAGCCCGACGAAGCCGTGGCCATCAAGATCAACCCGGCCGACCTGCGCATCGACACCTACCGCGCGAGCGGAGCCGGTGGCCAGCACATCAACAAAACCGACTCTGCGGTGCGCATCACCCACATCCCCACCGGCATCGTTGCCGAGTGCCAGGATGGCCGCAGCCAGCACAGCAACAAAGCCCAGGCACTGAAGGTGCTGACCGCCCGCATCCATGAAAAAGACCGCTCGGAGCGCGCCGCCAAGGATGCCGCCGAGCGCAAGGGCCTGATCGGCAGCGGCGACCGCAGCGACCGCATCCGCACCTACAACTTCCCGCAGGGCCGCTGGACCGACCACCGCATCAACCTCACGCTATACAAGCTGCTGTTCATCATGGAAGGCGACCTCAGCGAACCCATGGATGCCTTGCGTGCCGCCCACGAGGCCGAACAACTGGCCGAACTCGAAACACTCACGTAACCCCCCCAAGGAACCCCATGGCACGCTCCATCAACAAAGGCCCCAAGCCCAAAGCCGGCTACGGCCAAGTGTCCAGCAAGTCCCTCAAGGAGGCGCAGGAAAAAACCGCCAAGCGCATGGCCCCACGCCCCGTGCACCCCGGCCTGGGCAAACAAGCACGCGCTGCGGCCCGTCCCGTCACATCGGTCTACAGCGATGAAGTCAGCACCCTGCAAACAGCCCTGCTGGGCGCGCAAAAACACGGTATCGAAAAGTTGGATGCGCGCATGCTTTTGCTGCACGCCCTGGGCAAAAGCCCGCTGGATGCCGCCTGGCTGCTGGCCCATGGGCAGGATGCCCTGAAGCCCGCGCAGGCAGCAGCCTTTGGCACCGCCTGCACCCGCCGCCGCGCCGGTGAACCCGTGGCCTACATCACCGGCCAGCGCGAGTTCTACGGCCTGGACCTGCAGGTCGATGCCCGGGTGCTGGTACCCCGCCCCGACACCGAAACCCTGGTGGACTGGGCGTTGGAACGATTGACCGGAAAAACCGCCCCGCAGGTGATCGACCTTGGCACCGGCAGCGGGGCCATCGCCCTGGCACTTAAAAAGGCCCGGCCCGACGCACAGGTCACCGTGGTCGACAACAGCGCCGATGCACTCGCCGTGGCCCAGGCCAACGCGGCCCGGCTGGCGCTGCCCGTGGCCTTTGTTCACAGTGCGTGGCTAGCCCAGGTGGTTGGCACGTTTGACTTGGTAGTTTCCAACCCGCCCTACATTACCGATGCCGACCCGCACCTGCCCGCACTGGCCTTCGAACCACGCAGCGCGCTGACCGCTGGCTTGGACGGGCTAGACGACATCCGCCAGATCATTGCCCAGGCCCCGGCGCATCTGCGGCCCCAAGGCTGGTTGTTGCTGGAACATGGCTACGACCAGGCCTTGGCAGTGGCGGCGCTGCTGGAGCAGGCAGGCTTTACACAGGTGCAATCCCGGCCCGACCTGGCCGGTATCGCGCGCTGCACAGGTGGGCGACTAATTTGAGCATGCTTTAGGCTTCTAGCGCATGTATCACCTACGCCAATAGCTATTTAAATGATAGCATTTCAAAAACGATGCACCCTTGGCCCAAACGGGGACACAACACCGCCCGCCTCCTGCCACGGCGTGCTAAGTGAAATAATAGTGGTTTGATTTCCAAGGAGTCTTTTGATGAGCGACACACAACAACGCATTGATGCACTAGTCAAATCCAACGACGTGGTGCTGTTTATGAAAGGCAACGCCAGCTTCCCCCAGTGCGGCTTCTCCGGCCGTGCCATCCAGTTGCTCAAGGCCTGTGGCGTGGACACCAAGACCGTTAAAACCGTCAACGTGCTGGAAGACGACGAAGTGCGCCAAGGCATCAAGGAATACAGCCAGTGGCCCACCATTCCACAGCTCTACGTAAAGGGCGAGTTCGTCGGCGGCTCGGACATCATGATGGAAATGTACGAGTCCGGCGAACTGCACCAGGTGCTGGGCTCCACACCGGCCTGATACCAGGCGCACGCTTTTGTGCGCAGCAGGCGATGGTGCCCGACCCAGAGCCTGCAAATAGGCCGGGTAAGCGGCACTATTCCACACCTCCGGCCATGGTGCACTGGCACGGCTTATGCTGAAATGAAGCTGTGCCAGCAACCAAGGAGTCTTTGATGGAATCCCGCAGTCTTGTTCCGCATGCATCGCAGTTTCAACTGCCCGTTGCCAATGTGCGCAGCGTCTTCCACACCCATGAGGTCGAACGCAAACTGGCCAAGCTCCCTAGTCGAGAACACGAAAACCTGCGCAGCACTTACGAGCGCATGCTGGAGCGCGGCCCTGACCGCTTCCAGGTCAAACCCTCGGGCATCCCCGAAATGTCGGCTCTCTACCAGGCCTTACCCAACTTTACCGAGGTGCTGGACGATGTAAAACGCCACGTCGCCCTGAGCCAAGACAGCCGCGACGGTCTGGAAGTCACCCCCATCCTGCTGCTCGGCCTGCCCGGCATCGGCAAAACCCATTTCGCCAAAAAACTCGCCGACCTGCTGGGCACCGGCATGAGCCTGGTGCCCATGAGCTCCATGACCGCGGGCTGGCTACTGTCGGGCTCATCGTCCCAATGGAAAGGTGCCAAGCCCGGCAAGGTATTTGAAGCACTGGTTGACGGTGAATACGCCAACCCGGTCATCGTGGTGGACGAAATCGATAAAGCCAGCGCCGATGCACAGTACGACCCGCTGGGCGCGCTCTACAGCCTGCTGGAACACGACACCGCCCAGAACTTCATGGACGAGTTTGCCGAAGTCGCCATCGATGCCAGCCAAGTGATCTGGATCACCACGGCCAATGACCCGCGCGGCATCCCTGAGCCCATTTTGAACCGCATGAACGTGTTTGAAATCGAGCCGCCTTCTCCCGAGGCGGCGCGCCAGATTGCCTGCAACCTCTACCAGTCCATCCGCGCCGAACATGGCTGGGGCGAACGTTTTGCTCCAGAAGCCCAGCCTGATCTGCAAGATGCCTTGGCAGAACTAGCCCCCCGTGAAATGCGCAGGGCCTTGATGACCGGCTTCGGCAATGCCCGCCTGGATGGCCGCGATACGGTGCGGGTAGAAGACCTGCCCAAAGCCAGCCAGCACAAGAGCCGCATGGGCTTCATGCAATAAGGTCCCAAAGCACGCACCTCAAGGGGATTTTTGCCGCTGAATCAATTGCTGGATGTAGTTGGAGGGAATAGCGTAAGAGATACCAGAGGGTTGGCTGATAGCCGACTCTTTGGTGCCCTTAACGAACACCATATTCACGATACCGAGCACCTCGCCAGACTCTGCATCAAACAGCGGACCACCGCTATTACCCGGATACGCCGTGCCATCTAATTGAAAGATATCAAAGCTACCGTCCCGGATGCTACGAATCGACTTTTCGGTCAACTGCTGGCCTGTAGCGGCAGGCAGAACAATCGGTGTGATGGACGAAACCATAGCGCGGTGAGTCACTGGCGAAAACCCGAGGGCACCACCAATAGGAAAGCCCATTAACGCGACCGACTGTCCTTCACGCACGGCATTCGAGTCGCCTAAGCGCAGGGCGGACACAGGGTCACCATCAAACTTTAGCATTGCCAAGTCATGCACGCGGTCTATCTCCAGCACGGTCGCTTGCCGCATCTGCAACTCGCCTTTGGCATTGCGTACTTGCACAACCAAATTCGAACCAGCGCTATCTTCTGATGGCCCGAATAAAACATGGGCATTGGTGATACCCACATTTCCCCCTGTGGCAACGAAGCCTGAACCCTTTAGAGTGAATCGCGGACTATTGGTATTTTTATAGTAACCAACAATCAGGATAGATGGTTTCACCCTGGAAATAGTATCTGCAAGCTCGGCAAAAGATGAATCCACATGAAAACAAAAAATAAAAATAGACCAAGAAAATATTTTTCTATAGTACAAATAATTATTTTTCATAATTCACTTAATTATTTAACTAACTATAAGGTCTTCAAAATTGAACCAACTTCTTCATGCGCTGAAAATTTATCACCAATTTTAGCCAGTTCATCCAATAAGTTTTTAGCCTTTTTTTTATCTCCAGATTTAATAAAAATCTTGGCCAAATTTAATCTAAACAAAGGATTTTCAGGTTGAAGCGCTACTACTTTCTTTTGCAAATCGATCGCTTTCACATAGTCACCGTTGGCGCCCAACAGCGTCGCCATCGTATCCATAAATGCAGGTTGGTTCGGCACTAAAGCATTCGCTTTTTCTGCATAGCCAAGGGCCGAATCCTTTTTCAATTCGCCACCAATCCAAGCCAAATTGTTGTAAGCAACTGCATTTTCGGGTTGAATTTTTAAAATACTATTGTACAAACGCTCAGCAGTTGGAAAATCTTTCTTTGCCAATGCCGAATCAGCCAAATAAGAAATAAATACCGTATCTTTAGGATGATCCTTCACCCATGTTGCAGAGAAATTATCTGCTTCAGTCTTATTACCAGCAGCAATGGTTACAGCGTGCACTTTGATAGCAGCCTCTGGTGAAGCAACCAATTTAAGGCCGAGACGATAGGCCACCAATGCATCACTCCATTTTTTCTGCGCCGAGTAAACATCACCTTCCAAGATATAACCAATAACTTCTTTAGGACGCTGACGCTGTATTGACTTCGTCATAGATACTGCACTGGAATATTTTTCTGATGTAATATTCAGCATGATCAATGCGCGTTGGGCATCTAAAAAATCAGGTTTTAACTCTAGTGCCTTGGTAAGGTTTTGCGTAGCTGCATCCGTATTATTAGTTGAGATGTTAATATTTGCCAGCCGCATCAATGGCAAAACGTCCAAAGGCTGCATTCCCGCAAGTTTGGTATAGCTTGATATAGCTTGGTTAGTATCACCAGATGCCTGCTGCGCACGCCCCAACGCATCCACAATTTCAGGACTATCGGGCAAAGCAGTTGCTGCATTTTGCGCAGTAGAGAATGCCATCTTGTAATCTTTATTTCGCAAATAAAAATCAATAAGCAAAACACGTGGCTTTGATTCGGTGGGGTTTGCAGCAATAGCTTTGGCTACCAATTCAGCAACCTCCTCTTTGGTACCTCCCATGATTGACCGCAACTCAGCCAAACCCAGTAGTGCCTGGAAGTTTTTAGGGTCCTTCAGTAGAATATTTTCAAATCTTCTTTTTGCATCTTCAGGTTTTTTCTCAGCGATATCCAACGCCGCCAAACTTCCAATTGCAGAATAATACGTCGGGCTTAACGCTATAGCGGCTTCAAAACTTTTTCTAGCAGCTGGAAAATTCTTTTGCGAAATCTGAATTTTTCCTCGTAAATTTGAAGCCAGTGGATTTTGGGGCTGCTTTTTTTCTATACCGTCAATTGCTTTTAAAGCTTTATCAAGATCGTTGCTGCGCAAATATACGCTTACCAAAGCCAAATCAGCAGAAATACCTTTATCAGTTGACGCTATGTCATCTAACTCACCAAATGCAGATACTGTGTCCCCGCCCATCAGGTGAACCAAAGCCAAAGAGGTACGCTTTCTACCATCCTTGGGGTCTAGCTTGGCTGCCTTGGAGAAATATTCCCCAGCTTTCTTGATATCACCATTTTGCAGAAAAGTCTCACCCGCAATTGAATAGAGTTCAGTATCAACAGGTTCTTGATTCAAGGCGGCATTCAGTGCGGCTAGTGCTTTGTCTGGTTGCCCTGTACGCAGGTAAGTCGAAACGAGAAAGCGGCGTGCCAGAGGCAGCTTGGGTGCTGCCGAAATAGCTTTACTTAAATACGCCTCAGCCTGTAACATTGAATTCAACTGAAACTCAACAGCTCCAGCAAGCTGCAGGCACATAGGATCATCGGGAGCCATTTTTAAAAGCTGCTGCGACAAAGACTTTGCTAACACAAAATCTTTTTTCTGGTATGCCAACTGGACTTCAAAGTACTTGGTTTGTGGATTATTTTCAGCAACCTTCTTCAACTCTGCAAGTTTTTTCTCGGCAGCTTCAATTTTACTTTGCTGCAAAAGCAAGCTCAATATACCCGTATAGCCCGGTATATAGCCGGCCTTTACATCAATTGACTTTTGGTACTGCAATAGAGCGCCCTCTTGATCGCTCTTGCCAATCAGTAAAATATCTCCTTTTAGTTTTAAAGCTTCTGGATTTTCAGGATTTTTAACAACAAGATCATCGAGTGAATTGAGCGCGGCTACCAACTCGCCTTTCGAAGCCAATCCACGAACTTTGATAATAGACGCATCTGTATTATTTGGTTCGACAGCTAACGCAGCATCCAATGCATTTTTTGCAAGATCCGCTGACCCTTGAATCGTGTAAGCCTTACTTAATGATATTTTTAGACTGGCGATGGAGCTCGCAGACGTAAGCTCTGTTTTTGAAAAATCATCAATTACTTTTTTAAACTTCCCCATAGCAATCAAAGATTTAGCAATTTGTGGAACTACTAAATCTTCGGAATACTTTAAACCACGTGCTTTTTCAAGTTCGATCTCAGCTGCGGCCGGATCACCAATTTTTAAAAGTGCCGTACCCAGTAAAAATCGAGCTTCCGGTATATTTGGGTCAGTTTGCAGTGCATTTTTTATTTTTATTACTGCATTTTTTGGATCATTTTTTGCCAGACTTTCTTTGGCAGATGAGATCAAGACTTCAGGCTTTTCGTCGCCACAGGCCGAAAGCAACCCTACAGTAATCGCAAGATAAATAATACTGTGGCTAAAAATATTTTTTTTCATTATTTTCCCAATTTAAAATATATAGAATCATCACTTTAAACCCAGGCGATGCATCAAATCATAAAGTGTGGGCCGACTAACACCCAGCAGTTCAGCCGTTTTAACAATATTACCATTGGCACGGCCCAGGGCAGAAATAATTGCAGACTTTTCAGCTGCATCGCGCACAGCCCGTAAATCCAACGATTTATCTGATGCATCAGAAACCATGGATTCCAATCCAATATCTTCTGGCAAAATTTGGTTACTGTCAGACATGATTACTGCACGCTTGATGCAGTTTTCCAACTCTCTAATATTACCTGGCCAATTGTGTTGCTCAATCAAGCGGACGCTTTCTTCGCTGAGATTTAAAGAGCCTCTATTTTGATCTCGGGCAAAGCGGCGAACGAAGGCAAATGCCAATAATGCAGCATCGCCGTTGCGGGCACGCAGTGGTGGGATATTGATAACGATTTCAGCCAGGCGATAGTAAAGATCTTCCCGAAAACGGCTCTCTTTGCTCAGGGCCTTCAAATCCTGGTGCGTGGCACACACAATCCTGACATCTACCGGTATTTCTTGGCGACCGCCAACCCGCTCAATGGTGCGCTCCTGGATAAACCGCAGTAGCTTGGCCTGTAAAGAAAAAGGCAAGTCCCCAATTTCATCCAGCATCAGCGTGCCGCCATGGGCGAGTTCAATTTTCCCCAAGGTGGTTTTAGCTGCGCCGGTAAATGCGCCTTTTTCATAGCCAAACAATTCGCTTTCGAGCAAATTTTCAGGTATTGCAGCGCAATTGATGGCAACAAATTTCTCATTTTTACGGGAAGAAGCCTGGTGTAAACCACGGGCTAAAACTTCTTTGCCTGTACCACTCTCACCCAGCAGCATGACAGTTGCGGTGGTGTTGGCTACCTTTTCAATGGTTCGGCACACACGGAGCATTTCGGGGTCGCGCGTAATCAAACCGGTCAATGCATCAGGCTGGTGCATGGACTGCAAGCGCCGGTTTTCTTTTTGCAGCTCAAACATCCTGAAGGCGCGTTCAATCGTCAGATTGAGCAGCTCCGGTTCAAACGGTTTTGCAAAAAAATCATAGGCTCCCAGTGCCACCGCGCGCAATGCATTGGCTTGGTCGTTTTGCCCGGTCAAAACAATCACCTTGGTATCTGGCTCTACCGTCAGAATTTGCTCCAGCAACCGAAAGCCTTCGGTAACACCATCGGCATCGGGGGGCAGACCCAAATCCATCGTAACGACAGCTGGACTGTGCCTGCGCAATTGCACCATGGCAGTGTCCCGGTCATTCGCAGTCACCGAGTCAAATTTATCTACCGACCATTTGATTTGCTTTTGCAGAGCCAAATCATCTTCCACAATCAGCAGTGAACGTGCGGCATCGGTACTCATGAAGCCCCCAATGCGTGTAAATCAGAGCCTTGGTGGACTTCGAACAAAGGCAATAAAAGCGTCACCAACGTTCCTTTATTCAACTCACTATGTACCAAAATTTTGCCCCCTAATTCCTGCACGTATTGAAAACTCTCATAAGCACCGATACCCATGCCCGCTTGCTTTGTGGTCTGAAATGGCTTGAAAAGGCGCTCTTGGACAAACTCCTCCGACATGCCATGCCCCGTGTCGCCGATCTCTACTCGGGCCTGGCTGTTAAAGCGGTCCAGGGTGACCCAAACCCGCCCGGAAGGTTCTGTCGCATCAAAAGCATTTTGCACAATATGCCCGATGATCCGCTCCAGACGATCTTCATGGCCACGGGTAACCACCTTATCTACAAGAGACACATCCAGGTGCCTGGCCCGCTTAGAAGCCACCACAGAGATGCGTTGCACGATGGCCCCCAGGTCTACCCCCACCGCCGTGCCAGGTGGCGTCGCCCCCTCGCGCAGTTGAAGCATCAGTTGGCGCATTCTGTCTAAAGAATTCTCCACCGTGATCAGCATGTCTTGTTGAAACTCAGGGTTGGCATGCAAGCGCTTGGCATTCTTAAGCATCAACGACAACTGGGTAACGATGTTTTTAAGGTCATGCACCACAAAGGCGGACATCCGGTTGAATGCATCAAACTTACGCACCTCTAACAAGGCCTCAGTGGCCCGCATCTGCGCTAGATAGCTGGCAGCTTGGCGACCGGCAGTTTTCAGCAAATCGTTCACCTCCCAATTCACCTCAATAGTGGTGCGGGCACGCGCCAAGACCACAAAACCGATCAATTCACCACCCGCAGTCAAAGGCACGATTAACCAGGCTTGCGTGACCTCTAGCAGCCACTCGGGCAATGTGAGAGTCCCATAACGTTTAGAGAACGATCGGAACTCCTCCAGATTAATCACCCAACCACTGCTTGCCAAAAAACGGCATAGCGGAGATTCGGCATCCTCTTTGGCGGATGTGGCCACCAAGTTCCAGTGGGCAGTTTGGCGAAACACTGCTTCACCTGTGCTTTTCATCCATAAACCGCCACCCGGGCTGTCCAGCATATCGGCCAATGCCCGCACAACCTGTTGACCCATATCTTGCGGGGCATTGTGACCAGACAACGTCTGGGTGAATTTCAGCCACTCTTCACGGTAATCGTAGCGGTAACGGAAGAAGTGTTTGCCGACCAACACCCGCAGCTTGGCCCTGAATGCCCCTGACATAGCCAGTACCAAGAGGGCGATAAGGGCAGAAAACACGACCCCCACTTGCAAAGCCCGTCCCCATTCCCCACCAAAGTACCGAACGTAGTAACCCACGGCAGACATGAAAATCAAATACGCACCGGCAACAAATAGTGTCGCGGAATGGAATGCCGCTTTTTGGGATACCCGGATACTTGCAATCCAGTCGTTTCGGCGCGTGGTAGACAGCAATAACAAAAACACCATCAAGGCATGCACGGCGCCACGGATGCTCAATGCATCCACATCCAACCGTTTGAACAAAACAGCTTGCGAATACAAATACAGATCGAACAAAAAAAGTCCTGCCAAGCCCAAACTCAAAGGCTTGACGTTCCAACGGGAGTCCTCCGTGACATTACGGTAGATTTGCTCTAACAAAACCAAGGCCAGCACCGGTAAGGCCATAGCCCCCATCAGCACCAAAGATGCCTGGACCTCCAAGTCCGAAGTGCCAAATGCCACCAAACATTGCGCCACAATACCGAAGGCGACCAACGCTGCCGCCATCGCGGGCAACCATGCCATGCCGGGTGGTAGCCGTCCGTTACGGCTGGATCTGCAAAGTGACAACATGAATCCGAACCAGCAGCCGTAACGCAGCACATCCGCCAAGTTGCCCAATAAACGCCACCAAGCATGCGCAGAAAACAATTCGCTCCCGCCCCACAACGCAGTGAACACGACTGCGCTGAACAAATAAACGGCGGCTTTGTTTCTGGGGGCACGGATGTATCCCGTCGCCAACAAACGCAGCGCAAACCCGGAATACACCAAGCCGACCAGGGCGTAGCCCATGGCGGTCAAAGTCAAAATTTCTTTATCCATGGGTTACACAGCGAGCGGCAACAACCGCGAGGCGACCTTCAGCGCGCGCCCTTGGCCATCAGAACCACGCCTACGGTTTCAAACAAAATAATAATGTCTAAAAACAGCGAATGGTTTTTGACGTAATACAAGTCGTATTGGAGCTTTTCGGCCGAATCTTCCAGCGTGGCACCGTAGTGGTAGCGCACTTGCGCCCAGCCCGTAACCCCAGGCTTCACACTTTGCCGCACCGCGTAATACGGAATTTGGCGTGTCAACTGGTCCACAAAAAAAGGCCGCTCCGGCCGTGGCCCCACCATGCTCATATCCCCGTTGAGGACACAAAACAACTGTGGCAATTCGTCAATGCGGACTTTTCGAATGAACTTGCCCACCTTGGTAATACGGTCATCCTGGGCGGCGGCCCAGCGTGGGGTTCCGTCTTTTTCAGCGTCGGCACGCATGCTGCGAAACTTCACCACATTGAACAGTCGGCCGTTAAAACCCACCCGCTCTTGGCGGTAAAAAACCGGCCCCGGGCTCTCCAGCACCACCAATAGCATGGTGACAAGCATGATCGGCAGGGTTAACAAAATCAGCACTACTGCGCTGAAAATATCAAACAAACGCTTCACCGCTGTTCGCACGCCTCCCTGGCTAAAACCATCCCCAAAAATCAACCACCCGGCATTTACCGAATCCAGGCGAATCTGGCCCTTGGTTTTTTCAAAATGCGTGGCCACATCTACCACCCGCACACCGTGTAGCTTGCAATCCAACAACTCACGCAAGGGCATGCTGCCCCCCCGCCGCTCCACCAGTGCGACAACGATCTCATCCACTTCCAACTCAAGGGCCGTATCGGTCAAAGACTTGTGCTTGGACAAAATCCCCCAGGCCGACACGTCGGATTCGGCCTCGTTCGGGCTGGCGTAGTAACCCACTACATCTACATGGGGGTCTTCGTTTTTGAGTGTTTTTCCCACCAGAGCTGCCCGAGGCCCGGTGCCGAATACCAGCACGCGGTGGCGCATCATGGATTGCGGCATCGAGTGGACCACGTACACCCGGTGCAAGATAACCACAACAAAACCCGCCATCGCCGCCATGGACAAAGTTTCCCTGCTGGTTGAGCTTTGGGGAAACAGTGAAAACACACCGTAAGTCAGCGGCAATGCCAATACCAGAGATAACGCTGCGCGTGCGCGCGACTGGTTCAGCGAACGGTTATGGATGCGCTGGTAAAAACCCAAGGCAGAGTTGATAACCAACATGCCCAGCGACAGCAGACCGGCATGCCCCAACAAAGACACCATCGAGGTGAATTCTTCACCCTTCCAAATGACCACGGCCAAAACGGCCAAGATGACCAGCCCAAGATCGAAAAAAACCTGCTGCAGCGTGCGGCGGTGCAAGTAATGGCTAAATATTTTGATCATGCCCGCCACCTATCTGCAGCGATAACCCTGCGGCACAGCCCATAAGCCCCGGTATACCAAAACTACAGCCTTGGCCCGTAGATCGGTTTACTTTCAATGGCTCTTGCAACCCCAGTTTGGCATCTAGATTTTTAAGAAAATGCATCGAATATTGGTATGTCGAATGGAAGATGGTTTAAACACGCAGCATACTTGGCAAGATTTTTAGGGTGCCCTGGCCCACTGCTCGGCAGGATAAATTTTGCTGTTGCATTATGGGCTTTTTTTGAGGCAGGTTTGAGGCCCGAAGCTGGCTGCACAAAGCACTTTTGATACACGCATTCATGCCGGTTTACAGCCCCACCAGCGCTAGCACCGATATTTCAATATGGCAGCCGTGTTTAGCAAACACTGTTTGCAAATCCCGTGCCCAACGCGGCAGCCACAGCTTGCCGCACCGGCCTCCTGGCACGGCAAAATCACTCCATGGTTCAACAATTACTTATCGCGGGTGCAGGTATTGGCGGCATGGCAGCGGCATTGGCGTGCGCGCGGGCCGGATGGGGCGTTCGCCTGTTTGAGCGTTCTGCGGTCTTGAGCGAAGTGGGTGCGGGTATCCAGATCGGCCCCAACGTCACCCGGCTACTGCACCGCTGGGGTCTGCAAAACGCACTGGCGGCAGTGGCCGCCTTTCCATCGCATCTGCAGGTGCGCGACGCGCTGACGGCCCGAGAATTGGGCCGCCTGGCACTGGGTGCCGCCATGCAGCAACGCTACGGTGCCCCCTACGCCACGCTGCACCGGGCCGACCTGCTGGCGTTGCTGCATACCGCCGTGCAACAAACTGGTACCCAGCTACAACTCGACCACGGCCTGCAGCATTTCAGCCAAAACCCCTCTGGCGTATCGGTACGCGGCAGCATTGCGGAAGATATCCACGGCGATGCACTGGTGGGCGCCGATGGCCTGTGGAGCCCCGTGCGCCAATGGCTGCTGCACGACGGCCCGCCCCGCATTACTGGCCATCTGGCCTACCGCGCCCTGGTGCGCCAGGCCGATCTGCCGCACCCCCTGCGCTCCCAGCACGTCACCGCGTGGCTAGGTCCGAATCTGCATGTGGTGCAGTACCCCGTGTGTGGCGGCGACTGGCTCAACGTCGTGGCCATCGTGCACGGCCAGCTTCCGCCCCAGCGCACCAGCTTGGAGCAGTGGGACCACAGCGCCAACGCCGCCGATCTGCAGACCAGCTTGGCTGGCGTGTGCAGCCCGCTCCAAGACCTGTTGCAGGCGGTCTCCTCCTGGCGCTTGTGGGTGCTGTGTGACCGCCCGCCCATGCACAGCCCCCACCAGCACGCGCAAGGCCGGGTTGCGCTGCTAGGCGATGCCGCCCACCCGATGCGCCCCTACCTGGCCCAAGGCGCGGGCATGGCCATAGAAGATGCCGCCAACCTGGCCAGTGTGCTGCAGTCAGGCACCGATATTCCGGCTGCACTGGCCCACTACGCAGACCAACGCTGGCAACGCAATGCACGGGTGCAAGCCCGCGCCATCCGCAATGGCCGCATCTTTCACGCCTCGGGCCTGGTGCGCTGGGGCCGGGACCAGGCGATGCAGCTGGGCGGCGAACGCCTGCTGGACCTGCCATGGCTATACGGCGGTGGCTAATTCGCCTCACAACTTGGTCACTACTAAATAGATAGCTACTAGCGTAGGTGGAATATGCGCTAGAGGCCTTATTTTCTTAAATTCCGCATGCCAAAGTGTGCGCCAATCGGCAAGCAAAGGCTTCGGCCAGCACAGCATTTCTGGCTGCTGCCCTTGAAACGTCACAACTTGCCCTTATCATTAGCACTCGTAGGGGTTGAGTGCTAGCACCCACCCCACGCCCTTTTTTCACCGTTCCATTTTTAGGAGACTCTATGAACCTACGTCCTCTCGGCGACCGCGTGATCGTCAAGCGTATCGACAGCGAAACCAAGACCGCTTCCGGCATCGTGATCCCTGACTCGGCTGCTGAAAAGCCAGACCAAGGCGAGATCCTGGCTGTTGGCCCCGGCAAAAAGAACGACAAGGGTGAAATTTCCGCCCTGACCGTGAAGGTTGGCGACCGCGTCTTGTTCGGCAAGTACAGCGGCCAAACCGTCAAGGTCGAAGGCGACGAACTGCTGGTGATGAAGGAAGACGACCTGTTCGCGGTCGTAGAGAAGTAATTTCTCGCCTCATACCCTCCCCCTTTTAATTTATTGATACCGGAGAAATTCTCATGGCAGCAAAAGACGTAGTTTTCGGCGGCGAAGCCCGCGCACGCATGGTTGAAGGCGTGAACATTTTGGCTAACGCAGTCAAGGTGACCCTGGGCCCCAAAGGCCGTAACGTGGTTCTGGAGCGCTCGTTTGGCGCGCCTACCGTGACCAAGGACGGTGTGTCCGTGGCCAAGGAAATCGAACTCAAAGACAAGCTGCAAAACATGGGTGCGCAGATGGTCAAGGAAGTGGCTTCCAAGACCTCCGACCTGGCTGGTGACGGCACCACCACCGCGACTGTGCTGGCCCAGGCCATCATCCGCGAAGGCATGAAGTACGTAGCCGCCGGCATGAACCCGATGGATCTGAAGCGCGGCATCGACAAGGCAGTGACTGCTTTGGTCGCCGAGCTGAAGAAGGCTTCCAAGGCCACCACCACCTCCAAGGAAATCGCCCAAGTTGGTTCGATCTCCGCCAACTCCGATGAATCCATCGGCAAGATCATTGCTGACGCGATGGACAAGGTTGGTAAAGAAGGCGTGATCACCGTGGAAGACGGCAAGTCGCTGGAATCCGAGCTGGATGTCGTCGAAGGCATGCAGTTTGACCGTGGCTACCTGTCGCCCTACTTTATCAACAACCCAGAAAAGCAAGCCGCTTTGCTGGACAACCCGTTTGTGCTGTTGTTCGACAAGAAGATCAGCAACATCCGCGAACTGTTGCCTACCCTGGAACAAGTTGCCAAGTCTGGCCGTCCTCTGCTGATCATCGCTGAAGAAGTCGATGGCGAAGCACTGGCGACCCTGGTGGTCAACACCATCCGTGGCATTTTGAAGGTTGTGGCTGTGAAGGCTCCTGGTTTCGGCGACCGCCGCAAGGCCATGTTGGAAGACATCGCCATCCTGACCGGCGGCAAGGTTATCGCTGAAGAAGTCGGCCTGACCCTGGAAAAAGTGACTTTGGCCGATCTGGGCCAAGCCAAGCGCATCGAAGTGGGCAAAGAAAACACCACCATTATTGATGGCGCTGGTGCTGCTGCCGACATCGAAGCCCGCGTCAAGCAAGTTCGCGTGCAAATCGAAGAAGCTTCCAGCGACTACGACCGCGAAAAGCTGCAAGAGCGCGTGGCCAAGCTGGCTGGCGGCGTAGCCGTGATCAAAGTGGGCGCTACCACCGAGATCGAAATGAAGGAAAAGAAGGCCCGCGTCGAAGACGCCCTGCACGCTACCCGCGCTGCGGTGGAAGAAGGCATTGTGGCTGGCGGTGGCGTGGCTCTGCTGCGCGCCAAGCAAGCGGCTGGCAAGATCGAAGGCGCTAACGCCGACCAAGACGCCGGCATCAAGCTGGTGTTGAAGGCTATCGAAGCCCCTCTGCGCGAAATCGTCTACAACGCAGGCGAAGAAGCCTCTGTGGTGGTGGCTGCTGTGTTGGCCGGTTCGGGCAACTACGGCTACAACGCTGCCAACGGCACCTATGGCGACATGATCGAAATGGGCATTCTGGACCCAACGAAGGTGACCCGTACGGCTCTGCAGAACGCTGCTTCCGTTGCATCCTTGATGCTGACGACCGAAGCCATGATCGCTGAGTCTCCAAAAGACGAAGCCGGTGCTGGCGGCATGGGCGGCGGCATGGGTGGTGGCATGGGCGGCATGGGCGACATGGGCATGTAACCCGGAGTCGCCGCGAAACGGGCGGCTGGGGGCGTTGCACCGTCTTGCCGTGGCTCTGCCACTGTCTACGACGATGCGCCTACCCAGCCACCCGTTGCGCGACGAGGTTGGCATCCCTGTTTTAGGACCGGGACCACAACTTCCCCAAAACCCCGCAGAGTGCGAACTCTGCGGGGTTTTTTCATTTGCAACCCAGTTCGTGGCTGAAAATGATCGAAACAGGGCTGATCGTGGATGGCTTGTGGGCCGCTCGTGCAGAAGAATAGAGCGCTACCATCCACCACTTGCCAAGGCCACACACCATGCAAACCTGTCTG
Organism: Rhodoferax sp. RT5P35; assembly: GCF_056521385.1. Taxonomy (NCBI): domain Bacteria; kingdom Pseudomonadati; phylum Pseudomonadota; class Betaproteobacteria; order Burkholderiales; family Comamonadaceae; genus Rhodoferax; species Rhodoferax sp. RT5P35. The sequence continues at coordinate 240,197 of NZ_JBWMAX010000007.1, read as the reverse complement.
ATTTTGATCGATGCCCAAGAATCCTTTCGGCAGCGGCCGTACTTCACCCCAGCCACCTTGCCAGGATATTTGGACAAGCAGAATGCGCTGATTAACGGCTGCGTGTCGCGTGGCATCCCTATCGTGCGCATCTTCCATGTGGATGGCCCCAAGACGGCCGACAACGCGTTTGCGGTCGAATCCGGCCACATCCAGCCCATCGCAGGGCTGGCTGCGTTCGAGCCTGCGGCCACCTTCACCAAAAGCCGCCACAGCGCGCTGGTCGGCACCGGGCTGGACGTGTGGCTGACGGCCCACGGCATCCGCCGCCTAATCATCAGCGGCATCCGCACCGAGCAATGCTGCGAAACCACCACCCGCCACGCATCCGACCTGGGCTGGACGGTGGACTACTGCCTGGAGGCCACGCTGACCTGGGACATGCAGCACCTGGACGGCACCGTGCTACCCGCCGCCGACATCATGGCCCGCACCGCCGCCGTGCTCACCGAGCGCTTCGCCCGCATCTGCACGGTGGAACAAGCCCTGGCCGGAGCTGCTGAATGACGCACCACGTTGCGATTTTGGTGTTCGACGACGTAGAGGCGCTGGATTTTGCCGGGCCCTACGAGGTGTTCACCATCGCCAGCCGCGTGCATGGCCGCAGCCACCCCAACGACCCGCCTCTTTTTGCTACACAATGCATAGCACATACCGCAGACTCTATCTGCGCCAGGGCCGGATTACGCGTTATTCCGGACAGTACATTTTCAGCCTGCACCAGCACCGATGTATTGATCGTCCCCGGCGGTGTGGTCGATGCCGCAATGGGCTGCCCGGAAACGACCGCCTGGATTGCGGCCACCGCAGCCACCGCCCGCACCGTGGCCTCGGTCTGCACGGGAGCGTTCCTGCTGGCGCGCAGCGGCGTGCTCACCCACGGCCCGGTCACCACGCACTGGGAAGACGTGGATGATTTGCAGCGTATGTTCCCGGCCCTGCAGGTGCAGACCGGCAAGCGCTGGGTGGAACAGGGCCATATCACCACCTCGGCCGGCATCAGCGCAGGCATCGACATGTGCCTGCACCTGGTCGCAACGCTGGCGGGGCATGCACTGGCAGCGCGCACAGCCCGGCAAATGGACTACGCATGGCAGCCCCAGCCCTGATCCAGGTTCTTTTCGTCCTGCTGCCCAACAGCCTGATCCTCGACTGGGCGGGCCCGGCAGAAGCCCTGCGCATCGCCAACCAATGCCTGCTGGCGCAAGGCCAGCCGGAACGTTTTGCCCTGCAATTTATCGGGCCGGATGCCAGTACCGCCACCTCTGTGGGTGCCCAGCTCACCGGGCTGCAGCCCCTGCCCGACGCGCTGACCGCCCACCCCGCCACGCCGCACTGGGTGGTGCTGGTCGGCCTGCCCGGCACCACCATCGCAGTTGACAACGCCGCTGCCCGCGCCGTGCTGCACTGGCTGCGCGGCCTGCGACTGGCCACGCACCAGCTGGAGCTGGTGACGGTGTGCGCAGGCACCCTGCTGGCGGCGCACGCCGGGCTGCTCAAAGGCCGCCGCGTCACCACCCACCACCAGCATCTGGACGAGTTGCGTACGGTTGAGCCGCAGTGCGAAGTAGTGGCCAACCGGGTGTTTGTGGAAGACGCGCCGATCTACAGCAGCGCGGGCGTCACCACCGGCATCGACCTGGTGCTGCAACGCATTGCCGACACCTGCGGCGAATCCATTGCCGCGCAGGTCGCCCAGACCATGGTGGTGGCCTTGCGTCGCGGCCCGCACGACCCCGAGCTTTCGCCATTTTTAAGCTATCGCAACCACCTGCACCCCGCCCTGCACCGGGTGCAAGATGCCGTCAGCCTGGACCCGCGTGCGGGCTGGACAGTGCCACGCATGGCCGACATGGCCCACACCTCACCGCGTCATCTGACCCGTTTGTTCATGGAATACGCGCAGATTGCGCCCTTGCAGTACCTGCGCCGCATCCGGTTGGCCGTGGCGCAGACGGCGCTGCAGTCGGGCCACAACGTCAACCACGCCGCCGAGCTGGCGGGTTTCAGCTCAGATACCCAATTGCGCCGCGCCTGGCACCAATTGGGCTTGCCAGGGGCACCGTCGCAAGCCCGGCAACGCTGATTTCGACACCTGCAGACGAGTCACGTACGTGACAAATTCGCCTGCGTGGCCCAGATTAGCGGGCCAAACCCCAAATATGTCGCGAACCTAAAAATCACATATTGTTACGTTTGGAACAAAATTACCAGGCCAGTAAAGCCGCTGGTATTTTTTGGACCTACCGAGTGAACAACCCGACGAAGAACGCACGCGATACCGCCCGCCCGGCCTCTCTGGAGGGGGCTGCGTCTGAGGGTATTTTGGCCAAACTGCGGTTAGACGCCAAGACATCGGAACCCTACTACCAACAACTCAAACGCCAGATTCAGGCCCTGATCGACAACGGCGAGTTGCCTACGGGTAGCAACCTGCCGTCAGAACGCGTTATGGCCGAAGCCCTGCAGGTCAGCCGCACCACCATCAAACGCTGCTACAACGACCTGCGCCACGCCCGCTTGCTCAGCACCCACGGCCGCGGCGGCACGCAAGTGCAGGCTCCGCAAAAAATCCACCAGCCCATCGGCAAACTCAAAGGCTTTGCCGAAGACATGCGCGACCGGGGCATGGCGGCCAGTACCCAGTTGGTGGCCCATGACGTCGTGCAGGACCGCATGATTGCGTCCATCTTCGGGCGGCCATCGGTGAACCGTTTTGCCAAACTGGTGCGCATCCGCCTGGCCGACGGCCTGCCCCTGGCCCGCGAAGTTGCCTGGTACGACCTGGCGTTGGCCCCGCCCATGGCCGACTGGGACACCCGCGGCTCGGTCTACACCTTCTTGCAAGACCACTGTGGCTTGGACCTGACCCACGCCGAGCAAACCATTGAAGCGGTAATGAGCAGCGAAGCCGAATCCAAAGCCTTCCACTACCCCGCGCCCGCGCCCTGCCTGCTGCTCAAACGCAAGTCCTTCAGCAACGACAACCAACTGGTCGAATACGTTGAGAGCACCTACCGGGGCGAAGCCTACGCCTACCGCCTGAACCTCACGCCCTGATCCACGTCAAGCCACTCGGCTATTGGGGGTCAGGTGCGCAAAGGCACCGTCGCCGTACGAGCGCACCACCTCGGAGATGACGATATGGAAGCCTTTGTACCAGCGCACGTACTGGCGCTTGGCTTCCAGGTGATGCGGATGCTGGGAGAAGGCTTGCACGTCCTCCAGGCTGGCCCAGTAGTAGGTAGCGTTGCGGCGCTGGCCGCCTTCGGACACCCATATCTCCACGCCAAGGAAGCCCGGCATGGCGCGGGCCACCGCGTCGATCAGTGCGTCCAGGCGGTCAAACTCTGCGTCGTACTGGCCAGGTTCCCAGATGAAGGCAGCGCTGAACACCTTCCCTCGCCTTAGCGCAGCTTGGCCAGCAGGCCCGCGGTCGAGCCGTCCAGCCCGGACACATCGCCCGACTGCAGGCGCGGCTCGATGTCTTTGGCCAGCACCTTGCCCAGCTCCACGCCCCATTGGTCGAAGCTGTTGATGCCCCACAGCGCGCCGCTCACAAACACCCGGTGCTCTTGCAGCGCAATCAGCGCGCCTAGGCTGGCGGGCGTCAAATCATCCAGCAGCAAGAAAGTGCTGGGGCGGTTGCCGGGGAAGTTGCGGTGCCCGCCTGCATCCACCTTGCCAACCATCAAAGCTTGCGCCTGGGCGACCACGTTGGACAGCAATGTGTTGTGGTGCCCAGGCAGGCTGTGGCGGGCTTTTTTGACCGCAATAAATTCGACCGGCACCACGTCCGTGCCCTGGTGCAGCATCTGGAAGTAGGCGTGCTGGCCGTTGGTACCAGGCTCGCCCCATAGCACGCACGAGGTGCCAAACGGCAGCTTCTGGCCCTGCATGTCCACCTGCTTGCCGTTGCTCTCCATGTCCAGCTGCTGCAGGTAGGCAGGCAGGCGGCGCAGCGCGCTGTGGTACGGGGCGATGCTGCGGCTGGTGAAGCCGTGGAAGTTGCGGTACCACACGTCCAGCAGGCCCAGGCGCATGGGCAGGTTTTGCTCCAGCGGGGCGGTGCAGAAATGTTCGTCCATGGCTTCGGCACCGGCCAGAAATTCGCGGAAATGCGCGGCACCGATGGCAATTGCCACCGGCAGGCCAATCGCCGACCACACCGAATAGCGCCCGCCCACCCAGTCCCAAAAACCAAAGGTGGTGCTGATGCCAAACGCATTGGCCGCCGCCACATTGGTGGTCAACGCAGCAAAGTGGCGCGCCGTGTGGGTGCCGCCCTGCGCCTCGAACCAAGCCTTGGCCGAGCGGGCGTTGGTCATGGTCTCGGTAGTGGTGAAGGTCTTGGAGGCAATCAAAAACAGCGTGCTATCGGCTTGCAGGCGCGGCAGCAGCGCGGCCAGTTCGTGGCCGTCCACGTTGGACACAAAGTGCATGCGCTTGGTTGGCGTGGCAAACGCGTCGAGCGCCAGCGTGGCCATCAGTGGGCCCAGATCGGAGCCACCAATGCCGATGTTGACCACGTCGGTGATGGCAGTGTCGGCACGCGTGGCTTCGGCAAAGGCAAGCATCGCGTCCAGCGTGGCATGCACCTCGGTCAAATCATTTTTGATAGCAGCTGGTGCAGTTTTTGCTTGCGTTTCAGCACTTTTTCTTAATAAAAAATGCATCACCGCCCGGTCTTCGGTGGTGTTGATCTTGGCACCGTCAAACATCGCGTCGCGCAGCACTTCCACGCCGGTCTGGCGGGCCAGGTCGAACAGCAGACTTTGGGTGGCCGCGTCGATTCGGTTCTTCGACAGGTCGGCGAATACGTAGGGCGCATCCTGGCTAAACGCAGTAAAGCGGTCGGGGTCGGCGGCAAAGGCCTGGCGCAAATCCAGCGCCACACCGCTGGCAGCGTACTGGGTTTGCAGTTGCGCCCAGGCGGGCACGGTGTCACAACGTGGGCGGTGGAGTGCGTCCATTTTTAGTCCTGGTTAGGCGGCGAGCAGCAGTTTGTCCAATTTGATGGCATCGGTAACGAAGCCGCGAATCCCTTCGGCCAGCTTCTCGGTGGCCATTGCGTCCTGGTTCAGGGCGAAGCGGAAACCGGCCTCGTCCAACGTCACCTCTTCCAGGTCCATCGCCTGGGCGGCCTTGGCATCCAGCGCCTGGGTCAACGGGGCATCGCTGGCGGCCATCAAGGCCAGCAGGTCGGGGCTGATGGTCAGCAGGTCGCAGCCCGCCAGCGCAGTGATCTGGCCCACGTTGCGAAAGCTTGCACCCATGACTTCCGTCTTGATGCCGAAGCGCTTGTAGTAGTTGTAGATCTGGGTGACCGACACCACGCCGGGGTCGTTGGCGCAGGCATTGTCGGCCTCGACCCAGGCGGCACCGGCGGTCTTCTTAAACCAGTCGTAAATGCGGCCCACAAACGGCGAGATCAGTTGCACCTTGGCTTGGCCGCAGGCCACAGCCTGGGCAAAGCTGAACAGCAGCGTGAGGTTGGTGCGGATGCCTGCGCGCTCCAGCTCGGCCGCGGCCTGGATGCCTTCCCAGGTGGAGGCCACCTTGATCAAGATGCGCTCCTTGGCAATGCCCTCAGAGGCGTACATCTCGATCAGGCGCTTGCCACGGGCCACGGTGGCCGCCGTGTCAAAACTCAGGCGCGCATCGACTTCGGTGGACACACGGCCTGGCACGATGGACAAAATCTCGCAGCCAAAGCGCACGATCAGCCGGTCGCAGACCTCGTCCAGCGGACGGCCCTGGTACTTGGCCACGGCCTCGGCCAGCAGCGGCGCGTAGTCGGGCTTTTGCACGGCCTTCAGGATCAGCGACGGGTTGGTGGTGGCATCGGTGGGCAAGAACACGCCCAACTGCTTGAAGTCGCCGGTATCGGCAACGACGGTGGTGAACTGCTTGAGGGAGTCGAGTTGGGTCATGGTGTGTGGTGGTCGTTGTCAGAACCCAAAATAGGCGGGGTTCTTTCGCTGGAAACCGGGGTGCGCCAGGGCTTGGTAGGCTGCACGGTCCCGAATGGTACAAACAAAAAGAGACGCGGCAGCGCTGCGTGGTGCATCTTTTTGGTTACCAAGGTGCAAAATCTGTATGGCTGTGAAAACCCGGCCCTGGGGGCGCATGGGGGTAACTAGGTTACCAAACCAGCTTAGACCCCAGTTTGAAAGCGCCACAAGCGGGAAAACACTGATAAAAACCGCCTTAAAAAGATTTTTTGGCGGCCATATTTTCAGAAACCTGAAACTAAGTTACATTCGCGGTCACCCTTTTGGATGTAACTCTATGAGCTTTGATCTAGTCTTGTTTGGCGGCACCGGCGACCTCGCCTGGCGCAAGTTGATGCCCGCCTTGTTCCAATCTTTTCGCCACGGCACCCTGCCCGAGGGCGGCCGCATCATTGGTGTGGGCCGCGACGACCTTAGCCATGCGCAGTACCGCGAGCAGATCCAATCGCGCTTTAACAGCGTCGAAGAATCCAAACGCCCCAATGCCGAAGAATTTGCACGCTTCGCGGCCCTGCTGGAATTCCAGCGCATGGACTTGTCCAAGCCCGACGACTACGCCGCGCTGAAGTCGATTCTGGAAACCCGCAACGCCGACTCGGTAGTGATGTACGTGGCCACCGCGCCGGGCCTGTTCACCACCGTGTGCGAGCAATTGGCGGCTGCTGGCCTGAACAGCGACCACACCCGCATCGTGCTGGAAAAGCCGCTGGGCCACGACCTGGCCTCCAACCGCGCCATCAACGAGACCGTGCGCCGCTGCTTCACCGAAAAGCAGGTTTTCCGCATCGACCACTACCTGGGCAAGCCCTCGGTGCAGAACCTGTTTGCGCTGCGCTTTGGCAATGCCTTGTTTGAGCCGCTGTGGAAGCGCGAGCACATCGCCAACATCCAGATCACCATTGCCGAAGACCTGGGTGTGGAAAAGCGTGGTGCCTTCTACGAAAATACCGGTGCCCTGCGCGACATGGTGCAAAACCACGCACTGCAACTGCTCTGCGCCATTGGCATGGAGCCGCCCATCAACGCGCACGCCGATGCCATTCGCGACGAAAAGCTCAAGGTATTGCGTTCGCTCAAGCCCTGGACGGCCGAGACCCTGTCGCAGCACGTGATCCGCGGCCAGTACAGCGCGGGCAAGTCCAGCGGCGTGTCGGTGCCCGGCTACCGCCAAGAGCTGGGCGTGAACGCCGACAGCCAGACCGAAACCTTTGTGGCCCTGCGCACCGAAATCGCCAACTGGCGCTGGGCCGGAGTGCCCTTCTACATCCGTACCGGCAAGCGCCTGGCCGGACGCGACGCGCATATCGTGGTCAACTTCCACCAAACCCCGCACCCGATCTTCAACGCCCCGGTGGGCGCGGCGAACCGCCTGGTCATCAATTTGCAACCCAAGGACGGGCTGGAGCTGCACCTGCTGGCGCAAGCCCAGGGCAACCGCAGCCGCGCCGCCAGCCAGTCGCTGGCCCCGGTGCAGCTGGATCTGGACTTTGACAAACGCTTCGGCTCGGAACGCGTGGGTGCCTACGAGCGCCTGCTGCTCGACGTGCTGGACGGCCGCCTGAACCTGTTTGTCCGCAGCGACGAGCAAGAAGAAGCCTGGCGCTGGGTCGAGCCCATCATCGAACACTGGAAGAACGATGCCGCCGGCCCACGCCCCTACGGCGCTGGCACCTGGGGCCCCAGCGCCTCGAGCGCCATGATTGCCCGCGACGGTTACTGCTGGAGCGAGGAATCGTGACCCATGCTTGATCGCATCAAAGCTTCCCTCTCTTCGCTGGCCCCGGCGGAGCAGCGGGTGGGCAAGCTGGTGCTGGCCGACCCGCGCGCCTTTGCCAACCTGCCGGTCAGCGAGCTCAGTGACCGCGCCCACGTCAGCAAACCCACGGTGGTGCGCTTCTGCCGCAGCATGGGCTACGACGGACTGAGCGACTTCAAGCTCAAGCTGGCAGGCAGTGTGAGTGAAGGCGTGCCATTCATCCACCGCAGCGTGGACCTGGACGACAAAACCAGCGACGTAATGGTTAAGGTGATTGACAACACTGTCGCTGCCTTCCTTAAATACCGCAACGACGCCAGTACCACGGCGTTGGAAAAAGCCGCCGAAATCCTGGCCGAGACCTACAAAACCGGCAAACGCATCGAGTTCTACGGCGCCGGTAACTCCGGCATCGTGGCACAGGACGCGCAGCACAAATTCTTCCGCCTGGGTGTGCACGCCATTGCCTACAGCGACGGCCACATGCAGGTGATGGGCGCGTCCATGCTCGGCCCGGGCGACTGCGTGGTGGTGATATCCAACTCGGGCCGCACCCGCGACCTGATGGATGCCTGCGACATCGCCCGCAAGAATGGCGCAACCACCATCGTCATCACCACCAGCGGCTCGCCCCTGGCCGCTGCTGGGCATGTGCACCTCGCCGCTAACCACCCCGAAGGCTACGAGCGCTACAGCCCCATGGTGTCACGCCTGCTGCACCTGCTGATCATCGACATTCTGGCCACTTGCGTGGCACTGCGCATCGGCGGCACCACCTTGCAGCCCAAACTCCAGGAAATTAAAAATAACCTGCGTAGCAAGCGTTACACCTGATTTTCAGCACGAAATCATGCTCTGGCGCATATAAAACCTACACATATAGCTATTAAATAAATAGCATTATTCTGGGCGATACACTCCCCTTTTTTCACAAGGGAAGTCGCCATGAACCAAGAACTTTTCGACAAAGGCCTGCAGACCCGCCGCGAGGTGCTGGGGGCCGACTACGTGGACGCGGCCATCCAGAATGCCGACGCATTCAACCGCGACATGCAAGAGCTGGTAACCCAGTACGCCTGGGGCGATGTGTGGAACCGCCCGGGCCTGGACCGCAAAACCCGCAGCCTGCTGAACCTGGCCATGCTGACTGCCTTGAACCGTCCGCACGAACTCAAACTGCACCTGCGCGGCGCGCTGACCAACGGCGTGAGCAAGGACGAGATCAAGGAAGTGTTTTTACAAACCGCCATCTACTGCGGCGCACCTGCCGCCATCGACAGCTTTCGCACCGCCAAAGAGGTGTTCAAAGAGCTGGGGGTTTAGCGGCTTCGTCGCAGGCCCGCAGGTAGGCCAAAAAGGCCTCCAGCGGCATAGGCTTGGCAAAGTAGTAGCCCTGTCCAAAGGGCACGCCCATGGCACGCAACTGGGCGGCCTGGGCGGCGTTTTCAATGCCTTCGGCGACGACTTGGCTGTTGACGGCCTTGGCGATGGCGATGATTTCCGGGATCAGGCTGGAACGCAGGCTGGCATCTTCCATCTCGAACACAAAAGACTTGTCGATCTTCAAAAAGTCGGGGGCCACCCGCTTGACCATACCCAGGTTGGAATAGCCGGTGCCGAAGTCGTCGATGGAGATGTAGTAGCCGTCGGCCTTGAGGCGCTGCAGCTCGGGCACGATCTCCGGCGAAAAGTTGTATTCGGTGACTTCCAGCTCGACCTGCAGGTCGGTCCGACCCAGCGCCTGCAAGCTGGCGCGCAGGTGAGGTTCGATGGCATCGCGCTGCAGGTTTTGCGGAAAGAAGTTCAGCGCTACCTTGAAAGGCCCGCGGGCAGGCAAGGCCGCACCCAGCTCCTGCAGCGCCCGGGTGCTGACCGCCGCGTCAAAAGCCCAGGTGCGGTTGTCGGCAATCAGGGCCGGGATGAAATGGTCAGGGTAGACCAGTTGGCCCGCATCCACCAGCCGGGCCAGCACTTCGCAACCGATTGGTTGACCGCTGGCCAGGTTGATGATGGGCTGGTAGTGGCACACCACATTGGCCGGCTGGCACAGAAAGCGGATGCGGTAGGCCATGGACTGGAAATACCGGCAGCGCTGCGTTACCGCGCCCTGCACCAGCAGCCCCAGCAGCAGGCACACCAGGGCTGCCCCGGCCAGCACCCCGCCATGGCTATGGACCAGGTCTTGGGGCAGCAGTACCGACTGCACCGAGATCGGGCTGACACCCGGCAGCGTGGTGGTGACCAGCAAAGCTGTGCGGCCCGCGTCCAGATGCAGATGCGGGGTTTGCGGAGTGACCAGGCGGTCGGTCCAAACGCCACGGGCACTTTGGTACACCCGGGTGCGCTGGCTGGCACGACCGGCCCAGACGGCATCGGCATAGCGCTTACGGATGTCCTGGGTGGAGTTGGGCTGCATCACCACCTGGAAGCGCCCCCGCTCGACCAGGGCGGCGCGCACCGTGCCTTGCGACAAAGGCAGGGGAGCGTTCAGGTAATAGTGGCCTATGGAGCCCTCGATACCGCCTTGGGCAGCGGCGCTGGGGGTGTCCAGCAAGCCGATATTGGTGGTGCAGAACAACTGGCGCTGCGGGTTCAGCAGGCCAATGTCGCGCGCATAGCGGTGGGTGAACATCAGGCTGCGCAGGCGGTTCAGGTTGTCGGGCGTGCACACCGGGGCAAAAGACGCATTGACTTCGTCCAGCAGCAGGCTGAGATCGGCCTGCAGCTCCTGCATGCTGGCAATCACCTGTGCATGGCCGCTGTCAATGGCTTGCAGCCTGAGCTGCAAGGCCACCAGCACCACGGCCAGCGCCATCACAAGACCTGCCGCGTAGCCGCAGAGTGTGCCCACGGTACGTGGGTAACGCCCCATGAAGCGGCTCAGCCCGAACAGGCGGGTGCCGGGTACTTTAGGGGTCGCGGTCAGGCGCGCCATACCTGCCGGGTGCACTGGCCACGTGGGAGAACTGGTCCGAACTGCAAGCCCTGCATGTGTTTTACTCCAACAATCCGTGTAAATAAATTATGGAGTCATTTACGTTGCAATTTGTTGCAGTATGGGATGTGTACCAAATTAAATTGTGTGACAGCCTCAGCATCACCCGGCATGCACCACCACCAGCCATGCTGTGGCCTCCACCTGGCCAGGGTTACGGATAGCGTGCGGCCGGTCGGCGGCGTAGCGGGCGGTTTCGCCCTGGGCCAGGTGCTGCTGTGCGTCGCCCGACACTACATCCAGCGCACCGGTCAATAGCGTCAGGTGTTCGCGCGTACCGGCCTCATGGGGCTGCGACTCCAGCGCGCCACCGGGCTGGATTGCCAGGGCATACCACTCGAACTGGCCCGCCAGGTCGATGGGGCCCAAGATGCGCAGCTCGCAGGCACCGTCCGGGTGGCGCAGCGACGGCGTGGCATGGGCAGGCACCACGGTGATAGCGGGCTCGGCAGGCGGCGGGGCAGACCCCAGCAGGTCGCCCAGCGGTACCCCCAGTGCATTGGCCAGCCGCCAGACCACGGCCACCGTCGGATTGGCCTGGGCGCGCTCGATTTGTGACAGCATGGATTTGGACACCCCGGCCTTGCGCGACAAGGCATCCAGCGACAGCGCCTGCGCCTGGCGCAACGCCGCCAGGGTGTCGCCCACGCGGGGCGGCTCGGCACTGGCAGCAGAAACTTTGGGAGTGCGTGGGGCCATGATTATCCAATATATTGATTTATTGTTCGATATACAGCACAATTTCGTTTTACTGTAATTCGCATTGTGCATGAGGACATCCGCCATGGCGACCACCCAAAGTTTCTACACCCACCTCCAGCAAGAGCTGCAAGGCATCCGCGATGCAGGCCTGTACAAGGCCGAGCGGGTGATTTCCAGCGCCCAGGGGCCGCGCATCCAGACCGTGGCTGCCGATGGCTCCACCCGCGAGGTGCTGAACTTGTGCGCTAACAACTACCTGGGCCTGTCTAGCCATCCAGCCGTAGTGGCCGCCGCCGCCGAGGCCTTGCACACCCACGGTTACGGCCTGGGTTCGGTACGCTTCATCTGCGGCACGCAAGACATCCACAAGACGCTGGAAGCGCGCCTGTCGAAGTTTTTGGGCACCGAGGACACCATCCTCTATGCCGCAGCCTTCGATGCCAACGGCGGCCTGTTCGAACCCCTGCTGGGAGCGGACGATGCCATCATCAGCGATGCGCTGAACCATGCCTCCATCATCGACGGCGTCCGGCTGTGCAAGGCCAAACGCTACCGTTACGCGCACAACGACATGGTCGACCTGGAGCGCCAGTTGCAGCAGGCAAAAGCCGATGGCGCGCGCCACACCCTGGTGTTTACCGATGGCGTGTTCTCCATGGATGGCACCATAGCCCAGCTCGACATGATGCGCCGCCTGTGCGACCAGTTTGGTGCCCTGCTGGGCGTGGACGAATGCCATGCCAGCGGCTTCATGGGAGCCACCGGACGTGGCACGCACGAACACCGCGGTGTGTTTGGCCAGGTGGACATCATCACCGGCACGCTGGGCAAGGCGCTGGGCGGTGCATCCGGCGGCTTCACCAGCGCGCGGCGCGAGGTGGTGGAGCTGCTGCGCCAGCGCTCGCGTCCCTATCTTTTTTCCAACACCGTGGCCCCCAGCATCGTGGGCGCGTCGATCGCCGTGCTGGACTTGCTGGAGGGCTCCACTACCCTGCGCGACACCCTGACCGACAACACCGCCTACTTCCGCAGTGCCATTGCCGCGGCCGGTTTCGACATCCAAGCCGGCGACCATCCCATCGTGCCCATCATGGTGTATGACGCAGTGGTGGCGCAAAAGCTGGCCGCACGGCTGCTCGAGCTGGGGGTGTATGTGGTGGGCTTCTTTTTCCCGGTGGTGCCCAAGGGCCTGGCGCGCATCCGCGTGCAGCTGAGTGCGGCCCACACGCGATCGGATCTGGAGAACGCCGTGGCGGCCTTTACCCAGGCCGGGCGCGAACTCGGGCTGATTGCGGCATGAGCCCGCGTATTTTGATCATCGGTGCCAATGGCCAGATCGGCACCGAGCTCACCCACGCGCTGGTACAACGCCATGGCCCAGAGGCCGTCATCACCAGCGACATGGTGCCCAAAGGCCGGGTGCAGGGCCTGCACCACGAGATGCTGGACGCAACCGAGGCAGCCGCGCTGACCGAGGTGGTCGAACACCAGCACATCACCCAGATCTATCTGCTGGCGGCAGCCTTATCGGCGCGCGGCGAGCAGCACCCCAAGTGGGCCTGGGACCTGAACATGAAAAGCCTGCTGAACGTGCTGGAACTGGCCCGCACACACGCACTGGACAAGGTGTTCTGGCCGAGTTCGATTGCGGCCTTTGGCCCATCCACCCCGCGCGACCGCACCCCACAGCACACCGTGATGGACCCGACCACGGTCTACGGCATCTCCAAGCTGGCGGGCGAAGGCTGGTGCAACTGGTACCACCGCAACCACGGCGTGGACGTGCGCAGCCTGCGCTACCCCGGCCTGGTGAGTTGGAAAACCGCACCCGGCGGCGGTACTACTGACTACGCGATCGAAATCTTCCACGCGGCACTCAAGGTAGGCCGCTACACCAGCTTTCTGGCGGGCGACACCGCCCTGCCGATGATGTACATGCCCGATGCCATCCGCGCCACCCTGGAATTGATGGAAGCCCCCAGTGCGAATGTGCGGGAGCGTGGCGCGTACAACCTGGGCGGTATCAGCTTCACCCCCGTGCAGATCGCCGCGGCGATTGCGCGCTATGTGCCGGAGTTCAGCCTGGAATGCGTGCCGGACTTTCGGCAGGCCATTGCCAACAGCTGGCCCCGGTCCATCGACGACACAGCGGCCCAGCAAGATTGGGGTTGGAAGGCGGAATATGGCCTGGACGCGATGGTGCAGGACATGCTGGAGAATTTGCGCTCATTGGTGTGATGGCACACGGGGCGCGATGGCACCTATCTTCGTCGCGGGATACCTGGCCCCGGCTTAGCCGGGCCGTCGGTATCGCCCCCTGCAAGGGGGTTGGCGAAAGATGCGAAGCACTGCAGCCTGGGGGTGTGCTTATTCTCTTCCGTAATCGTCCTGCAGGCGAACGATGTCGTCTTCGCCCAGGTAATCACCAAACTGCACTTCCACAATCTCCACCGGCTCGGTGGTCTTGTTGGCCAGGCGGTGCACTTCGCCGATGGCAATGTCCACATGCTGGCCCAGGCCCAGCTCCAGCACCTTGTCACCCACCGTGACGATGGCCGTGCCAACCACCACCACCCAGTGCTCGGCGCGCTGGTGGTGCTTTTGCAGACTGAGCTGTTGGCCGGGATGCACACCGATGCGCTTGATCTTGCGGCCTGGTGCTTCAAACATGTTTTCATACCAGCCCCAGGGGCGTTCGGTACGTTCGATAGAGGCGGTGCGGGTAGAGGTTTGCATGGTGCGCATGTTCCTGAAAGCAAAAAAACCGGATTATCTGGAAATGATAACCCGTGAAGTTACGGTAAAGCACCTAGGTATTTTTATGTAAAAACAGCTTACAGCGCATGTTTTCTCTACGTAATTAGCTATATTTTTTGTAGCAATAAAAGAATGCAAGCAAATGCAAGGCTTAACCCGCAAATTGCAAATGCAACACGGTCAGCACCATCCGTCACAGACATCGGCGGTTGCGGCGAGAAGATCACCACGTCGCCCCACAGTGGTGGCGGACTCTGTAAGGAAGCACCATGACAATCTCTCTCAAACGCATCGCTACCAGCACCTTGATCGCTCTAGCCGCTGGCCCCCTTTTCACCACTTCTGGCATGGCAGGGACCGACGCAGTGGTTATTGCCAGCGCCGCCAGCACCATTGCCACCGCCAATGGCGACAAGGCTTTGTCCACCGCCGTAGCCAATGCCATCAACCAGTCGATGGGCGACCAGGTCAAAAACGTCAAGGTCTCCAGCAACGAAGGCACCGTGACCTTGAGCGGCTGGATCACTGGCCCCGACCAAGAGTCCCAGGCCCGCCGCATCGCGGCCAACGTGCCCGGTGCCACCAAAGTATTCAGCCGTCTGCGTACCTGGTCCAGCGAAACCTATAACTGATGAAGTGCGATCTGCTTGCCCTGGGTGGGCAGATTGCCTAAGCTAGCAATAACCTGTCCGCAGCCCAAGGAAACACCATGCACCGTCCTCTTACCCGTCTCGCCGCCAGCACCTTGTTGGCGATTGCCGCCGGCCCCTTGATGGTGGCCTCCAGCATCGCATCTACCAGCGACGAAGCCTTGCAAAGTTCAGCCCAGGCTGCCATCCAGCAATCGCTGGGCTACCAGGCCAAGAACATCACCGTGACCGCCGAAAACGGTACGCTGACTTTGCACGGCTGGGTAAATGGCGCACGCCAGGTGTCCCAGGCCCGTACTGTGGCCAGCACCGTTCCCGGTGCGGCCGACGTGTACAGCCACCTGCGCGTCTGGTCTACGTTTGCCGAGTAAAGCGCACTTTTTCAGGGATAAGTAACAAAGTGTCAGTACCTGTTTGAATTAAGCGAATCCCCTTGAATAACCCTAACAGCTACCGGTTTATCCAAGCTACCATGGATTGGGTGTAAATTTTTTATACCGCGCAGGTTCACAAGAAAAGCGACCTGTTCCCATCCACCTCGACGACAAGAAAGAGACACAACATGGCCATCAAATTCAACCGCCTCGCCTCCAACATCTTGCTCGCACTCGTTGCAGGAACCGCCATGGTGGGCCCCAGCATGGCCGCTACCGACAAGCCTGCCATGGCTGCTGCACCGGCGGACAAAGAGCTGAATGCCGCTGTCCTGGACGCATTGAAAGCATCACTGAACGATGACGCGGCCAAGCTCAAGGTGTCATCCAAAAAAGGGGTTGTGACCCTCAGCGGCTGGATCAACAACGCTGAACTCTCGACCCAGGCCCGCGAAGTGGCCGCCAAGGTACCCGGCGCGAAGAAGGTTTACAGCCGCGTGCGCATTTGGTCTACTGACGTAACCAAGTAACACCGCCAACCACCGGTCTGAAAAAAAAGCGGCTCTCCAGCCGCTTTTTTGATGGATACCATGCCGGCTAGTACAGCGTCTCGACCTCACTGGCCAGCAGGTAGCCTGCGCCGCGCTCGGTGACGATGAGCATCGGGTTGGCCGAATCCACCTCTACCTTCAGACGCAAACGGCGGATCTGCACGTCGATGGTGCGGTCGTAGACCTCGGCCTCGTGCAGGCGCGACATCGACAGCAATTGGTCGCGCGACAGCACCCGCTGCGGGGCACGGCACATGGCCCCCAACAGGCTGAATTCGCCATTCGACAGCTCCACCGACACGCCCGCGGGCGACACCAGGCGGCGGGTACGCAAATTCAGCTCCCAGCCCGAAAAACGGAACGCCCGGCGGCTGTTGTCACGCTCGGGTAAGGTGGCCTGCACCTGGTAGCGGCGCAGCACGGCGCGCACCCTTGCCAGCAGCTCGCGCGGGCTGAAGGGTTTGGTCACGTAGTCGTCAGCCCCCAGCTCCAGGCCCATCACCCGGTCGGCCTCTTCGTTGCGGCCGGTCAGGAAGATGATGGGCACGCTGGCGCGTTCGCGCAGGGTGCGGGCCAGTTGCATGCCGTCTTCGCCGGGCAGCTTCAGGTCGAGCAGCACCAGGTCGATGGCTTCACGGTCGATGACTTCGAACATCTCGCGGCCCGAGGCGGCGGCGCTGACGCGCAGGTCGTTGTCACCCAGGTATTCGACCACCAGCTCACGGATGCTCGGGTCGTCGTCGATTACTAAAATGTGCGGGGCAGTAGGGGTAGTCATCGTATGGAATCAGGCTCTTCGTGTTTCAATAAGTATCAACGATGGCCGTATGCTGACACAACAGAGGGATTCCCTGACTATGCAATGGATCTGGCAAAAAGTGCGGGCCAACGTGCCACGGCTGTGGATGGTGGCGATCAGCCTGGGGCTGGCGCTGGTGGTGGTGGCCGTGGTGGCCCTGACGCATCTGCGCGGCGAGGCTGTCAACAGCCAGTCGCGCGAACTCAGCATGCTGTCGCTGGCCCTGACCGATGAAATCCACCGCGAACTACGGGGCATGAATGCCGGCCTGCACGCCATGCAGGTCGAGCTGAACGAAGGCAGCCTGCCCACCGCAGGCACCGCCGCCACACGGGCCCTGCAAACCCGCACCGAGCTGATGGCCATGGTGGACACCTTGTCGCTGGTGGACCGCAACGGCCATTTGCTGTCGTCGTCCAACCCCAGCCCCATGCCGGACCAGACCACATTCATGCCAGGACTGAACCAGTTGGAGCCCGAAGCCGTGGCCGTCAGCCGCCCCTTTAACGACCCCGGCACCCAGATTCCGCTGGTGACGCTGGCCGTGCCCTTTGTGGATATGCTGGGTGCACCCGCTGGCTGGATATTTGCCACTATGCGGGCTGAAGCACTGCTGGGCGCGTTCTCGGTGGCATCGCCCGCGGCCGATGCGCGCATGGCCGTTTTCCGCCGCGACGGCGTACTACTGGCCGGTGGCGTGGTCAACAAAGCCCGTTGGGACGAAGCCACCATCGCCCGGCGCCTGGCCACCCAGCGCGCCACCGAACTGCGCCAACTGCCCGACGGCACCGAGCGTCTGGTCGCCCTGCACAGCCTGGAACGTTATGGCCTGGAAGTGGTTTTGACCCGTAACCTTGACGTGGTGCTGGTCGCCTGGCGCGAGGCTGCCCAGCTCACCGCCGTGGGCGTTGCGCTGCTGCTGGTGGTGCTGACCGCGTCGGTACACCTGGTGCTGCGCGCCAACCAGCGCCGCACCGCCGCCCAGGTGGCACTGCAAACCCAGCTGTCGCGGGCCAACAAACTGGAATCGCTGGGCGAACTGGCGGGGGGCGTGGCGCACGACTTCAACAACGTGCTGGCGGCCATCGTCGGGTTTGGCGAAATGGCGCAGGATGCCGCCGCCCCCGGCAGCGCCCAGGCGCGGCATCTGGACAAAGTGCTGGGTGCAGCCCTGCGGGGCAAGGCGTTGGTGGAGCGCATCCTGTCGTTTGGCCGGGGCGGAGGCTGTGCGTCTACGGTGTTCGAGCTGGAGCCCATCGTCGCCGAAGTACTGGCCCTGCTGGCCGCCACCCTGCGCCCCGGCGTGGTGCTGGAGCGCGGCCTGGAAGCCCCCGGCGTACTCATGCGCGGCGACCCCACGCAGGCCTTTGAAGCGGTGATGAACCTGTGCACCAACGCCATGCAGGCCATGCCCCACGGCGGCATGGTGCGGGTGCAACTGGTACGCCAGCAGGTAGCACAGCGAAGGGTGCTGTCGCACACCCAGTTGTCCGCCGGGCCCTACCTGGTGCTGACCGTGTCCGACCAGGGCAGCGGCATCACCCCCGAGGTGATGGAGCGGCTGTTTGAACCCTTCTTTACCACCCGGGGCGCACAGTCGGGCACCGGTTTAGGCCTGGCGGTGGTACACGGCGTGGTAGCCGAATTTGGCGGTGCCATCGACGTGCAAAGCAAACCTGGCAAGGGAGCCTGCTTCACCCTGTATTTTCCCGAATGCACCGATGCCGCCAGCCCCAGTCGCCCTGCGGCCTTGCCCACCTCCACCGGTGCGGGACAAGCCCTGCTGGTGGTGGACGACGAACCCACCCTGGTGGCGCTGGCCGAAGAAATGTTCACCAGCCTGGGCTACCAGCCCGTGGGCTTCACCGACCCGGTCGCCGCCCTGCAGACATTGCGCGCCGATCCGCAGCGTTTTGCCGCCGTGGTCACCGACGAAGTCATGCCCGGCCTGACCGGCATCCAGCTCACCGAGGCGATCCGCCAGTTTGATCCCACGCTGCCGATTCTGATGGTCAGCGGCTACGGGGGTGCTTCCCTGGCCCAGCGGGCCGCCGCCGCCGGGGTCTCGCGCCTGCTGACCAAACCCATGCAGCGCGAAGAATTGGCCGGGGCCATGGCCTTGCTGCTCAAGCCGGTGCCTCTGCCGGTCTGACAACAGCCCCAAGGCTTCTGCCAGAACGCACGTCCTCCAGAAACACCGCAGAACTGGCTTTACCAGACTGCTGGTGTTGCCCCCTGCAAGGGGGTTGGCGAAAAGTGCGTAGCGCTGCAGCCTGGGGATGCGCCAATATGACATATGCAACATAGCCGTTGTCCCGACGACACAGGTAAATACGGCCTAAGAGTGCAAGATAGCAACATGTCCTCTTTGCAAAGTTCCACTCCCTTGCCCGAAGCCAGCTTGGTGATCCACGCCGCTGCCGACCCGGCCGTGCGCGGGACGCTATTCACCGCGCCACTGGAATGGCTGCACTGGATGCGCAGCCTGTACGCCCCACCGCTTCCGCCCAGGCCCGATGGTCCTTTGCGTCTGCACATTGATAACCTGCAAGGCCAGCGCGTGTTCACTGCTGACGACGCGGGGGCGCTGGTCACACTGGCGCTGCCCGTGGGCACCTACAACGTGACAGCCGTGCTGGGCACCCTGTGCCGCGGCTACACCCTGACGCTGGTAGAAGGCGTGCCAAGCGAGTTGTACTTGTGCCCTTCCCTGTGTAATAGCAGGTAGGCACCTTCTGTTTTATAAAGAAAATTGGCCTCTAGCGCATATACCACGTGCGCTGGTAGCTCTTATTCTGATAGCGGCATGAACTGCTCCGCCAAACTGGCGTGCATGGCAGCACCCAGGGGCAGGATGGCATCGTTGAAGTCGTAGCGGCTGTTGTGCAGGGCACAGCTGCCGGGGCCGTTTTCAGTGCCCTGGCCGATGCGCATGTAGGCACCGGGTTTGACCTGCAGCATGAAAGAAAAGTCTTCCGAGCCCATGCTCGGGTCCAGGTCGCGCACCAGCT
Organism: Rhodoferax sp. RT5P35; assembly: GCF_056521385.1. NCBI lineage: Bacteria > Pseudomonadati > Pseudomonadota > Betaproteobacteria > Burkholderiales > Comamonadaceae > Rhodoferax > Rhodoferax sp. RT5P35. The sequence goes on along the minus strand of NZ_JBWMAX010000007.1, from coordinate 220,549 downwards.
GGGACGATCCGACCAGGCCCTCGGCAACCCGCATCATGAACAGCGCCTCGGCCGTGGTGTTGATGGTGGGCGGGTACAGGCGCTCGTACTTCACCGAGGCCGTCGCGCCAAAACCCAGGGCCACCGCACCGCACAGCTCGGTGATGCGCCGCTCGATCAGGTCTTGCACCGCAGGGTTGAAGGTGCGCACCGTACCCACCAAGGTGGCCTTACCCGGCACCACGCTCATGGCCCCCAGGTCGCCCGCCTGCACGGCGCAGATGCTGACCACCCCGCTGTCGATAGCGCGGATATTGCGCGACACCACGCTCTGCAGCGCCGTGATGGTATGTGCAGCCACCAGCACCGGGTCAACATTTTGGTAAGGGTGCGCGCCATGGCCGCCCCGGCCGGTGATCTCGATGGTGACGCGGTCAGACGCCGCCATCATCGCGCCCGTATTCAGGCCGATGGTGCCGGGCCGCATGTGGGGCCAGTTGTGCATGCCAAACACGGCCTGCACCGGGAAGCGCTCGAACAGGCCGTCGTCGATCATCGCCTTGGCCCCGGCGTAGCCTTCCTCGCCGGGCTGGAAGATCAGCGCCACGGTGCCGTCGAAGTTGCGCGTCTCGGCCAGGTAGCGGGCAGCACCGACCAGCATAGCGGTATGTCCGTCGTGGCCACAGCCGTGCATCAGGCCGCCCTTGGCCGACTTCCAGGCGAAGTCGTTTTGCTCGGTCATGGGCAGCGCGTCCATGTCGGCGCGCAGGCCGACCATCTTGCCGCTGGTGTTGGACCGTCCCCGGATGACTCCCACCACGCCGGTCTTGCCAATGCTGGTATGCACCTCGTCCACACCGCACAGCCTGAGCGCCTGGGTCACGCGCTCTGCCGTGTACACCTCTTCATAGCCCAGTTCGGGGTGGGCATGCAGGTCGCGGCGCAGCGCCGTCAACTCCGGGTGAAACTGGGCAATGTGCGCAAACGCGCGGCCATTGGCTTGGAGCAAGGGTGTCGACATGAAAAGCCTAAAACGCTGAGGTGCCAAAACTGTACAAGCTTTGGCACCACGCCCTGACCAGCGCGGCTAAAAACCCCGCAAGTCGTCTACCGGCTGCAACAGCTTGCCGCCCAGCACCACCTCCAGCGTGCGGGTGATCACGTCGATGTTGTTGTCGAAACTGCCGTGGTCGGCGGCAATCATCACATTGCTGGGGTCGGCGCGGCGGGGGTCGGCCAGGGCGGTGCAGACTTTATCGGCGGTGATTTCCACCAACCGCCCCGCGCTCTTGAGCTTGGCATCCAGCACCGCGCGCCGCCACACGTTCAGGCTCTCGTTGGTGCTGGAACTGCCGTCCCAGCCGCCATCGTCGGTACCGTAGACCTTGGCCATGCCGGCGATGGGCGTGCGCAGATCGGTCTCCAGCGCGCCCGATACCAGGTACAGCAACGACTTGCGGTAGATACCCGCCACGCTGTCGGCACGCTCCCGCGTGTCGGACAGTATGTCTATGTACAGCCGCTCCATGATTTTTTTGTTGCTGGCATAACACTGGTTGGCAAAGGCCACGCTGCAGGCCGGTGCGTACAGGTGGATGGAGTTGATTTTCTCGATCGCCACTTGGCGGTAGGCCACACCGTCGAGCATGTGGCCTAGCAGGATGGAGCCCGCAGAATGACCGGCCAGGTGGATTTCCAACTGGTCACCCCAGGTGTCCATCAGCTGCTGCAGGGCGCGGATGATTTGCTCGCCGCCGCGCCGGGTTTCAAACGCCAGCTCGGCGACATCCTTCATTTGGGTCCAGATCGGGCGCACCAGGCCACGGCCGATGGTGGACTCGATGGCCAGGTCGGTCTTCTCGGTCACCTTCTCGGCAAGCTCGTCGAACCAGCCACCCGCCAGCCCCGGCTCCTGGCGGCTTTGCTTGTGCAGGATGCCATTGATGGATTCCAGCAGCCCGGTCTTCCAGACCAGGAACAGCGGGTAGCAGCCGTTGGCCTCGAAGTGCCGCCCCATGGCACGGGCGCGCTTGATGGCATCGCCCTCGCTGTTGAGGCCGCCGTGGGCGTAGATGACGATGCGCTTCTTGCCGTCCAGCGGGCCGTGGGCCGGGTCGCGGAACCAGGCGTTGGGCAGCTCACAAACCTGGTAAGCCAGGGTGCGGCTGAGCGCGTCTTCGGTCAGGTAGCGGCTGACGCGGCCATCGTCGCCCAGCACCACACTGTGCTGGTAGGCCTGGTCGGCGCTCCACCACAGGCTGGTGTTGACAGCGCCCGCCCGGCCCGCGCTGTTCGCGCCACCCGAGGCCGTGACGCTGATGCGCCCTTCCACCACGCCGGGCACGCCCAGCGCTACCACCCATGCATCCATGCCGTTGGCCAGCCAGTCGGCATAACCCAGCACGGCAAAGCCGCCCATGCCGAACTGGGCACCCCAGGAGTTCTGCACGATGAAACCCTGGGCGTTGAAACCCACCAGCGCAAAAGCATGGCCACCGCCTTCGGCCGGGCGACCATCGAAGGCGATCAACGGAATATCTTTGTGCCCGCTGGGGACCGCCTTAGTGGTGGGCACGTCGTGCCAACCGTCGTGGGTCAGGGCTGACACATACACCGCGCCCACTGCCTGGATGGCGGCCTGCAGGTCGGTGATGGATTGCAGGGCGATGCGGTAGTAAACGCCCAAGGTCTGGTCGGTGGCGTTCTTGGCGAAGCCATAACGGGGTTGCGGGTCATTCTTGCGCCAGTACGCGTCCAGGCAGACACCGTGGTTGAACCAGCCCTTGAGCGCGCCCCGGCAGCTGGACCCACTGTAATCTTCGCCCGCGTATTCGTCGTAGCGGCGGGCGTAGCTGTAGAGCATGCGCGGGCTGACGGAATCGATTTTGGTCTTGTCGTCAGCCTTGTACCAACGCAGGTAGTTGACCACGCAGGCCAGGCCGTAGCCGGTACAAGCACCTTCGTTGCCCTGGTCCAGGATCAGGTCTGCAGCGGTGTAGGCGGGGAGGTATTTTTTTATGTCGGCATCGATAGGGTACGCAGCCTGCAGGCCCAGCGGGGGCGGTTGGTAGGCCCGGTCTTTCAGGTCGATGGGGTCTTTGCGCACCTTGAGCTGGCGCTCGGCACCCAGCCGGGCAGGCGCGGTCTTGGCAGCGGCACCCGCACCCGCACCCGCACCCGCACCCACGGTGGGGGTTTGGGCCGCGGGCCCGGCAATCTTGCCCGCCCGCACAAACACGTCCTTGAAACGGTCGAGCCCGTGCGCACCGCCGTTGACCAGCTTGCGAGCCGCAGCCAGATTGCCGGTAGCCAGCGCCGCACGGATGGGGTCGGCCTTGTCGGCCAAAAACCGGGCCAACAGCAGCGCAGCAATCTCGGGAGCATTGGCCAGATCAGCATTGCTGGCCTGCGCCACGCCCAGGTCGATCTCCAGCGCTTTGCCGTAACGGGTGTAGTTATCGCGCCCGGTCAGTTGCACAAAGCCGCGCCCCTTGAAACGGGCACCGTCGCCCGGCTGGGTATTACCCACGCGCTTGCCCGGCACGGTGCCCGGCTCGTACAAACCAAACGGCATGCCGCCTGGCGCGGTATTGAACTGCGACTGGAACTCTGAGATCGGCAAAAAGCCTTCGGTCTCGGCGCGGATGCTGCCCAGGGCAGTGCACACCATGGGCCAGTCGGTCAGCCCCAGCGCGTCCAGCGCGGCGGCCACGTAGGGCAGGTAGCGGGCGATGTTGGCGGGTTTGGTGGCCGGGAACAACTGGCGCACCAGCTCCAGCGTCAAGGGAACGTCAAACTTCGGGGCCGGGCGCAAATCCAGCAGCTGCAGGCAGTACGGCCCTACCACTCCATCGGCCACCAGCCCCACACCCGACTGCCAGCGCCGGGCGGCGGCCTCCACATCGACCGTCATCTCGCTGCCCTGGTCCAGGCCCGGAAAGGCCTGGGCATCGTCGCCCAGCTCTTTGGACAAGGCCGTGCGCATTTTTTGCACCGCAGGGCCTTGGCTGCCCCGCACCAGAAGATAGTCCATGTGTGTCTCCTTGTAGGAAGACTTGTGATTGTGGGCACGTAGGCCGTTGGCGGCATCCTCCTTTTAGGGGACAGATCAGCGCATGCGGCTGACTTCCAGCTCGGTCACGCCCGCCGCCTGGTGGCCCCAGGCGCTGCGGATGTGGGTCAGCACAGCGGCGATGTCGGCATCGTTGAGCACCAGCACAAAGGGCGGCATGCCAAACGGGCGCGGGTTGCCAGCGGTGGCCGGGGCAAAGCCGCCATTGCGCACCATTTGCACCAGGTTTGCCGTGCTGGCCATGGTGACGGCGCGGTTGCCAGCCAGCGGTGGGTAGGCACCGGCCACGCCCTGGCCTTGGGCACCGTGGCATTGGGCGCAGTGTTGCTCATAGAGCTTCGCGCCGCGTTCGGCATTGCGCGGTGTGGTGGGCACAGCGCGCGCAGGCTCGACCGGGGTTTGCGGCAAGGCCTTCAAGTAGGTAGCCATGGCGGTCAAATCCTGGGGCGTGAGGTACTGGGTGCTTTGCTGCACCACCTCGGCCATGGGGCCCAACACCGTGCTCTGCGGAGCCTGGCCGGTTTGCAGCAGGCGCACGGCATCTTGCAGCGGCCAGTCGTGCACGCTGGCCTCTTGGGTGGAGGTAAGCGAAGGCGCGTACCAGTTTTGTACCGGAATCAGCCCGCCCGCCAGGTCTAGCCTGGTGTCCGTCGCACCCAGGGCGTTGCGCGCGGTGTGGCAGGCACCGCAGTGGCCCAGGCCGCGCACCAGGTAGGCACCGCGGTTCCACTCTGCCGACTGGGCCGGTTCGGGCTGGAAGCTGCTGGGGCTGAAGTACAGCGCGCGCCACACGGCCAGGGCCGCCTGCTGGTTGAACGGCCAGCGCAGCGCGTGCGGTGTGGTGGGCTGGGCGGTGGCGGGCAGGCTGTGCAGGTAGGCGTAGAGCGCATCCGAGTCGGCACGGGTCACCGTGGTGTAACTGGGGTAGGGAAAGGCCGGGTACAGCAGCCGCCCGTCTTTGGAGCGGCCGTTGTGCAGGGCACGCCAGAACTCTGCCGACGACCAGCTGCCGATGCCGGTGCGCACATCGGGCGTGAGGTTGCTGCTGTAGACCGTGCCAAACGGCGTGGCTATGCCGCGCCCGCCCGCGTACGGCGTGCCGCCCCGGGTGGTGTGGCAGGCCGCGCAGTTGCCCGCACGGGCCAGGTAGGCACCGCGTGCCAGCAACTCGGGCGTGGCGTTGGGCGCAGGCACAGCGGCCGACAGGTCCGGCTCGTCGCGGGTGTTCAGCTGCCACACCAGGACGGCCATGGCCAGAACGAAAACGCACAAACCAAGGACGATTTTCTTCATGGCGCACTCCCGCAGGCTACCGCCTTGGCACCCGGCAGCAAGGCGGGCAGCGCGGTCGCCGGATGGGTGTTGGCAGGCAGGGGCTGGGCCGCCAACCAACTGGTGGCGGCGTTGACCTCGTCGGGGCTGAGCTGGCGCGCTACCGTGCCCATGCAGTCGGGTGCGTGGGCCCGGCGCTGGCCGGTGCGCCAGGCCCCCAGCTGCGCGTTCAGGTAGTCGCGCGGCAGGCCCAGCAGGCCAGGGATGTTGGGGGCCACGCCGGTGAGTGCTGTGCCGTGGCATTGCACGCAGGCGGGAATTTGCCGCGTGGCATCGCCCTGCTGCACCAGCGTCTGGCCCCGGCGCAGCACTTCAGCCGTTACGTTGACAGGCTGGGGCGCGGGATACGGCAAATCCAGCTGGGAGAAATACTGCGCGATCTCCAGCAGGTAAGCATCGCTGAGCGGATCGACCATCTGCACCATCAGCCCGTAGTGGCGGCGGCCGTCGCGGAAGTTGAGCAACTGGTGGTACAGATAGCCCGCCGGTTTGCCCGCAATGCGCGGGTAGTAGCCGTCGCTGGCGGCGCGGCCCTCTTTGCCGTGGCAGGCGGTGCAGGCCTGGGTGCGCTGGGCGATGCTGTCTTCAAACGGGGCTATCCATGGTGGGGCGGCTTGGCTGGCGGTGGCGGCAAGTAGGAGCAGGGCAGTAAAGAGTTTTTTCACCAGGGGGATCATGCCGCAGTGCGGGAGTTTGGGACAGCGCCTGCAGCCAGGGGTTGCACGGGATAAATTAATAAAAATTTATAAAGAATAGGTCTCTAGCGCATATAAATAATACGCTACTTGCTATTTTTTCAATAGCAAGCAAGGTGTAACGCGGTGTAGGCCTGCCTGGTCTCAGTCTGCCTGGTGTTTTTGGCTGGAGCCGCGCGCGCTGGCGACCGGATACTTCTCGGCATTCACCAGCATCTTGCGCCGCGCGGACTCCAGCAGGTCGATGTCCAGCTTGTCACAGAGCTGCAGCAGGTACAGCAGCACGTCGGCCGCCTCGGCGGCGACTTCGGCTTTTTGCGGCGCGGGCAGGCTGCGGCTCTGGTCTTCGGTCAGCCACTGAAAGTGCTCCAGCAGCTCGGCCGCCTCCACGCTCAGCGCGGCGGCCAGGTTCTTGGGGGAGTGCAATGGCGCCCAATCGCGCGCGGCAGCAAAGTCGCGCAGGGCTTGGGTGAGGGAGGGGATGGTGGTCATGGTGGGTTCTGGGCCTAACTTTCACGTAAAGGGAGCCAAACAATAGGCGCGGATAGATGGCGCAGCCACACGCCAGGCTCGGGCTCGGCACGCACCGCCGCCTTAAAACCCGCGCGGTACCAGGGGTTGGCAAAGCCCATCACCTTGTCATCCACGGGCACCAAATCCAATTGCATGCGCTGCCAAAACCACCGAAATGGTGGTGTGTTGTTTTCCATGGTCTGGCGAAAACCCCTGGCTACCAGCTCTTGGGTCACCAGGTGGTAACCCGCCAGTGTGGCGACTTCCACAATCGCATCCACATCCTCCGTGGGGCGAATGTCCGCCAAGGCAGGCTGGCCCATCAACAGCCCGGTCGCGCAGCCCCCGACAAACACCACGCGCTCACGCAACGGCCCGAGTGCTTGGGCCATGGCGACCAAAAGGCCCAGATTGGGATTAGCCATGCGTGCTGGCCCCGCGCTTATCTGCATCGGACGGGTGGATCAAGGTAGGCAAACGCTGGGCCGCCATGCCCCGCTCTCGCGCCCGACCTATGCGCAGGGCATCGAACAACGCCAACATCTCGTACAAGCGCGCATCCTGCATGGCGGCATAGGGCACGCTGGGATGCAGAGGCAACAGCCCCGTGCCGCGCACGCTGCCCTCCGGGTGGGGCCACACGTAGTCGTCGGACCCCGGCGCGAACACCCCGGCAAATGCCGGTGCGCTGTGGCTGGTGGGCACGCCCACCGTGGGGCCAAAGGTATCGGCAGAAAACGCATATTTGGCGCCATGCAACGCAAATTCCGCCAAATTACGCAGGTGGGCGCGGGCCGGGTTGCCCGCCGCCGCATCGGCCACCGCCCCGGGCGGCGCACGCCGAGAGCGTTTTGGTAATAAATAAATTGCTTCTGGCGCCCGGATCCCAAGCGGTGCTTCGGGCAAGGCAAACATACGGTTGTCCAGCAAAAGCCCCGCGTGCAAACCCCGTTTCACACAAGCGTGCGCCTCGGAAGCACTCAAACCAAGAACGAGTGCCAGACTGGCGTATGTCCACCGTTGGTCAACCCATGCCACCAGCTTGAGGGCCACCAAAAAATCTTGCGGTTTGAGCTGCATTATTTAATATTCGCGATTCAAGAATATTGAATATAGCTAAACCCAACGAAAAATGCAAGCGCCGTGCAGCGCATGGGCTTGGAATCAAACGTGGCCCGAGCGCCCCCGCACCACCAACTCTTCATACCCCGTTGCCACATCCAACTCGCGCGCAAACGCCCATTCGGGCAACAGTGCCAGCAGCACCTCCGCCGTGGTCCGCACCATGCAGCCCGCTGCCACATGCCCGCCCAGCACCGCTCCGGTCGCGGTGGACAGCGCCATGTGCAGATGCGAACTGCTGCGCACCCCGTCAAACGCCACGGTGCCCGACAGGCTGAGGATTTCCATGTCCCCCACCAGCCGCTGCGGCTGCTCCGCCCCGGCGAACCGCAGCCCGGCGGTAGACAGGCTGCCGATGCCCGACAGCACAAAAGCCGCCTGGCAGTTGTGGCTGCGCACGGCGGCTTCCAGGGCCTGGCGCAGGTCTTGGCCGGGGGTGAGGCGGATGGGGAGGGTTTGCATGGGATTTATAAGAAATAGGCCGCTAGCGCAGGTAGCACTTTCGCTAGTAGCTATGATTTTTGAAGCATATATACCCAGTGCGTCGCGAATTAACCGGGCAACGCGTCCATGGCCTGCAACTCTTTCAACGACCGGCCTTGCCGGTCTTTCCACAGCATGCGGCCATTGGTGCTACCTCCCAGCACGGTATCGGACGCAGCCGAAGGCGCGCTGAACACATAGTCTTGCATGAAGCGGTACGTACTGCCCTCCAGCAGCAGCACACCGTTATGGATGAGGTCCTTGCGCAACTCACTGGTGCCGCGCATTTGCTCGAACGTAGGGGTTACATCCACCACCGCACGCGAACCTGCCTTGACCACAAAACCCTGGCTGGACTCGTAGCCCTGCGCTTCAACGCCTTTACCTTTGCAAGTCAGCACGGCAAGCGATTTACCCACCGGCGCCCCCACCTGCTCAAACGCATGTACGCCCAGCACCGGCAGCATGCCCACCATGTTGTCCAAAAACACCAGCATGTCGGCCCGGTCGGCCTCGCTCAGCGCGGGCTCGGCAGGCTGGTTGCGGTTGTCCAGCGGCAGGCGCTTGGCGGCTTTAGCCAAACGCAACAGTTGGGCTTCCAGAAACTGCACATGCGCCTTGTTGAGCTGCCCAGGCGTAGCGACGAAGCAGACGGCGCGGGTCCAGAAATCTTTTTCCAACTGGTGCTTTTCCAGCCGTGGGCAAATGGGGTCGCCCTCTCCCACATAGAGCATGTCGCCCTCGCCGTCCGAGCGCGGCCCGAGCAGCAGATAGACACCTGTTTGGTTCAGCTCGGCGCGCTGCTTGACCTGCGGCAGCAAGGCACGCGGAAACACCAGCGCCTTGCCGACCCAGTTGGAACGCTCGACCAGGCGCAGGCCATCGGGGTCACCATCGGCGACGAAGATACGCAGAGAAAAGGAGTTAGACATTGGCCGCCTTCGCCTTTTTCTTCAAGGTGGTGTAGACCTTGTGCAACAAGTCCTCTACCGCAAGCTTGCGAAATTCGCCGTCTGCCATCAGCTTGCCAAAGATCTCCTCATTGCCCTCCATCCGATCAATCACCAAGCCTTCAAATGCCTTCTCGAACACATAGCGGAAGTCTTCTTTCGAGTTGTTTTCGGCGGCCTGCATCAGCGTATCGCTTTCGATGGCTTCTTCCTGGATTTGGTCGAAGAACAGCTGATCAGCTTGGGTGAAGTCGGTACCAAAGCGTTCGTTGAGCAGGTCGATCAGTTCAGACAAGCGGATAGACGGATCGTCTTCCCCGGTACCCACATCACTGGGCCCTTTAAGAGGCTTACCGTCCCCGGTTGTCAGGTCAATCCGGCCCTCGCCAATTTTCTGCAGCCGGTAGTACTGCAGCTCCACCTCTTCATCCAGATGCACCTCGCCGCCACCTTCACGCCGAGGCAATTTGGTTAACAAGAAGCGCAAGTAGGTGTAGAGCCGCTCCAGGTCTGAGTCTTGGTATGGAATCACCTGCGACATAAACGCATAGAGATTGCGAAAGTTCACCAGCAGCGCTTTGATTTCCTCGCGCTCGTCGTCGCTGAGCTCTTTGAATCTGTCTACCGCCTGGTCCAGCACGCCATTCATGGCCGCATGGTCGTTGACGGAGTGTTTGCGAACCGGTTTGAAATACACCGCGCAAAAAGCCCTCACCTCTTCTTCAAAAACCAGCCCAGTCTCTTCAATCTGGTGGTGCAGGCGGTACAGGTGCTGCGCGTCGGTCAACGGCTCGGTGGACGTGTCTTCAAAGTAGGGCTTAAACGCCTTAAAGATTTCTTCCGGCGTATTGCGAAAGTCCAAGATAAATGTGTCTTCCTTACCGGCGCAGCTGCGGTTCAGGCGCGACAAGGTTTGCACGGCTTGCAAGCCGGTCAGCTTGCGGTCCACGTACATGGTGTGCAGCAGCGGTTGGTCAAAGCCGGTCTGGTACTTCTCGGCCACCAGCAGCACCTGGTACTCGGCGCTTTCAAAATTCCCGGGCAGCTCTTTTTCCTTGATGCCGCCATTCATGCCGACTTCGGTCAGGTTCTTGCCAGGGAAGCGCGGGTCTTCTACCGAACCCGAAAAAGCCACCAGCGTTTTGACATCGGTGTAGCCCTTTTCGGCAATGTAGGCATCAAACGCAAGTTTGTAGCGCACCGCATGCAAGCGGCCTTCGGTCACCACCATGGCTTTGGCCCGGCCACCAATTTTGGGCCGCACATGGGTGCGAAAGTGCTCCACCATCACTTCGGTCTTGGTGCGCAGGTTGACCTCATGCAGGGTCAACGTGCGTGCCAGCGCACGGGCCGCCTTCTTGCGCTCGACATGCGGGTCATCATCGCCCACCTGCACCAGCCGAAAGTAGGCCTCGTAGGTGATGTAGTTGCGCAGCACATCCAGAATGAATTTTTCCTCAATCGCCTGGCGCATGGTGTACAGGTGAAAAGGCGACTCGCCGCTAGAGCCGGGCTCATCAAACACCTTCTTGGTCTTGTACTTGGGCGTGGCAGTAAAGGCAAAAAAGCTCAAATTGGCCTGCTTGCCGCGTTTGCTCATTTCGCGCACAACGCCCGCCAGTTGGTCGGCGTCCTCGTCATCTTCCACATCCAGCCCATGCTCTTGCGCGTAGGTCGCCGCTGCTTCCTCAATGCGGTGTGCGTTCAGCACACCTTTAAGCTCCATGGCGTTTTCGCCCGACTGCGAGCTGTGCGCCTCATCCACAATCACCGCAAACTGCTTGTCTTGGGTGTCGATGGCAATGCCGGAGTGGTTTTCCTGGCGCAGCTTGTCCAGCGTCTCGGTAATGAACGGGAACTTTTGCAGCGTGGTAATTATGATTGGCGTGCCAGAGGCCAGCGCCTGGGCCAGTTGGCGTGTGTCCTCGTTGATCTTTTGCACCACGCCTTGCTTGTGCTCAAACTGGTAAATCGTGTCTTGCAGCTGCGTGTCCAGCACCTGGCGGTCGGTCACCACAATCACCGAATCAAACACCTTTTTGTCCTGCGCATCGTGCAGGCTGGACAAGCGGTGCGCCAGCCAGGCGATGGAGTTGGACTTGCCCGAACCCGCAGAGTGCTGCACCAGATAGTTATGCCCAGGCCCCGCAGCTTGTGCGTGCGCCACCAGTTTGCGCACCGCATCCAGCTGGTGGTAGCGTGGGAAGACCATGGTTTCTTTGCTGATCTTCTTGATCCCGTCGTCGGTGAGGATGCGCTTTTCTTCCTCTTGCAAATGCATGAAGCGGCCCACGATGTCCAGCAGGCTGTCGCGCTGCCACACCTCGCGCCACAGATAGGCGGTGCGGTAGCCCCCATCGGCGGCAGGCGGGTTACCCGTGTGGCCGTGGTCACCCAGGTTGAAGGGCAAAAAGTGGGTTTTGTCGCCGCTCAGGCGCGTGGCCATAAACACCTGGTCCTGGTCTACCGCAAAGTGCACCAGCGTGCGTTTTTTAAATTCAAAAAGCAGCTCGCGCGGGTCGCGGTCGCGCTTATATTGCTTCTTGGCGTCTTCCACCGTCTGGCCCGAGATCGGATTTTTCAGCTCTACCGTGGCAATCGGCAGACCGTTCAAAAACAGCACCAGGTCCAGCGACTTGCTGTGTGCCTCGCTGTAGTAAAGCTGGCGCGTCACGCTCAACACGTTGTGGCCATACAGCGACAGCGTATCGGGGTTCATGGCGTTGCTGGGTGCAAACACCGCCACGCGCAGCTTCTTGCCATAGCACTTGAAGCCCTGGCGCAGCACCTTGAGCATGCCTTTGGTGTCCAGCTCTTTGGCTAGGTGATCCAGCACCACCTTGGGCGTTTCGTCTTGGTGAATGGCGTGTAGGCTCTGCCACACCTTGCGCTGGGTGGCTTGGATGAAACCCAGCACCAGCACCGGGTCCAGCGCCAGTGCCTTGTCATAGCGACCTGCGGCCGGGCCGCTGCGGTAATCCACCAACGCAAAGCCGCCATCATCGCGGGTCAGGCTGTCCACAATGGCATCTTCCAGCCTGGCTTCGGTGTGCTTTTTCATGGGCGTCAGGCGTGGGCCGGAATGGTGACGTTGCGCACGTCGATCTTGCCGGTGGTGGCAGCGGTGATGAGGGCGGAGCGGTATTCAGTGAGGCGGGTGATGGCGGATTCAGCTATATCAAGTAATCGTCGAATATGTTCTGTCGCTATGCCGAGTCGTTCAACGATGGCAGCTTGTTCTGCAAGCGGCGGCTGAGGAAAGCGATACCGACGCAACTTCTCAGCTGTGAGATGGGCAATTGTTGAATTCCCCTCCTCATTAAAAACGCCTGTATTTGCAGCCCACAACATTGTGTAGAAGATGAACTGGGGCGATTCATCAGAGGTTGTAGCCCGCAGCCTGTGAAGCGCCTTTTGAAAGCCAATTACGCTGGTTTGTGCACCAACAATAGCTGCGCGGCCTACTTCACCGCCTTCGCACACCAAGACATCACCCTCCTCAACTGCGTAACGGCTGTACTCCTGAGGGGCAATATCCATTTCAGGCAAATCTTCAAAATTTATGTTCCCCCATTGAACGTCAACATTTCTCAGATAGGGGGTCAGGTGTTGCTTGGTTATCTGCTTTTCGTCAAGCATCTTTCCCAACTCGACTTTGTACCGCAATGCTAGTGCGGGGAGTTTCCAATGCGCTGGTATGTCGCCCAGCCACGCAATCCCCGAATCGCGCGTAGGTGCATCCGGGTTCAGGCCCTTGGTCACGGCTTGGGTGATGACGGCCAGGCGCTTTTCTTTGAGCTTTTGCAGCAGCGCTTGCTTCTTGGCAATCAGCGCGTCGATCTGGCTGGTTTTCCAGTCGAGGAAGGCGGCGATTTGATGTTGTTGCTCCAATGGCGGGTAGCCAACAAGCGTATCTAAATACAGCACGGCATCGAGATTTTGAATACCGGTAGTCTGTTTAATGGCTGGGTAGTTCAGTTTTCCCGCGTAAAGACTTGCATGCATGTAAGCCCAATAGCGCGGTGACTGATGCTGAGCCACAGGCATTCGCGCAACAAAGTTTGAGCAAACTGCGTTGAATTCATGGTCGAAATGAACAACACAGCCAACAAGCTGCTTTTCGCCTCCACCGGACTTCTCAATCAATAAATCGCCACGCCTTAGCTTTCTAGACTCCAGCTGTTTTGGCTCAATTGCCCGGATCGTAAGAAGGTCAGTCGACACGGTGTAATTATCACGATTGAAGTCTGCCACCCGCAGGCAAACAGCATCGTCTATACCGTCCGGCTCTTCACCCCAGACGCCATTGAAACAGCCATCTACAGACCATTTCAACCGTTTGACGACCCACTCCTGAGGAATATCGCCAAGCCACAGGATGCCCGTTTTTTGATAATTCGGATATGGCGCGACCTTCACTTCTTATCCCCCGCCTTCTTTACCCGCTTCACTGGCGGCAACGCCTTCAGTTCCTTCGCCACCCGCTCAAAGTCGACATCCACCGTGCGCGGCAGTGCGTCCTGTTGCTTGCGGTAGTCGGCGTACTCCAGTTCCGCCTTGGCTTTAGCATCCGCCGCAGATATCTGGCCGAAATGGTCCAGCAGTTCGCGGCCCGAGATTTTCAAGAACTCATCCAGCTTGGTCAGCCAGTTCAGCATGGTCATCGGCTTACGGTCCAGCGCCTGCAGCTCGGCGTATTCGATGTAGAGGCTGACGATGCGGTTGAGCATTTGCAGCTCGTCGGCAGACAGGTAGTTTTTGGCTACCGCCACATCTTCCTTGCGCACCACGCCGCCGGGGCGGGTGGTTTGCAGGCCCATGAAGGGCTGGCTGGCATCGGCGCGCTGGTGGATGATTTCGGCGGCAGTGTGGCCGTGGGTGGCCCAGTGCATTTTGTTTTGGACGGTGGCGAAGAACTGTTGGGCCAGCTCGGTATCAGGGGCGTAGTCCACGCTGGTGGCGTAGATGTCGAGCACCTTTTGGTAGAAGCGCCGCTCAGAGCTGCGAATGTCGCGGATGCGCGCCAGCAGTTCGTCAAAGTAGTCGGTGTGACCAGGGCCGGGCGGGTTCTTGAGCCGCTCGTCATCCATGGCAAAGCCTTTCACCAGATATTCGCCCAAGCGGGCGGTTGCCCATTGGCGGAACTGGGTGCCCCGATGGCCACGCACGCGGTAGCCCACGGCCAAAATGGCCTCCAGCCGGTAGTGGCGAAGCTGCCTGGAGACAGCCCGGCTGCCTTCCTGGCGAACCTGTAAGTAATCCTTACAGGTTGCGGCCTCTTGCAGTTCGCCCTCTGCGTAAATGGCCTTCAGGTGCAGGGTGACGTTTTGCGGAGTGGTTTGGAACAGTTCGGCAATTTGCGCCTGCGTGAGCCACAGCGTCTCGTTCTCCAACCGGCATTGGATGCGGGTTTGACCGTCTTCAGTTTGGTAGAGGATGAAGTCGCTCATGTCGTCACGTCTTTCAACATGGCCATGATGTCTTGTTCCAGCGCCAGGATGTCGGCCTCAATGGCCTCCAGCGGCCGGGGTGGCTCGTATTCGTAGAAATGGCGATTGAATGGGATTTCATAGCCCACTTTGATTTTGCTGTGGTCTATCCAGGCGTCCGGGCGGTAAGGCAGCACCTCGGCGGCCAAGTAGGCCTCGCAGTGGGCTTGCACCAGTTTCAGCAGAGGCGCTGTGTCTACCTTGCCTTTGTTCTTTTTACCCTCGTAGTCCAGCGGCAGGGGCAGTGTGATGCCGGGGGGCAAAGGCACGCTTTCGGTGTCGCGCAGGTCGGCGTCAGGTTCGGGCTGGCCCTTTTTGTCGCGGCAGATTTCCGCGCTGGGGTCTTTTTCGCCCAGGCTACCGGGGGCCAGCAAGGCGGCTTTGAGCTTGCTGTCCAGATCCAGGTCTGCGCGGGCGAACGCGGCAGTCAGCAGCTTGTCGAACGCGGGGCGGTCTTTGACGGTGTGCCCGTCGCGAAATGCGGGCTGCATGCCGTCCAGCACGGCCAGTATGGCGGCTTGGGCGGCTTTGCCTTGCAATACCTCGGCCTCGATCTGGCCCTTGTTTTTGCGCTTGCGCGACAGGGCCAAATCCCAAAATACATTGGTTTGCTTGAAGCCCGCAACGCGCGCATCGGTGACTGCGAAATTCAGGCGCAAGGGGCGCTCTACGGTGATCTTGAGAAAGCCGAAGTCTTGGTTGTTGAATATCTTGCTGACCACCAAGCTCTTGGTCTGGTCGCGCTTGGGGTCGATATTGGTTTGTATATCGGCCACGGTGTGGCGCACGTTGTCGGCAAAGTCGCCATATAGACGGGTGAGCGCGGCGATGTGGTCGGGCGTGCCGTCGGTACCGTCGCCCATGCGCTTGCGCTTGTTGCCCAGGCTTTTTTTCATCTTCCAGGCGAAATCGGTGCCGTTGATGAGCTGTACCTTGCCCGCGCGCTGGGCGGTTTTGCGGTTGGTGACGATCCACACGTAGGTGTAGATGCCGGTGTTGTAGAACAGCTGGTCGGGCAGGCCGATGACGGCTTCAGCATGTCGTTTTCAATGATCCAGCGGCGGATATTGCTCTCACCGCTGCCCGCGTCGCCAGTGAATAGCGGCGAGCCGTTAAAAACAACGGCAACGCGCGAGCCTTCGCCGCCCTTGCTGGGCGCAGGCTGCATTTTGGAAATCATGTGCAGCAGGAAGAGCAGCGCGCCGTCGTTGATGCGCGGCAGGCCGGGGCCGAAGCGGCCACTAAAACCAAACGTTTCGTGCTCCTTGGTCACAAAGTCTTTTTCGGGCTTCCACTCCACACCAAACGGTGGGTTGGCCAGCATGAAGTGGAACTGCTCGCCAGGGTGACCATCACCGTCGGCCACACCGTCTTTGGGTTTGCCGGTGCCCAGCGTGTCGCCAAAAACGATGTTTTGCACATCCTCGCCTTTGATCATCAAGTCAGAGCCACAGATGGCAAAGGACTCGGGGTTGTACTCCTGGCCAAACAGGCGCACGTCGGCGCTGGGGTTGAGCCCGGTGTCGGGGTCGACGATGACTTTTTCAGACTCCGACAGCATGCCGCCCGTACCGCAGGTGGGGTCGTAAATCTTGATGAGCTTGGCTTTGCGGTAAACAAGGTCGTCGTGCGTGAACAGCAGGTTGACCATGAGCTTGATGACTTCACGCGGGGTGAAGTGGTCGCCCGCCTCTTCGTTGGCTTGCTCATTAAAGCGGCGCACCAGGTCCTCAAACAAGTAGCCCATGGCGATGTTGGGAATGGTGTCGGGGTGCAGGTCTACCGCTGCAACCTGTTTGACCACGTCAAACAGGCGGTTGGATTCTTCGAGCTTTTCAATTTCTTCGTGGAACTTGAACTTCTCGATGATCCTGCGGGCACGGCTGGAAAAGCCCGCCATGTAATTTTCCAAGTTGGCGGCCAGCTTGTCTGGGTCGCCCAGTAGCAATTGGAAAGTGAACTCGCTCGTGTTGTAGAAAGAGAGGCTAAATTTGTGCGTGACCATTTTCTCGATGGTCACTGCGTCGTACTTGGCCTTGCCATCTTTACCCGTAGCCTCTTTAAGTTGCTTGTGGTACTTGATGACAGCGCCTTTGCTGGCCTCCAGCACGCAGTCCAAGCGCCGCAACACGGTAAGCGGAATCATCACCCGGCGGTATTGCGGTGGGCGGTAGGGGCCGCGCAAGAGGTTGGCAATATTCCAGATGACGTCGCCGTGTTGTTTGAGGGCGTCGAGGTTTTTCATGGGTAAACGGTCAGAAGGAATCAAAGTAAATACGAGGCGGCTACGAGGCAGATGCGCCACACGACAAATGGAGGCACGGACGTGCAATGCACTCCCTTTGGCGGCCATTCTAGAGCCTGCTCCAGCTCTAAGATTTCACAAACAAAAATAGCCGCTAGCGCAGGTCTCACCTACGCCAGCAGCTATATTTTTGATAGTCAACTGCCCTGCCTGAAACCCGGACCGCCGCAGGCCCTACTTCGGCTGCGCCGCCTTGGCCGCCATCGCCTTCGCCAACCCACCCCACTGCGCGCTGAACAGCCCCGCGTCCATGGTTTTGACGTTCTTCATGATCGGCTTGAAACCCATGTGCGCCAGCACGTCGCGCTCCAAATCCACACCCGGCGCGATCTCGGTCAGCTCCAGGCCGTCGGTGGTGAGCTGGAACACGGCGCGCTCGGTGACGAAGAGCACTTCCTGCTGGCGCACTGCCGCATCGTGGCCGTTAAAGGTGATCTGCTCGACCTTCTCGATGAACTTGCGCGATTTGCCTTCTTTGACGATGGTGAGCTGGCCGTCGGCCACTTTCACCTGCAGGCCACCGGCGGTGAAGGTGCCGCAGAACACCAGCTTCTTGGTGGCGCGGGTGATGTTGACGAAGCCGCCGCAGCCCACCGGGCGGCCGTTGAACTTGCTCACGTTGACATTGCCCCAGTTGTCGGCTTGGGCCAGGCCCAGGAAGCTGGCATCCAGGCCGCCGCCGTCGTAGAAGTCGAACTGCAGCGACTGCTCAATGATGGCCTCGGCGTTGTAGGCCACGCCGAAGTCGCCCAGCTGCGCGGGGATGCCACCGGTGATGCCGCTCTCGATGCTCAGGGTGAGCTGGTCGGACACACCCTCTTCGGCGGCCACCGACGGCACCCCGGCGGGGATGCCGATGCCGAGGTTGGTGATGGCACCGGGCCTGAGTTCCATGGCAGTGCGGCGGGCGATGACCTTGCGCTCGTCCAGCGCCATGGGCTCCAGCGAGCTGGTGGGCACGCGCACGTCGCCGCACAGGGCCGGGTTGAACTGGGTGGCGATGGTCTGCATGTGGTTTTCGGGCTGGCTGACCACCACGTAGTCCACCGACACGCCGGGGATCTTCACCGCCTTGGGGTGCAGGCTGCCCGCTTGCACGATGCGCTCCACCTGGGCGATGACGATGCCGCCGCAGGCCTTGGCCGCGTGGGCGATGTTGATCTGCTCCAGCAGCACGCCCTCTTTGTCCAGCGTGATGTTGCCGTTTTCATCGGCCAGCGTGCCGCGGATGATGGCTACGTCGATCTTCGGGCTGGGGTAAAACAGCCATTCTTCGCCCGCAAATTCCACCAGCTTCACCAGGTCTTCGGTGGACTGGCTGTTGAGCTTGCCACCTTCAATACGCGGGTCCACAAAGGTGCCCAGGCCCACCTTGGTCAGCAGGCCGGGGCTGCGGCTGGCAATGTGGCGGGTGAGGTGCGACAGGCTGCCCTGCGGGAAGTTGTAGGCCTCGACCTCGCCCGCAAACACCATCTTCATCATCTCGGCACCGGTCTGGCCGAAGTGGCCTGCGATGGTGCGCTTCATCATGCCAGGGTGGGCAAAGTGAACCATGCCTGCATCCTTGCTGTTGCCGATGGCACCGCAGGCCCAGGTGGTGAGGTTGCGCGGGTGGCCGGTGTCCAGAAAGGTCTGCTCCACGCCTTTGAGCACCTCCTCGGGCAGGCTGGTAACGGCCAGGCCGCCCAGGAAGATGGTGGCGTTGTCTTGGATAAGGGCGCCGGCTTGGGCGGCGGTGATGATTTGCATGGGAACCTTGTTACTGTAATTACTATTAATTTGATAGCTACTTGCATAGATTAAATCTACGCAAAAGCCTGATTTGGCTTAAAAAACTCAAGCCTCGGGGTTTTCAATCAGGAGTGCCATGCCTTGACCGCCGCCCACGCAGGCGGACGAGATGCCATAGCGCAGCCCCCGGCGGCGCAGTTCGCGGGCCAGGGTGACGGTGAGGCGCACGCCGGTGGCTGCCAGCGGGTGGCCCAGTGCAATCGCGCCGCCGTTGACGTTCAGCTTGTCGCGGTCCAGGCCCAGCTCGCGCTCCACCGCAAGGGTTTGCGCGCCCTGGGCTTCGTTGATCTCAAACAGGCCAATGTCGTGCAGTTGCAGGCCGCAACGCTCCAGCAGGGCGCGGATGGCGGGTGCAGGGCCGATGCCCATCAGCTCGGGTGGCACACCTACGGCGGCGGCACCGCGCAAGCGGGCCAGCGGCTGCAAGCCGTTTTTCCGCAAATTTTTTCGCACGTAAGCATCGCTGGCGACCAGCGCGGCCACGGCACCATCGACCAGGGCCGAGCTGTTGCCTGCGGTTTGCACGCCGCCGGGGTAGACGGTGCGCAGGCCCGCCAGGGCTTCGATGGGCGAGGGGCGCGGATGGGTGTCGCGATCCAGCTGGGCCACCTTGCGCGGCAATTGGATGCCCCGGGTGGCGTAGCCGGGCAGTTCAAATTTCTCGCTGGTGACGGGCACGATTTCACCCGCCAGAAAGCCATCGGCCTGGGCTTTGAGCGCGCGCTCGAACGACAGGGCCGCATAGGCATCCACATCGGCACGGGTGATGCCGTATTTCTTCGCCAGGTTCTCCGCCGTCTCGATCATGGTGACCGGGCCTGCGGTGTCGGTCAGGGCTTCGATGAGAAAGTCTTTGAACTCCACCGGCGCGCCCAGCCGGAAGCCGCTGCGGTGGGTGTAGGCGGCAATGGGGTTGCGCGTCATCGACTCGGTGCCCACCACCAGGGCCAGCTCGGCATAGCCCAGGGTGATCTGGTCGGCCGCCTGGCGGAACAGCTCAAAGCCGGTGCCGCAAATGCGCTGCACCAGGATGGAAGGCGTGGCGATGGGCACCCCCGCGTACAGGCCGATGTGGCGCGGCAGCACAAAGGCATCGAAGTCGGCCTGCGCCATGGAGCCAGTGACGACCGAGTCCACATCGGCCGCGGGCACCCCGCTGCGGGCGAACACGGCGCGGGCCACCTTGATGCCCATGTCGGTAGGCGACACACCGCCCAGGGGGCCGCAGTAGTCCACCAGCGGCGTGCGCAGGCCGTCCACGATCCACGCGTCTAGTTGGGCTGAAAAATGTGGCATGGCTTAACCCTTGCGGCTGTCGGTGACGCGCAGCACCGTGGCATAGCCACTGTCGCCCGCAGCGCAACCGGTGAACAGACCCACGCCGCCGCCGCGCAGCACCAGCTCTTCAATCAGCTCGATGGTGGCGCGCAGGCCGGTGGGCGCTTGCGGGTGGCCCCAGATGATGGAGCTGCCATAGTTGTTCATCTTTTCCCACGCAAAGCCGGTGTCGCGGGCCAGGGCGATGTCGTTTACCGCAAATGGGTTGTGGGTCTTGATGGCGTGGATATCGCTGATCGACAGCCCGGCGTTTTTCAAGGCCTTAAAAGCAGCGGGCGACGGGGCCATGGGCATGTAACCAGGCTCCACGCGGGCCTGGCCGAAGCCCAGGATTTCCACTTCGATGTTTGGATTCAAGGATGCGGCGCGGGCCAGCTCCCGCGTGGTGACAATGGCCCCGGCATTGCCGTCGGCCGGGTGGGTTTGGCCGCCAAAGGTCACCGTGCCGCCCGGCAGCACCGGCTTCAGCTTGGCCAGGCCCTCGGCAGTCGTGGGGAAGATGCCTTCGTCGGCGCTGAGCACACCGGTTTGCTTGCGGAACTTGGAGTCACCCAAAGGCACATCGGCCATGTAGCGCTTCTGAAACGCCCGGTCGTCGGCCAGGGCCTGCTGGTACTGGCCGTAGCGGTGCAGCTTCAGGTCGTGCTGCTCGGCGGTGCTGATGCCGTAACGCGCGGCCACGTTTTCGCCGGTTTGCAGCATGGGGTTTTTGGCGTAGGGGTCATGGCCCATGTTGTCAGGTACCCAGTGCTCGGTGGTGCCGTAGCCACCGGTGCCGGACGGGTCGGGGTAGTAGACCACCGGGCCGTTGGACTGGCGGTCGGCCATCACCAACAGCGCGCTGGTGGCGGTGCCGCACTGCACTTCCTGCGCGGCCATTTGCAGCGCCCGCACGCTGGTGGCGCAAGCCTGTTGGAGGGTGGGCCCGGCCACCCGGTCGATGCCCATCAGGCCGGTGACATACGGCAGGCCATAGAAGCTGCCTTTTTGCGGATTGGTCAAGCCCAGGATGGCCAGGTCAATCTGCGCCATGTCAAAACCGCGCGCGGCCAGGGCCTGCTTGCCCACCGTGGCGGCCAGTGGCAAGGCGTTCAGGTTGGCCAGTGAACCCTGCCATTTGGCAAACGGGGTGGACCAGTAAATTCCGTAGGGAATGTATGCAGACATCAACAAGCTCCTGGATGCAGACTGCATCAATTTAGTTATTTATCATAACTAAATTGAGGTATCGAAAAGCTAGGGAAAGCACCTACGATAGACGCCTGAATCTACCTTGTTTTAGTTATTTTTCATAACCATAATCCAGCCAGACGAAGACCACACCATGACCACACCACATTCCGATATTTCCCTCGACATCTGCGGCGACGACCAGGAAATTGCCGTCATCCGCCTGATCCGCCCGGCCAAACGAAACGCGCTGAACGACAGCCTGATCCTGGCGCTGCGCAACCTGATCGACGGCTTGCCCAGCAGCGTGCGGGCGGCGGTAATCGACGGTGAAGGCCCGCACTTTTGTTCCGGTTTGGACCTGAGCGAGCTCAAAGACCGCGACGCGGGCCAGGGCCTGCTGCATTCCCGGATGTGGCACGCCGCACTGGAGCGCGTGCAATTCGGCCCGGTGCCGGTGGTGGCGGCGCTGCATGGCGCGGTGGTCGGCGGCGGGCTGGAACTGGCCAGCGCCTGCCACATCCGCGTGGCCGATGCATCCACCTTCTACGCGCTGCCCGAAGGTTCGCGTGGCATCTTTGTGGGCGGTGGCGGCGCAGTGCGCATCCCGCGCCTGATTGGCACCGCCCGCATGACCGACATGATGATGACCGGCCGCGTCTACAACGCCGAGGACGGTGAACGCATCGGCATGGCCCAGTACCTGGTGCCCGAGGGCCAGGCTTTTGCCAAGGCGCTGGAGCTGGCCACCCGCATTGCCCAAAACGCACCGCTGACCAACTACGCGCTGATGCACGCCTTGCCCCGCATAGCCGAACAACCGGCCGACCAGGGCTTCCTCACCGAAGCCATGATGGCTGCGATTGCCCAGAGCGCGCCCGAGGCCAAGAAGCGCGTGCGCGCCTTTCTGGACGGACGGGCCGCTAAAGTCCAGAAAGCGTAATCGCCTATGTCCGCCCCCACCTACCGCCCCCTGCGCTTCGGCGTGACCCATGTCACCACCCGTGACACGCCCAACGGCGTGCGCTATGTGCGGGCCACGCAAGACCTGCAGCCCTACCCCACCCGCCTGACCGACCGGCTAGCGCATTGGGCCCACACCACGCCCGACCAGACCTGGATGGCCCAGCGTGTGAAAAACGCCGACGGCAGCCTGGGCGACTGGCGGCACATTTCTTATGCCGAGGCCTGGCAGTCGGCACGCAACATCGCACAGGCCCTGCTCGGCATGCCACTCAACGCCGAGCGCCCGGTGGCCATCCTGAGCGAAAACGACCTGGACCACGCCCTGCTGGCCCTGGGCTGCCTAGTGGCCGGCGTGCCGCACTGCACCGTGTCCACCGCCTACAGCACCATCAGCCAGGATTTCGACAA
This sequence comes from Rhodoferax sp. RT5P35, assembly GCF_056521385.1. Taxonomy (NCBI): domain Bacteria; kingdom Pseudomonadati; phylum Pseudomonadota; class Betaproteobacteria; order Burkholderiales; family Comamonadaceae; genus Rhodoferax; species Rhodoferax sp. RT5P35. The sequence goes on along the minus strand of NZ_JBWMAX010000007.1, from coordinate 197,936 downwards.
ACTGCGCCATGTGGTGGGTACCCTCACCCCCGGCCTGGTGTTTGCCAGCAGCGGCGAACGCTTTGCCCGCGCCATCACCACCACGGTGGCGGCCGATGTGCCCGTGGTACTGGGCAGTGGCAGCATCCCTGGCCGCGCCACCATCCCGTTCAGCGATCTGCTCAACACCCCGGCGACAGCGGCCGTGGATGCCGCGCACGCTGCCATCACCGGCGAGCACATTGCCAAATTCATGTTCACCTCGGGCTCGACCAAGCTGCCCAAGGCAGTGATCGTGACGCACGGCATGTGGAGCGCCAACCTGCAGCAGATGAACCAGTCCATACCCGTGCTGCACGAGGAACCACCAGTGCTGGTCGACTGGCTGCCCTGGAACCACACCTTTGGCGGCAACCACAACTTTGGCATCGTCATCTACAACGGCGGCACGCTGTACCTGGACGAAGGCAAGCCCACGCCCAAGGGCATGGCCGAGACCCTGCGCAACCTGCGCGAGATTGCGCCCACCATCTACTTCAACGTACCCACCGGATTCGAGGTGCTGGCCGAGGCGATGCAGAACGACGATCTGCTGCGCAAGAACCTGCTGAGCCGGGTGAAGATGTTCTTCTTCGCCGCCGCCGCGCTGTCGCAGCCCATCTGGGATTCGCTGTTTGCCAGCGCCGAGCGCGAAGTGGGCGAACGCATCGTGATGAACACCGGACTGGGCATGACCGAGGGCACGCCCTACTGCATCGGCGTCAATAGCACCAACGTCAAGGCAGGTTACATCGGCGTACCTACCCCAGGCCTGGAGCTGAAACTGGTGCCTGTAGACGGCAAAACCGAGGTGCGCTACCGCGGCCCCAACATCACCCCCGGCTACTGGCGCAACCCCGAGGCCACCTTTGAGAGTTTTGACGAGGAAGGCTTCTTTTGCTCGGGTGACGCAGTGCAATGGATCGACGAAAACGACCTGCACCAGGGCCTGAAATTTGACGGCCGCATTGCCGAAGACTTCAAGCTCAGCACCGGCACCTTCGTCAGCGTCGGCCCCATGCGCGCCAGGATCGTGGCCGCTGCCGCCCCCTATGTGCAAGACGCGGTGCTCACCGGCATCAACCAGAAAGAACTGGGCGCACTGCTGTTGCCCACCGCCGCCTGCCGCAGTTTGAGCGGCCTGCCCGACACCGCCAGCATGGCCGAGGTGCTGCACAGCGCCCCGGTGCAGGCCCACTTCCAGACCGTCATCAACACCTTGGCCGCCACCGCCACCGGTAGCGCCACCCGCATTGCACGCGCCCATCTGCTGGCCGAGCCACCCTCGCTGGACAAAGGCGAAATCACCGACAAGGGCTCGATCAACCAGCGCGCCGTGCTACAGCACCGCGCCAAACTGGTCGAAGCCCTGCACGCCGACACCCTCAGCCACATCCTCAAACCGACCGGACCCGCAGCATGAATATTTCAGGACAATCCGCCCTCGTCACTGGCGCCGCCTCCGGCCTGGGCGAGGCCACCGCCCGCGAACTGGCCCGCCTGGGTGCCAAGGTGGCGGTGCTCGATGTGAACATGGCGCTGGCCGAAAAGGTCGCCGCCGAGATTAGTGCGGAATTTGGAAACGGCTGCGCCGTGGCTTGCCAATGCGACATCACCAATGCCGACAGCGTGACCGCCGCCATCGACAAAGCCGCCGCCACCCATGGCCCGGCGCGCATCTTGATGAACGTGGCTGGCATCGGCGGTGCCAAGCGCGTGGTGCAAAAAGACGGCAGCGCGGCCCCGCTGGACGCGTTTGCCAAAGTCATTGCCGTCAACCTCATCGGCAGCTACAACATGACCCGGCTGTTTGCCGCCGCCTGCGCCCGACTGGCACCGCTGGACGGCGGGGAGCGCGGCGTGATCATGTTCACCGCGTCGGTTGCGGCGTTCGATGGGCAGGTGGGCCAGCAGGCCTACAGCGCGTCCAAGGGCGGGCTGGTCGGCATGACGCTGCCGATGGCACGCGACCTGGCGCAGTACGGCATCCGCGTCTGCACCGTCGCCCCCGGCCTGTTTGCCACGCCGCTGATGCAGGAACTGCCCGAGGCGGTGCAGGCATCGCTGGCTGCATCCATCCCTTTCCCATCGCGCCTGGGCAAGCCGTCTGAATTCGCCGAACTGGCAGCCCATGTGGTAACCAACGGCCACCTGAATGGCGAAGTGATCCGCCTCGACGGCGCGTTGCGCATGGCACCCCGTTGAGCCAGCCCCGCATTCTGCCTATTCCATAACTACCAAGGAGACAAACCATGCAATCCACAAAAAACAAAGCGACCTTCGCTCTCACCCTGCTTGCCAGCCTGGCTTGCGGGCTGGCGCAAGCCGATGTCACGATTGGTGTCATTTTGCCGCTCACCGGCCCGGCCTCGGGTCTGGGCATTCCCATGGCCAACCAGATCAAGCTCTGGCCAGCCACGCTGGGCGGGGAGAAGCTCACCGTCATCGTGCTGGACGATGCCAGCGACCCCACCAATGGCATCAAGAATGCCCGCCGACTGGTGTCCGAAGACAAGGCAGATTTGCTCATCGGCTCGGCGGCAACCCCGGTCGGCATTGCCGTGGCAGGCGTCGCGTTTGAGACGCAAACACCGCAGTTGGTGGCCTCGCCCGTGCCACTGCAACCGGGCAAAGACCTGTGGACCTTTCGCCTGCCGCAGTCCACCGCGGTGATGTCGTACGCCGTGGTGGCACACATGAAGGCCAATGGCGTCAAAACCGTCGGCTTCCTGGGCTATTCAGACTCGTATGGCGAAAGCTGGCTCAAAGAATTCACACCGGTGGCCGAAAAAGCGGGCATCAAAGTGATTGCCGCCGAGCGTTTTGCGCGCACCGACACCAGCGCGACCGCCCAGGCCTTGAAGCTGACATCTGCACAGCCCGATGCCATGCTGGTCGTGGCATCCGGCAGCGGTGCGGCCATGCCGGAAAAAGCCCTGATAGAGCGCGGCTTCAAAGGCAAGATTTACCAAACCCATGCGGCTGCCACCCGCGACCTGATGCGGGTTGGCGGCAAAGACATTGATGGCACTTATGTGGTGTCTGGCCCGGTCATCGCCCCGGAGCAACTGCCCGACAGCAATCCCTCCAAAAAGCTGGCCCTTGATTACGTACAAAAGTATGAAAAGGTCTACGGCCCTGGCAGCCGCAACCAGTTTGCAGCCCACTCCTACGATGCGGCGCTGGTGCTGGAAAAAATCATTCCCATGGCGCTGAAAAAAGCCAAGCCCGGAACCCCGGAGTTCCGCACCGCCCTGCGCGACGCGCTGGAAAACATGGGCCACGTCCCCCTGTCCCAAGGCGTGATGAACTGGACCAAAGACGACCACTGGGGATTCACCAATGAAACCGGTGTCATCGTCAAGGTGGTCAACGGCGACTGGAAAATCGAATAAATCTCTGCCCCGTGGTGCGCACCACGCTGCGCACCACCGCCTTTTTCTGAGGATTTTCTGAGGACTTCTCCATGGATTTTTCGATCGCCAGCGTGCTGCTGCTAGACGGCATCACCAACGGTGCGGTGTATGCGCTGCTAGGTCTTGCCACCGTACTGGTATTCGCGGTGACGCGGGTCATTTTCATTCCACAAGGTGAGTTTGTGGCTTACGGTGCGCTGACCTTGGCGATCCTGCAGACCGGGGCCATTCCTGGCACCGTGTGGCTGCTGCTCATCATGGCCGGTGTGGCGGCGCTGATGAATGCCTGGCGCGCATGGCAGCGCTTCCACCATTTGGGCAGTGCTGCCAAGGCCTTTCTCAAGACGCTGGCCTTGCCGGTCGCCATCGCGGCGGTAACCGCCTGGGCGGCACCACGGCAGTTTCCGCTGCTGGTGCAGGCGCTGCTGAGCGTGTGCGTTGTCACCGCGTTCGGCCCCTTGATCTACCGGGTGGTGTACCAGTCGCTGGCCGATGCCAGCACGTTGGTGTTACTGATCGTCTCGGTCGGGGTGCACTTTGCCATGACCGGTCTGGCTCTGCTGTTTTTTGGTGCCGAGGGCTTTCGCAACCCCAGCTTCTGGGACGAACGCTTTCACCTGGGAGCGGTCAACCTGAATGGCCAGGCCATCATCATCGGTGCCGCCTCGCTGGTGCTGATCGTGCTGCTGTGGCAATTTTTTGAAAAAACGCTGTTCGGCAAAGCGCTGCGCGCCACCGCCGTGAACCGCCTGGGTGCACGCCTGGTGGGCATTTCCACGCATACGGCGGGCAGCCTGACGCTGACCATGGCGGCCTTGATTGGGGCCTTGTCGGGCCTGCTGATTGGCCCCACCACCACGATCTTTTATGACTCCGGCTTCCTGATCGGACTCAAAGGCTTTGTTGCCGCCGTGATTGGCGGGCTGGCCAGCTACCCGGCGGCGGCTCTGGGGGCGCTGTTTGTGGGCATTGTGGAAGCCTTTGCCTCGTTCTGGGCCAGCGCATTCAAAGAGGTCGTCGTATTCACACTGATTCTGCCGGTGCTGCTGTGGCGCTCACTGGCCAACCCCCACTCCGACGATCATTGAAGCACATGGGTACCCCGATGAAGAACACCATGAACCACACCGTGACCAGGCTGGCTTTGCTACTGGCCGTGGCACTGGTCGGCCTGCTGCCGCTACCCACCTTCTGGATCACACAGCTCAATTACATCGGGCTGTACAGCCTGGTGGTGCTCGGCCTGGTGCTGCTGACCGGTATTGGCGGGCTGACCTCGTTCGGCCAGGCCGCCTTTGTGGGCATCGGGGCCTACACCAGCGCCTACCTGTGCGTAACCTACGGATTGTCCCCCTGGCTCACGGTTTGGATCGGCCTGGCGATCACCGGGCTGAGTGCGGTATTGCTGGGCGCGCTCACCCTGCGCATGTCCGGCCACTACCTGCCGCTGGCCACCATCGCCTGGGGCCTGTCGCTGTACTACCTGATGGGCAACCTGGATGCCCTGGGTAAATACGACGGTTTGCTGGGCGTACCGGCCATCACTTTGTTCGGCTGGGACTTGAGCAGCGGAAAATCATTTTTTGTACTGACCTGGGTGCTGGTGTTGCTGGGCGCATTTGCCTTGCTCAACCTGCTGGACTCCCGCACCGGCCGGGCGATTCGCGCGCTGCGCACCGGCGCGCTGATGGCCGAGGCCATGGGTGTCCACACGCTGCGTTTCAAGATTGGCATCTTCACCATCGCGGCACTGTTTGCCAGCACCTCGGGCTGGCTGTTTGCGCATTTCCAGCGCACCGTCAACCCATCGCCCTTCGGTTTGAAGATGGGCATTGAGTACCTCTTCATGGCGGTGCTGGGCGGTGCCGGGCATATCTGGGGTGCCATCACCGGCGCCCTGGTCACCAAGCTGCTGGAAGACCAGCTGCAGGTGCTGTTGCCCAGGCTGATTGGCAGCAGCGGAAACTACGAAATCATCGTCTTCGGCATCGTGCTGGTGCTGGTGCTGAAGTACCTGCCCGACGGGCTTTGGTCGCTCGTTGCACGCTGGCTGCCACCCCAGCAGCGGGCAGTGGACTGGGCCGGTGCCGCACGGCTGCCAGAGCGCGCCAAGCCAGCAGTCGGTGAACAGGTGCTGGACGTGCGGGCCATCCGCAAACAATTTGGCGGTCTCACTGCGGTCAACGACATCAGCTTTGCCATCCGCGCGGGCCAGATCACCGGCTTGATCGGCCCCAATGGGGCGGGCAAGTCCACCACCTTCAACCTGATCACTGGCGTGCTCGGCCTGACCTCTGGCGAGGTGCGCTTTCGGGGTGAGCGCGTCAGCGGCTTGCCATCGCGCAAGATTGCACAGCAGGGTATCTCGCGCACTTTCCAGCACGTGAAGATGATTCCCGAAATGACGGTACTGGAGAACGTGGCCCTCGGTGCCCATCTGCGCGGCAGCAAGGGAGCTTTCTCCGCCATGCTGCGGCTGGACAGGCAAGAAGAACAAAGTTTGTTGCGTGAAGCGCAAACCCAGCTGGACCGTGTCGGCATGGGTGCCCAAGCCTTTGAGCTGGCGGGCAACCTGGCGATGGGCCCGCAGCGCCTACTGGAAATTGCCCGCGCCCTGTGCAGCGACCCGGCGCTGTTGCTGCTGGACGAGCCCGCCGCCGGCCTGCGCCACCAGGAGAAACAGGCGCTGGGCGAAGTGCTGCGCCAACTGCGCAGCGAAGGCATGGCCATCTTGCTGGTGGAACACGACATGGACCTGGTCATGGACGTGTGCGACCACATCGTGGTGATGGAGTTTGGCACGCACCTGATGGAAGGCACACCGGCCCAGGTGCAAGCCAGCCCCGCCGTCCGTGCCGCATACCTGGGCACCGACAGTGACACAGACGACACCACCCCGGCACCCACAGCAGAGGCATTGGCATGACCACCCCACTACTCACCATCTCCGGCCTGCGTGCGGGCTATGGCAAAGCCGAGGTGCTGCACGGCATCTCGTTACAAGCACCGGCGGGCAGCGTGATCACCGTGATCGGCCCCAACGGAGCCGGTAAATCCACCCTGCTGAACGCCGTGATGGGCATCTTGCCCACCCAGGGCAGCATCGAGTTCCAGGGCCAGGCATTGCACAAATTGTCGCTGGAAGAGCGGGTCATGCTGGGCATGTCGCTGGTACCAGAAAAGCGCGAACTTTTCGGCAGCATGCCGGTGGAAGACAACCTGGTTCTCGGTGCCTTTCGCCAGCTGCGCCTGCGCAACAAAGCCTGGCGCAACCAGCTGGACGTGGTCTACGCCTTGTTTCCGCGCCTGAAAGACCGGCGTTTGCAATTGGCCGGCACCTTGTCGGGCGGTGAACGCCAGATGCTGGCGGTGGGCCGCGCCATGATGTCCCAGCCTCGCTTGCTGATGCTGGACGAGCCCAGCCTGGGGCTGGCCCCGCTGATCGTGCGCGAGATCTTCAAGATCATCCACACCCTGCGCCAAACCGGCGTGACCATCCTGCTGGTGGAGCAAAACGCCCGCGCCGCCCTGGAAGCCGCCGACCACGGTTATGTGCTGGAAATGGGCGACTTCAGCCTGCAAGGGCCTGCCGCCGGGTTGGCCCGCGACCCGCGCGTCATCGACACCTACCTGGGTGCTGCACGCACGCCAACGGCCTGACACCCCACCATCGAAAAAACACCAAAACATCATCAAGCGCATGCAGTGCCTGCACAAGACGCTACGAATTCAGGAGCACACCAAATGCATTGAAACCGCACCAACGCCCACCCGGCACTTTGCGCCACATAGCCGCCACCCAACCGCCCCATTTTTATAAAGAGACACACATGAAAAAATCCACCCTATTCGCCCTCACCGGACTGCTGGCTGCCGGTGCCGTCCAGGCCCAAAGCGTCACGCTCTACGGCCTCGTCGATGCAGGTATCGAGACCGTCAGCAACACCGCCGTTGGCCGCATCACCCGCATGCCGTCCAACACCGGCATCCTGCCCTCGCGCGTCGGCATGCGCGGCAAGGAAGACCTGGGCGGTGGCCTGAACGCCGTCTTCACGCTGGAGATGGGCCTGGCCCCGGATACCGGCACATCGGGCCAGGGCGGCCGCTTGTTTGGTCGCCAGTCTCTGGTAGGCCTGGGTGGCGACTGGGGCACCGTCAGCGTGGGCCGCCAGTACAGCATGCTCTACTGGTCGATGATGGATGCCGACATCGTCGGCCCCAGCGTATTTGGCCTGGGTTCATTGGACTCTTACATCCCCAATGCCCGTGCCGACAACGCCCTCGTCTACCGGGCCAAATTCGATGCCCTTAGCGTTGGTGCCACTTACAGCCTGGGCCGCGACACGGTGAACGCCGGGCCATCGCCCGTGGGTACCAACTGCGGCGGCGAAAGCGCCAGCGATGCCCAGGCTTGCCGCGCCTGGTCGCTGCTGGCCAAGTACGACACCCCCACCTGGGGTGCCGCGCTGGCCTACGACCTGCAGCATGGCCGCACGCTCACCAGCGCCACCGACACCGTATTTGGGGTCCTGACCAGCAGCGCCAAAACCGATGCCCGCTTGTCGGTCAACGGCTACGCCAAGTTTGGCGATGCCAAGCTGGCCGCAGGCGTCATCCGCCGCGACAACGACGGCAGCGCCACCAAGCCCAAAAGCGATCTGTGGTTCCTGGCTGCGGCTTACGCCATCAGCCCCGCCTGGACGGTAGACGGCACCGTGGCCCGCCTGGCCTACAAGGACTTTGACAACTCCGACTCCACCCTGGTGGCTGTGCGGGCACTGTACAGATTGTCCAAGCGCACCACCGTGTACGGCCAGTTGGGCCATATCAGCAACCAGAGCCTGGCGGCGGTGTCGGTCAGCGGCGGGGCGGCCGGCAGCAACCCGCTGGCAGGTGGTAGCCAGACCGGCACCATGGTCGGCATCAACCATAGTTTTTAGGTACACCCCCAGGCTGCAGTGCTGCGCATCTTTCGCCACCCCCCTTGCAGGGGGCAACAGCGACAGCCAGGCAAAGCCAGTTCTGCGCTGTTCGCCAAGGGGCGTCGCTGCGCTTGCCCTGGCGAGGATCTGGGCTTTAATTAACATGGAATGTGGCTATAACGCATACATCTTATGCGCGGAAAGCTATCAAAATTAGAGCAATATTATGGCCGCACTGGACGACATCCGCTTCATCCTCAACGAGGTGCTGCAGGCCCCTGCCCAGTGGCAGGCCCTGCCGTCGTTTGCCGATACAGATTCGGACCTGGCGCTGCAGGTGCTGGTTGAGTCCAGCAAGTTCGTAGCCAGCGTGATAGCCCCGCTGCAACGCGTGGGGGACGAAGTGGGTTGCCAGTTCGAGGCGGGCCGGGTGACCACGCCGCCGGGTTTCAAGGAGGCCTACCGGGCCTTTTGGCAGGCCGGGTGGCCGTCGTTATCGTGCGCGGTAGAAGACGGCGGCCAGGGCCTGCCTGCGGTGCTGGAAGGCGTACTGTTTGAAATGCTGGCCGGAGCCAACCATGGCTGGACCATGGCCCCCGGCCTGCTGCACGGGGCCTATGCCTGCCTGAAGCACCACGGCAGCGACGCGCTCAAAGCGGCATATCTGGAAAAAATCGCCACCGGCGAATGGCTGGCCACCATGTGCCTCACAGAAGCCCACGCGGGCAGCGACCTGGGCCTGGTGCGCACCAAAGGCACGCCCCAGGCTGATGGCAGCGTGTTGGTGAACGGCAGCAAGATTTTCATCTCCGGCGGCGAACACGACCTGACCGACAACATCGTCCACCTGGTGCTGGCGCGCTTGCCCGATGCGCCGTCCGGCCCCAAAGGTTTGTCGCTCTTCCTGGTGCCCAAGGTGTTGCCCGACGGCAGCCTGAACGCCGTGGTCTGCGAGCGCATCGAAGAAAAAATGGGCCTGCACGGCAGCCCCACCTGCGTGATGCGCTTTGACGATGCCACCGGCTGGCCCGTGGGCGAGCCCCACAGGGGCCTGAACGCCATGTTTGTGATGATGAACGCCGCGCGCCTGCACGTCGGCCTGCAGGGCGTGGGGCTGCTGGAAGCCGCCTGGCAAAAAGCCCATGCCTACGCCCAAGAGCGCCGCCAGATGCGCGCGCCCACCTCTACCCACGGCCCCAGCCTGATCCGCGAGCACCCGGCCATCCGCCGCATCCTCGCCACCCAGCGCGCCTGGATCGACGGCGGCCGGGTACTGGCCTACCACACCGCCCTGCAGCTGGACGTGGCCGCGCACAGCCCCGATGCGGCCCAGCGCGCCGCTGCGCAGCGCTGGTGCGCCCTGGTCACGCCAGTGCTGAAAGCCGCCATGACCGACCAGGCATTCACCGGGGCCAGCGCCTGCCTGCAGGTGTTTGGCGGCCACGGCTACATCCGCGAATGGGGCATAGAGCAGATCGTGCGCGACAGCCGCGTGGCCATGATTTACGAGGGCACCAACGAGATCCAGGCCATCGACCTGCTGGTGCGCAAGGTGCTGGCCGATGGCGGTGCGGGCATCACCGCGCTGCTGGCCGCGCTGCCCGCCAACCCGCGCCGCGATGCGCTGATGGAGACCACCGCCGCTCTGGTGCAGGCCGCTTCCGCCGACCCCGAACTTGCCTACTGGGTCGCCGACGACTACCTGCGTGCCGTAGCCCTGGCGTTGCTGGACTGGGCCTGGGGCCGCATCGCTGCCACGCCCAAGGCGCAAGCACCGCGCTGGGCAGAACCGGCCCAGGACTTCCAAACCTGGGTGCTGCCCGAGTTCGACATGCGCCTGGCCATCATGCGCCAGCGCCTGCATCCCAAAATAAGTATAAAAACAGCCACTAGCGCAGTATCTGCCTGCGCTAATAGCTACTGATTCAGTAGCAAACCCTTTTTCCCGTTCCCCCTGCTTGCAGCGTGTTGAGGCCACGCTGTGGGCTCCCCTGCGCCTCGACCTTGGAGACAACACCATGAAAAGAAGATTGCACCCTGGATTACTCGCCCTGTCGGCACTCCCGGCAGCCCTGCTGATAGGTTGTGGCGGATCTAACGATGCCCCCCCACAGCTCACCGCGGCCACCCCAGCCACGCTGCAGTCCTGCGCCAGCCTGGCCAACAGCCTGGCGCTGCCCAATACCAGCATCACCTCGGCCGTGGCCGTGGCCGCAGGCGCGCTGGTGGTGCCCGGTTCCAGCACGCCCATCCCGGCGCATTGCCTGGTCACGGGCAAGATGAACCAGCGCACCAGCGCGGTCGATGGTGCCAGTTACGCCATTGGCTTCGAGATACGCCTGCCAGTGGCCTGGAACGGCCGCTTCCTGTACCAGGCAAACGGCGGGCTGGACGGCAGCGTGGTCACCGCCGCTGGCGCCACCAGCGGTGGCGCACCTACGGCTCCCGGCCTGGGCCAAGGCTTTGCGGTGCTCAGCTCGGACGCGGGCCACGGTGCGCCCACACCCTTCTTCGGCGTGGACCCGCAGGCCCGGCTGGACTACGGCTACCAGGCCGTGGGCAGCCTCACGCCCATGGCCAAAAACCTGATTAAAGCCGCCTACGGCAAGGCACCCGACCGCTCGTATTTTGAGGGCTGTTCCAACGGTGGCCGCCATGCCATGGTGGCCGCTGCCCGCTACGGCGACCAGTACGACGGCATCCTGGCCGGCAACCCTGGCTTCCACCTGCCCAAAGCCGCCGCCACCCAGCTGTGGAAGGCCCAGCAGTACGCCACCATCTCCAGCCTGGACAGCAGCAGCCAACCGGTGCTGACCAGCGCCGTCACCCCAGCCGAGTTCAAGATGCTCGGCAACAAAATCCTCGCCAAATGCGACGCGCTGGACGGTGTTACCGACGGTCTGGCACAAGACATAGCCGCCTGCCAGGCCGCCTTCAGCCTGCAAAACGACGTGCCCACCTGCAGCGGTGCCCGCGACGGCACCTGTCTCACGTCGGCCCAGAAGACCGTGCTGGGCAATGTCTTCGCCGGTCCGAAGAACAGCAAGGGCGAGGCCTTGTACACCGGCACCTGGTTCGACCCCGGCGTTGGCGCACCCAACTTCGCGTCCTGGCATTTCGGCTCGCCCCCCACGCGTGACGCGGGTGCCGTGGCCTTCCTATTCACCACGCCCCCCAGCACCGTAGCGGCCTTTACCGCCAGCACCGGGCTGCAGTACGCACTCAACTACAGCATGGAAACCGACTATCCGAAGATATTTGCCACCACCACGCTCTACACCGAATCGGCCTGGGCCTACATGACCCCGCCCGATGAAACCAACCTGGCCACCCTGCGCAACCGGGGTGCCAAGCTCATGGTCTACCACGGCGTGGCCGATGGCGTGTTCTCGCCCCTGGACACCGCTCAGTGGATGGACAAGTTGCAAACCGCGAATGGTGGTAACGCCAGCAGCTTCGCCCGCCTGTTCCTGGTGCCCGGCATGAACCACTGCTCCGGCGGCCCGTCCACCGACCAGTTCGACATGCTGGCCCCCTTGGTCAACTGGGTCGAAAAAGGCCAGGCCCCCGATAGCGTGCTGGCCAACGCACGGGGCTCGGGGTCCAGCGTCGTCAACACCGACGTGCCCAGCACCTGGTCCGCCAGCCGCAGCCGCCCGCTGTGCGTCTACCCCAAAGTGGCCCGCTATAACGGCAGCGGCGATGTGGAAAGCGCGGCTAACTTCAGCTGCAAATAGGTGCCCATAAGAGGACTGGAATGGCTGGCAAAATGGGGATACATATGCCCGTCTCCAGTCCCTCCAAACCCCGCACTACGCTTGACACCAGCCTGCTGGAGGGGCTGGTGGGTTACAACGCCCGCCGGGCCTACCTGGTGGTGCGTGAACTGTTCGTCCAGCGTATGGCGGCATACGACCTGCGCCCCGTAGACTTCTCCCTGCTGTCGCTCATTACCCACAACCCCGGCATTACCTCGCGCCAGCTCTCTTCTTCCCTCAGCCTGCTGCCGCCCAATGTGGTAGGCATGGTTACGGCCCTGGAAAAACGCGGCCTGATCGAGCGCCAGCCCCATCCCTTGGATGGCCGTGCGCTGGGCCTGCACCTGACCGATGCGGGCGAAATATTTGTGGCACACGCCGAAAGCACCGTGGAGCAGCTGGAAATGGAGGCAACCCCCAGCCTGACCGCCACCGAGCGCAAAACCCTGATTCGCTTGCTGCAAAAAATATACCGCACGTAATTCAGTTATAGCGCAGATACGTCGTGCGTACAATGCTATTAAACTAGTAGCAATTTTGATTTTTGCGGTATAGTTGAACCGCTGAACAGGTGCCAGGCAAGCACCTTGAAATCCCCAACACACATTGCACCGAGGAGAACACACCATGAGTTCCAAAGAAAACGTCGCCATCCACCAACTGCTGGCCCTGCTGGAATCCCGCTACGCCATCCGCGTGCTGTGGGCCCTGCGCGACGGCCACGCCCAGACCTTCCGCCTGCTGCAAGACAGCGTGGGCGGTGTCACCCCCAACACCCTGAACACCCGTCTCAAAGAGCTGCGCGAAGCCGACTTGCTGACCCACGGCAGCGATGGCTACAGCGTCACCCCCAGCGGTGCCGACCTGCTCAAACGCCTGAGCGACCTGCAAGCCTTCGCCGGCAAATGGTCCACCGCACAGGCAAAAAAGGTCAAGTAACCCGCTGCAGCGGGCAAAAAGGGGGCTGGGAAGTGATTCCCAGCCCCCTTTTTTCGTGAAGAACGCTAAACCGCTGGCGGCATACCCGTGCTTTGCAACATTGTGGATACTGCGGCTACAAACACGCGCACTAGGTCCACCGCCCAGAGGGCTGTAGCCGTGGTCACATCATCCCCGGTGTAGTCGGCCAGCAGGCGGACCTGCTCGATCTCGTTCAAAGACCGGCCCAACGCACTGGGCAGAAGATTTGTCTGAATGGGTTGGTGCGCAAAGGCCTCGCCCAACCGACCGCCCTGCCTACCGCCGCGCATGCCGCACGAAGGCTTGCGCCACCTGCAGCACCTGGGCGCGCTGGAAGCTGAGTCCGGTCAATACCACCCGCCCCTCATACCCTTTGTAAAAAAGGCGGTTGATCAAGGCGGTCAGCATATTCACCGACCCAAAGTGGCTTCGAACCAGCGCCGGGTCCCGAAAACGCAGCACCAGGTTGGTTCGGTTGCTGGTGGCATAGAGACGCACGGCATCCACATCGGTCCAGGGGATCCTGCGCCCGCCACGGCGGTAGTCCAGGATGCCGAAGCGATCCAGCACCAGCGCCGGACCTTGCCAAAAGAAATCGCGCACGCACCCCCAGGCGACAAACAAGCTGATGACCACGCCAGGAGCGCACAGGAGCGCCGCCCCTGTAGGAGTAACAAAGTAGGCTATGGCACCGAATGCGACGACGCAACCCAGTACAAACAGCAGCATGGCCAGCAAAACCAACACCGCCCACATCCGCGATAGGTGCAGCTCCAAGGGCTCGGGAAGCGTGGCTGCCGGACGGGAGGGCGCAGCCAATGACCTGACCGGCTGCGCAGCCGACACCGGTGGTGGCCGCCCGGCAGCGCCAGGAGCGCTAGAAGTGCGGGAAACCGACTGGCTGCGCGGCGCAGACGCTGGCAGGCTGTCGCGGGCATCCTCGTCCTCGTCCTCATCCTCCTCTGCACTGCCTGAAGAGGCAAAACCGCTCCAGCCAAACCACACCAGAAATGCACCGAAAGCCGTCCAAGCCGCCACCCGCAACACAAAGCCCAGCGGGTGCGCGGCGAAGCTGACGTCTGCGCCACTGCCCGACAAGCCGGCGATAGCCCCCACCCACAGGCCTGCCGCCGCCAGTTTCAGGCTGCACAAACCAAAAACGATCGCGAACAGGTTCTTGACCAGTTTTCCAAAAGAATTCATCGTCCAGTCCTTGGCATCGCCACAGGGCAGCCCCCGGTTTTGTAACAGATTGCTGCAGACTTGGGCGAAAAAAAGGGGCTGGGAATCGCTTCCCAGCCCCTCTTTTCATGCCTGTCAGGCCTTGCCGAAACTGAACTGCCCCGGCGCCTGGATCGGGTCCACGTCCACTGGAATCACGTCCTTGGGCAGGAACTTGCCTTCCAGCAGCAGCTTCGACAGAGGATTTTCGATGCGCTGCTGGATGGCGCGCTTCAGGGGGCGCGCGCCGAACACCGGGTCGAATCCGACCTTGGCCAGCTCGGCGATGGCCGCGGGCGACACCTGCAGCGTCAGGTCCATCTTGGCCAGGCGTGCTTCCAGCACCTTGATCTGGATGGCAGCGATGGCTTCGATGTTCTTCGCGTCCAGCGCGTGGAACACCACGGTCTCGTCGATGCGGTTCAAAAATTCCGGGCGGAAATAGTTCTTCAGCTCGTCCTGCACCGCGTCCTTGATGTCCTCATAGTCACGGCCCACCATGGTTTGGATGATGGGCGAGCCGATGTTGCTGGTCATCACGATCACGGTGTTCTTGAAGTCCACGGTGCGGCCTTGGCCGTCGGTCAGGCGGCCATCGTCCAGCACCTGCAGCAGCACGTTGAAGACATCGGGGTGCGCCTTCTCTACCTCGTCCAGCAGCAGCACGCTGTAGGGCTTGCGGCGCACGGCCTCGGTCAAGTAGCCACCCTCCTCGTAGCCCACGTAGCCGGGCGGCGCACCAATCAGCCGGGCCACCGAATGCTTCTCCATGAACTCGCTCATGTCGATGCGAATGAGGTGGTCTTCCGAGTCGAACATAAAGCCCGCCAGCGCCTTGCACAGCTCGGTCTTGCCCACGCCTGTGGGGCCCAGGAACAGGAAGGAGCCGGTGGGCCGGTTCGGGTCGGACAGGCCTGCGCGCGAGCGGCGGATGGCGTTGGCTACCGCCGTGATGGCCTCGTCTTGGCCGACCACGCGGTCGTGCAGCTTGACTTCCATCTGCAGCAACTTGTCGCGCTCGCCCTGCATCAGTTTGCTCACCGGGATGCCGGTTGCGCGGGCCACCACTTCGGCGATTTCTTCCGCGCCCACCTGGGTGCGCAGCAGGCGCGGCGCGCTGGTAGTGCCTTTCACCGATTCCTTGGCCTGGGTTTCCTTGAGTTGCTTTTCCAGCTCGGGCAGCTTGCCGTATTGCAGCTCGGCGACCTTGTTGAAGTCGCCCTTGCGCTTGAGTTCCTCGATCTGGAAGCGCATTTTTTCAATCGCTTCCATCACGTGGGCGCTGCCCTGGGCCTGGGCTTTTTCGGCCTGCCAAATTTCGTCGTAGTCGGCGATTTCCTTTTGCAGTTTGACAATTTCTTCCTGGATCAGGCCCAGGCGCTTTTGCGAGGATTCGTCTTTCTCGCGCTTCACGGCTTCGCGCTCGATCTGCAGTTGGATCAGGCGGCGGTCCAGCTTATCCATCACCTCGGGCTTGGAATCCATTTCAATCTTGATCTTGGCCGCAGCCTCGTCAATCAGGTCAATCGCCTTGTCGGGCAAGAACCGGTCGGTGATGTAGCGGTGGCTGAGCTCGGCCGCGGCCACGATGGCCGGGTCGGTGATCTGCACGCCATGGTGCACTTCGTACTTTTCCTGCAGGCCGCGCAGGATGGCGATGGTGGCCTCCACCGTGGGCTCGCCGACCAAAATCTTTTGGAAGCGCCGCTCCAGGGCCGCGTCTTTTTCGATGTACTTGCGGTACTCGTCCAACGTCGTGGCGCCCACGCAGTGCAGCTCGCCGCGTGCCAGGGCGGGCTTGAGCATATTGCCCGCGTCCATCGCGCCCTCGGCCTTGCCCGCGCCGACCATGGTGTGGAGCTCGTCGATGAAGACGATGGTCTGGCCTTCGTCCTTGGCCAGCTCTTTGAGCACGGTCTTCAGGCGCTCTTCGAATTCACCGCGGAACTTGGCCCCAGCCAGCAGGGCCGCCATGTCTAGCGAGAGTACGCGCTTGCCTTTGAGCGATTCGGGCACCTCGCCCGCCACGATGCGCTGGGCCAGGCCTTCGACGATAGCGGTCTTGCCGACGCCGGGTTCGCCGATCAGCACCGGGTTGTTCTTGGTACGGCGCTGCAGCACCTGGATGGCGCGGCGGATTTCGTCGTCGCGGCCAATCACCGGGTCCAGCTTGCCCATGCGGGCACGCTCAGTCAGGTCGAGGCAGTATTTTTTGAGCGATTCGCGCTGGCCTTCGGCATCGGCGTTGTCCACGTTTTGGCCGCCGCGCACCGCATCGATCGCGGCTTCCAGCGATTTGCGGGTCAGGCCCGCGGCGCGTACCTGCTGGCCAAAGTCGGCCTTGCTGTCGGTCAGCGCCAGCAAAAACAGTTCGCTGGAGACGAACTGGTCGCCGCGCTTGATGGCCTCTTTTTCAGCGCCCTGCAGCAGGCTGCCCATATCGCGGCTGATTTGTACCTGGTCTTGCCCGTGCACAGTGGGCAGCTTCTTGAGGGCCGCCTCGGCCACGGCCAGCAGACTGGGCACGTTCACGCCCGCGCGCTGCAGCAGCGCCTGCGGGCCGTCATCCTGGCGCAGCATGGCCGCCAATACGTGGGCTGGTTCGATATAGCCGTGGTCGGCACCGAGTGCCAGGGTTTGTGCGTCGCCCAGGGCTTCCTGAAATTTGGTAGTAAGTTTGTCTTGTCGCATGTGGATCTCCAATGCTGTGACAGATGGGCCAGAGCTCTGCATTTTCAAGGCCTGCTCTGTGGACAAGCTTGCGCCAGATCAAGCCAGGACTTAGGCAAGACCCCCTGTGCGCCGGAAGGCTGACACAGAGGGCGCTGCGTCAGTCCTACAAGTACTAGATTTATAGAAAATCAGCCTCTAGCGCATATGAAATAAGCACGAGCAGCTACAAAAATAGAAGCAAATGCAACTTTGGCCAAAGTCCTAAAATCGGCCTATGAACATCCACCAGCTGTCGGCCCGCTACAACCAGGAGCAAGACCGCATTCTGGTCCGCATCAAATCCACCGATGGCACCGAAATGCGCCTGTGGCTCACCCGCCGCCTCACACTGGCCCTGTGGCCCACGCTCAACAAGGCCGTAGTGGAGCATGTGGCGCGGCAAGACGGCGGCACAACCCACTTGCGCGACGATGCCAGCAAGAAGATGCTGGCCGACTTCCAGCGCGAAGCCGTGCTGCGGGATGCCGATTTTTCCACGCCCTACCAAGATGCACCCGATGCCGCCCCCACCACCCTGCCCTTGGGCAGCGCCCCGCTGCTGGTGACCGAAGTGCGCATCACCCCGGTGGCCAACGGCCCTTTGAAAATTGCCTTCAACGAGCAGTTGGTAGGCCAGACCAACGGCCGCGGCTTCCAGGTGGAGCTGGCCCCACCGCTGGTGCACGGCCTGGTGCAACTGCTAGAGCGTGCCTTGCGGCAGTCGGCCTGGGGTGAAGGTAGCGATGTGCTGGGAACGCCGGGGTTGCAGGCGAACGACGTACCGGTCGCGGCAGAACGGCCTAAGTACCTGAATTAGGCTTTGCAGGCTTTGGCTGCGGCGCACCAAGCCCGCAGCTTCTCACCGCAACCACACATCCACCAGAAAATACACTGTATGCGCAAGCAACTTACCGAGGCGCTAGCCTTGTTCCGCCAAGGCAACTATTTTTCTGCACTGAACATCGCCCAGAAAATCAGTCTTACCACGGGCAGATGCAGCCGAGGCTGCGGGCTCCGATGACGGCGGTCTCGCAGGCCCTGGTGCAGCGGCTGCTGGTGCTGGACCAGGGCCTGCCGCTGCTGGGTTAGTCAGGCGTTGCTGGCCGCAATACCCCAGCGCTGCAAAGCAGCATCGTCCTGCACCCGGGCATCGACCCAACGCGCCCCATCCGGGGTTTGCTCTTTCTTCCAAAACGGGGCCTGGGTTTTCAAATAGTCCATCAAGAATTGGCAGGCCTGGAACGCCTCGCCCCGGTGCGCCGCGCTGACCGCCACCCACACAATCTGGTCTAGCGGCTGCAGCAGCCCCACGCGGTGGATCACCTGGGCAGCGTAAATGTTGAAGCGGGTCATCGCCTGGTCCACCATCGCCTCAATCGCCCGCTCGGTCATGCCGGGGTAGTGCTCTAGCTCCATGCTGGTGACTTCACCGCTGGCATCAGGGTGCCAGTCGCGCACTGTGCCTAAAAAGCTCACCACTGCGCCCACGCGGCGGTCACCTTGGCACAATGCCGCCGTCTCAGCACTGAGGTCGAAGTCATGGGTCTGGATGCGTACGCGTCCCATGCTCAAGCGCCTGCCACCGCAGCCGGCGACGTGGACTGCATTGCTTTATCGAGGTTGAGCACCGAGATCGCATTGGTCACGGTGGTAGCTAAGGTGTTGAGGACGCCCGAGCGCAAAGCGCCCAAAATAGCGGCCACCTTGGTTGGCTCACTGGCCACGGCCAGCACATTCGGAATGCGTTGCAGATCGGGCAACGAGAGTCCGATGACACGGCCCTGCATGGCGCTGGATGCCGGTTTTCCGTGGATGTCGATGAAGTCGTAACCCATCAAATCGCCCACCGCCCCAGTCATTTTGGCGTGGGTGATTTCGCTGGGTGAGAACCAGCCCATGCGCACGATATTGCTGTATTCCGACATGTCACCAACCCCAACTAGAGCGATATCCGCGCGGCGGGCTTTGTCCAGCGTGTGCCGAACGGTTTCGTTTTCGATCAGCGCTTCGCGCACGGCTGGATCACGCACTAACGCGGGCGCGTAGAGCGATTCACACTCACCGCCAAAGCGGGCCGATAGACGCCGCGCAATGTGGTCGGCATTCATGGTTTCACCGCCACGGTAGGAGCCCCCAATGGCGCTGACAAAGACGCAACGTCGCAAAGTAGCCGACATGGCGTGTTCCGAGACTGCGCTGACATTGCGCCCCATGCCCACCGCGATGACGGAGCCATCTGCCAACTCGCGATCCAGGTAGGCGGCAACCAGCCCGGCCAGCAGCCCACGCTGCTTGTCGGCATCGTTGTGATCCACCGCCAAAAGCGCTCGCTGGATGCCAAACCGCTGGATCAACTCCTTTTCGATGTCAGAGGCAAATGCTGCATGCGGACGGACCCGGATTTCGACGATGCCAGTGGCTTGGGCGCGTCGCAACATGCGTCCTATGGTGGCGCGCGAGATCGCAAACATCTTCGACAGCTCCTCCTGGGTCATACCGTCCACGTAGTACAGCGTAGCCAATCGGCTCAGTTCATCCTCAGACATGTGCAGCAATTCTTCCTAGAAGCAGCTTACCTCGCTGCCACCCAGTCACTGGACTGTGTAGCCGCCGTCTATCACGAGGTTTGCGCCGATCATTATCCCTGCATGGCTGCTGACCAAATAAAGAATCGCAGAAGCAATTTCTTCGGGCTGGGCAAAACGACCCACTGGAATTTTGCGCTTCATGGCCTCGCCGACCTCGCCCGCCCAAGCCTTCCTGCCAAGTGCGGTTTCCACCACCGTAGGCGAGACAGCGTTCACCGTAACGCCAGACGCGGCCCACTCGATGGCCAGCACCTGCGTCATCGACACAATCGCGGCCTTGCTAGCGCAGTAGGCGGCATGCCGCTCCAACCCGACTACGGCGGCTTGCGAGGCTAGATTGACAATCCGTCCATGACCGCGTTGGCACATGGTTTTGCCGACCGCCTGGGATAAAAAAAATGGTGCCTTCAGGTTGACCGCCATAGTCTTGTCCCAGTCCGCCTCACTCACATTGAGCGCCTGGTCGAGCAAAACTACCCCCGCGTTGTTGATCAAAATGTCGATGGCTGAAAACCGCGCCAACGCCTGCTGCACCGCGCTCTCTATTTCGGCCAGATGCGCAACGTCACATACCAACCCAAGATGTTCACCCGGCAGCCGGGCCGCCAACTGCGTGACCGTCGAACTCATGTCCAGCAGCACCAAATTAGCCCCCTGTGCCGCAAACAGCTCGGCAACAGCAAGCCCTATCCCCGCAGCCGCACCAGTTACCAACGCGGTTTGGCCCTGCAGGCTAAATCCTTGTTCAAATGTTTTACTCATAGTGAAGCCTTCCTGGCTCATGCTTATGTGGGTGGATGTGGCGCTGCCCGATGGCGCCGGGCAGCTCGCGTTTAAAGCACAGGACTTACGCAGCGCCCCCTGTGTCGCCAACTGTGTCGCCCACTGAGCGCCCAGGGGGTCTTGCGCAAGTTCTGAAGCATTTACTTGGTATTGGCCAGCATGGCATCGGCGTTTTGCGTGGTGATCGGTGTCCACGGAATACTGTACGCCTTGGCCGTGCCGTCACCCCAGTTCAGGCCTGCTGCGGTGTACTTAGTCCAAATCGACGAGTGCGGTTTATAGCTTGGACCATCAATACTACGCAGCAATACATCAAGTGCACCCTGGGCTTGGGCATTGGCATCTTGCAGCACGCTGACCATATTGCCTGCCTTGACGGCGCGTACAGCGTCAGTCACGCCGTCAATACCCGCCGTGGGAATACTCTTGGGATCCAACCCTTTGCCTTTCACCGCCTCGATAGCACCCAACGCCATCTCGTCGTTCTGTCCAATGATGCCGTTGATCTTGCCGGAGTGGGCCGTCAACCAGTTCTCCATCAGCGACAGCGCCTCAGCCCGCGACCAGTTGGCGGTCTTCATTTCCAGTACTTTCACATTCGGGTATTTGGCCAGCACATTTTGGTTGCCCTTGCGGCGTTCGATCTGCGCCGACTGGCCGATCGGACCCTCCAGAATCACCACATTGCCTTTGCCGCCTATCGCTTTGATGACAGATTCCGCCTCCATCTCGCCCGCAATCACGTCATTGGAGCCGACGTAAGAGGTCAATTTATCGCTGTTGACGCGGGTATTCGAGCCAACCACCGGGATCTTGGCCGCTGCGGCTTTTTCCACCGCGTCGGCACCGGCCTGGATGTCGATGGGCACAAACAGGATGCCATCGTACTTTTGCGTCACCATAGTTTCAAACTGGTTGTTCTGCGTCAGTGCATCGTACTTTCCGTCAAAAATAGTGATCTTGACAGTGCCGTCTTTGACCAAGGGGTGGTCTTTGAGTGAATTGGCCCAGAGTTGCATGAACTCCCCCTTGAGCCCATAGACTGCAGCGCCGATCTTATAGGTCTTTTTGGCCTGTGCCAGAGCGGGGCCTGCCGCTATAACGGTCAATGCAATGGTCAGGGCCGCGAGTTTAAAAATACGCATTTCGAGTCTCCTTGGTTGTTACTATCCTGTAGACATGCAGCGGGCCTAGACCTGCTTGCGACGCGAAACATCTAGCAGCACTGCTGCCACGATGATTACGCCCTTGATGACCTGCTGGTAATAGGACGAAACGCCCAGCAAATCCAAGCCGTTGTTGATCACGCCAATAATCAGCGCACCGATCAAAGTACCCGTCAGGCTGCCGACACCACCGTTCAGGCTGGTACCGCCAATCACCACCGCCGCAATGGCATCAAGCTCGTAGGCCACACCCGCCTGCGGCAATGCCGAGGTAGTGCGTGCCGCCAGAATGATCCCGGCCAGTGCCGACAACATCCCTGCAATCGCATAGACCGCAAACACCACCCACCGCGTCTGGATGCCACTGGTGCGCGCACTCTTCTCATTTCCGCCCACTGCATAAACATAGCGACCAAAGGTGGTGTATTTGAGAATGAACCAAAACAACAGAAAAATGACGACCAAGATGATGACGGGCACAGGAACGCCCGCCACCACCCCTTGCCCAATGGTGCGAAACGCTGGCGACAGATTGGCGATTGGCATACCGTCATTGGCGATAAAGGTTAGCCCGCGCGCAACACTCAGCATCCCCAGGGTGACCACGAATGGCGGCATGCCCAGCCGCGCCACCAGCGCCCCGTTAACCATGCCGAGCAGCAGGCCCACGGCCAATGCGGCCAGTACTGCCAGTGTCACCCCGCCAGTTGCCCCACCCGTGACGAAACCCGCCGCCACGATGCCCGCCAGCGCCAACACCGACCCCACCGACAAATCAATACCTTTGGCCAAAATGACATAAGTCATGCCAATCGCCAAAATGCCGTTAATCGAGGTCTGCCGCAGGATGTTGACCCAGTTACCCCAGGTCAAAAAACTCTCTTCTATCGCTCCCAGCACCACGCATAGCAATGCAAAAGCGATGAAGATGCCGTAATCGGCCGCCAGATGGCGTAATCTCGGTCGGCGCAAAGCGGCAGCAGGTGATGGCGCAGCAGTAGTGGACAGGCTCATGGTGTTTTGTCTATTTTTTACAGGGAATGGGCGCTGACTCAAGATGCCAGGTGCAACAGGTCTTCCTGTGTGGTGGCGCGCGCATCGACGATGGTGGATAAGCAGCCTTTTTTAAAGATCGCTATACGGTCGCTGACTTCAAGCACCTCGGGGGCTTCGGACGACACCAGAAGCACCGCCCCGCCCCTGGCTGTGAACTGTTCCAGCAGCGCATAAACCTCGCGCTTGGCACCTTCGTCAATACCACGTGTTGGTTCGTCGCAGAGCAGACATACCGGATCGGTAGCCAGGCAGCGGGCCAGCACTACTTTTTGTTGATTGCCACCACTCAAACCAGACACCGCCATATCCGGCGATGCCAGTTTGATGTGCATGCTGTCCACCATGCGCCGCACCAAGGAGCGCTCGGCAACCCGGTTTACCACTGCAACTTGCGACAAGGATGGCAAAGCCGCCAGCGTCATATTCATGGCGACCGAAGAGGTCAGCACCAAGCCAGTGGCCTTGCGATCTTCGGTGACCAGTGACATGCCGTTGCGAATGGATACCCCGGGTTGCCCCGTTGGCAAAGGAGCCCCGCGCAACATGACCTCGCCATGATCGGGCGTGGTGAGGCCATAGAGGCAATTAAGGAATTCACTCCGGCCTGAACCCATCAGCCCGTAAATGCCCAACACCTCACCAGCGGCAACCGCCAGCGATACGCCGTCAAATTCTCCTTTGCGCCCCAGCCCCGACACCGAGAGCAAAGCTTGGTCAGCCACCTTGGGGGCGGCGCGTTTGGCAACCGGCAACTCGCGGCCAATGATCTGGCGCACCAAGTGGCGGCGGTCAATATCGGCAATGCGTCCTGCTTCCACAAAACTACCGTCGCGAAATACCGTGTAGCTGTCGGCGATGGTAAAAATCTCCGACAAGCGGTGCGAGACATAAATAACGCCAGCCCCGTGCGCCGTCACCCGCCGAATGGCGGCGAACAAAGTCGCCGTTTCGTGCTCTCCAATGGCCGAGGTCGGCTCGTCCATGATGATGATCTCACTACGGTGGCTAAAGGCTTTGGCGATTTCAACCAACTGCATTTGCGCCAGGCTCAATCGGTGCATCGGCATACGGGGGTCGATGTCGAACTGCAGGTGCTCCAGCAGCTCGCGTGCTTGCCCGACCAGCCGCGAAAAATTCACCACAAACCCGGCGTGTCTTGGTTCTCGGCCCAGAAAAATGTTTTCGGCAACCGTCATACCCGGTATCGGCGACAGCTCCTGCGTGATGATGGATATGCGCGATGCCAAGGCCTCAGACGGCCCGGCAAAGTCCACCTCCCGGCCTTTAACGCAAATGCTGCCCGTATCGCGGCGCATGATTCCCATCAGGATGTTCAGAAAAGTGGATTTACCCGCGCCGTTGCCGCCACACAGCGCATTGACCGAACCCGCCAGTAACTCCATGCACCCGTTGCGCAAGGCCACTACGCCGTTAAAGCTCTTGGTCACGGCACTGGCCGATACCAGTAATTCGGAGCCTGCCATACCGACAGCGATATTGCCATCCACTCTCAGCCCCAGTCGGCGTTGCGCGCCTGCTCTGCCTCGTAGGCATCGATGAGGGATATCTTGCTTGCCGACTTGCCACCATCGAAACGTGCTGCCAAGTAGCTATCAACGATGGCCTTGGCCAACTCAGAGCCCACCACCCGTGCACCAATGGTGATCACCTGCGCATCGTTGCTGCGGCTGGCCCGCTCAGCCGAGTAGGTGTCGTGGCACTGGGCGGCGCGCACGCCAGTCACTTTGTTGGCTGAAATCGCCATTCCAATGCCTGTGCCGCACAGCAGCACTGCGCGCTCAAAACGTCTTTCGGCCACGGCTTCAGCCACCTTGAATCCCACATCCGGATACAACACGGGGCGCCCATCGAAAGTACCAAAGTCTTCCACTGTATGCCCCTGCTCTAGCAGGTGCTGCTTGAGCACCTCCTTGAGGTCGTAAGCCGCTTCATCACATCCAATTGCAAGATTCATAAAATTCATTCATTTTGAACATTTGATCACAACATGATCTTTTGTAAATAACATTTTTACCGTGATTCGCTATTCGGTCAATTAAATTAGCGTATTTAATGTACGTATTTACCCTTGTTTTTAAAAATAACATGCAATTAAATCTATATTTAGATATCATTTCGCATCGTTTTCATGCAGAAAGCATGATTTATTGATCTATTAATGATCATATGCATCAATCATCCCATACACAGGAGTCCTAGTCCATGAATAGAGTTATCAACCACCCCGATCTCGTCGTAGAGGACATGCTGGTCGGCTGGCTCAGCGCCCATCCTGGTGTCAGTGCAACAACCAACCCGCGCGTGCTACGCCGCACGGCTGCACCTATGCTTGGAAAAGTGGGCATCGTGACGGGTGGTGGATCGGGGCACGAACCTGCGTTTATTGGTTATCTAGGCGACGGCTTGTTGGATGCCGTAGCCGTGGGGGAAATTTTCTCTTCGCCTACGGCCCGCAATTTTCACGACGCGATGCGCGCAGCCGACGGCGGTGCCGGTGTGGCCTGCCTGTACGGCAACTACGCGGGCGACAACATGAACGTCAAAATGGCCATAGAAATGGCGACAGATGAGGGCATTACAGTCAAAACGGTGGTCGCCAATGACGATGTGCCATCAGCCCCAAAAAGTGAAGAACACAAGCGACGCGGCGTGGCCGGCGAAATCTTCATGTGGAAGGTGGCTGCCGCTGCGGCCGACCAGGGCGCTTCGCTAGACCATGTGATAGCCGCCGCGCAAAAAGCCATTGACAACACCCGCAGCATAGGCATTGGCCTTTCAGCCTGCATCATTCCCGCCGTGGGCAAAGCCAACTTCACCATCGCACCTGGCACCATGGAGGTCGGCATTGGCCACCACGGCGAGCCGGGTATTGATGTACGCAAAACCGCCAGTGCCGCCGAGATGGCCGAGCTGATGCTCAACGTAGTATGGCCCGACCTTGCCCTGGCCGCACAAGACCGGGTCGCCGTACTGGTCTCAGGACTGGGTGCAACACCGCTGATGGAGCAATACATCCTGTTTGGCGAAATCTCCAAGCGTCTCGCTGAAGGTGGCATAGCGATCGACTTCAGTCGGGTGGGCAATCTGTTCAGTTCTTTGGAAATGGTCGGCGTGACCCTCACGCTGATGAAGCTGGACGACGAACTGGCCGCTTGGCTTGCCGCACCCTGCCAATCGGTGGGCCTGTCAGTGGCCGGTGTGGCAGCAACGCAGACCACGCCTTCAGCCCCAATCAGAGTGGTGTCTAATCCAAAATCCCTACCAAAAATGACGAACCGCACGACGCAGCCAGCGCGAATGGTAAACGGCCCCTCAATCAGCTTGGCCCATGCAGGCCCAGTGGTGCGTGCGCTGATAGCCACTGTCCAGAGCAACCGCGAATACCTTAGCGAAATCGACGGTGCCATTGGCGACGGAGACCATGGAGTCAACATGAGTAAAGGATTTGCAGCCTGCGCGACGCGTCTGGACGCGCTGGGCGAACACGCACAACACTTACCCGTTGCACTAGAACAACTTTCGCAAGCGCTGATGGACGATATTGGTGGTTCAATGGGGCCGTTGTATGGAAGTTTTTTTGCGGGCTTGGCACAAACACTGGCACCGCACGAGCGACTTGATGCAGCACTGTTTGGCGACGCACTGGCCACAGCCGTGGCGAACGTGCAAAAAATGGGTAACGCACAAGTGGGTGACAAAACCCTGATCGACACCTTAGCGCCGGCACTGGACGCTTACCAATGCGCGCTGGCCAACAATGCAGATTTCCGTAGTGCGTTAGAGAGCATGCGCAGTGCTGCCGAACGCGGTAAGGATGCAACCCGTGACATGCAGGCCCGCATTGGCCGATCGGCCCGACTCGGGCCGCGTTCAATCGGCGTTTTGGATGCCGGTGCCACATCCTGCTATCTACTGCTTGCTACCATTGCCGCAGACTTGACACGGCAACTGGTGCGTTGAATAGGGACAGGACTTGCGCATGACCTGTCACCATTACACCCTTGCCGTCCACGGCGGCGCAGGCACCATTGCCCGTGGCCAGACCGATGCTGCGCCTTACCACGCCGGGTTGCGGGCTGCGCTAGCCGCGGGCGAAGCGGTGCTGGCCGAGGGCGGTAGCGCATTGGACGCAGTAGTGGCGGCGGTGCGGGCGCTGGAGGACGAGCCGCTGTTCAACGCCGGGCGCGGGTCGGTCTACACATCGGCGGCGCAGCACGAGATGGATGCCGCGGTGATGGACGGGGCTACGCTGGCCGCCGGAGCTGTGGCGAGTGTTCGCACCTTGCGCAATCCGGTGCAACTGGCGCGCACGGTGATGGACTCCAACTTTGTGCTGCTCAGCGGCGATGGGGCCGAGCAATTCGCCCGCGACCACGGCTTCGAGGCCATGCCGCCCGGCTACTTCCACACCGACCACCGGCTGGCGCAGCTGCACCAAGTGCAAAACGCGGCCAGCGCCTCCATGCAGATGGACCACGCGGCCCCACTCGACGAAACCCGCAAGTTCGGCACCGTGGGCGCAGTCGCCCTGGACAGCGCGGGCCACCTGGCCAGTGCCGTGTCCACCGGCGGTATGACCAACAAGCACCCGGGGCGGATTGGCGACTCGCCGCTGGTGGGCGCGGGCATTTACGCCAACGACCAGAGCTGCGCGGTCAGCGCCACCGGCTCGGGCGAATACTTCATCCGTGCCTGCGTGGCCCACGACATCCACGCCCGCATGGCCTACGCCGGGGCCACGCTGGATGCCGCCAGCCAGGCCGCGCTGGCCGAGGTGGGGCGGTTAGGCGGCGAAGGCGGGGTGATTGCGGTAGACCGGCAGGGGAACATTGCCCTGCCCTACATCAGCGCGGGCATGTACCGGGGCTGGGTGCGGGCGGGGGAAGCGGCGCAAACGCGGATTTTTGAGTACTGAACCAAAAGAAGGCAAAAATCTACAAGGCATCACGCAAAAGTGGAGGCGCGACTTCCAGAAACAGCACAGAACTGTCTCCGCCAGGCTGATGCTGTTGCCCTCTGCAAAACTTGCGCCCTAGCCTGGGGGTACGCGTTATTTTTCCGCAAACGCCCGTTCAACGACGAAATGCCCGGGCGTGGAGGTGTTTCCTTCCTTGAAGCCGCGCTCTTCCAGCATGTGCTTCAGGTCGACCAGCATGCCGGGGCTGCCGCAGAGCATGACACGGTCGATAGCCGGGTCGAACTCGGGCAGGTCCAGGTCGGTAAACAGCTTGCCGTTGTGCAGCAGCTCGGTGATGCGGCCCATGTTGCGGTAGGACTCGCGGGTCACGGTGGGGTAGTAGCGCAGCTTGCTGGTGACCATTTCGCCCAAGAACTCATGTGCGGGCAGGTGCTCGGTGAGCATGTCGTGGTAGGCCAGCTCTTCGACCTGGCGCACGCCGTGGACCACGATGACCTGCTCGAAGCGCTCGTAGGTTTCGGGGTCACGCACGATGCTCAGGAACGGAGCCAGGCCGGTGCCGGTAGACAGCAGGTACAGGTGTTTGCCAGGCAACAGGTAGTCGGTGACCAGGGTGCCGGTGGGCTTCTTGCCGACGATGATCTTGTCGCCCACTTTGATGTGCTGCAGCTTGGAGGTCAGCGGGCCCTCGGGCACCTTGATGCTGAGAAATTCGAGGTGCTCTTCGTAGTTGGCGCTGGCAATGCTGTAGGCGCGCAGCAGCGGTTTTCCGTCTTCCTTGCGCAGGCCGATCATGGTGAAGTGGCCGTTGCTGAAGCGCAGCGCGGGGTCGCGTGTCGTGGTGAAGGAGAACAGGCGGTCGGTCCAGTGGTGCACGCTCAGCACGGTTTCTTCGTTGAAAGCACTCATGTTTGGTAGCTAGGAAGGTTGGTGAAAATAAACGCTATTTTCCTACAGCCGCCAGGCCCGCCCGCCCAGGAGCCATTCCACCTTGCGGCCGCTATGGTAAATCTAAAAGAAATATGCTTCTGGCGCATATTCCGCCTGCGCCAATAGCTATTAAATATATAGCAAATGAGTTTAAAGAGGCTCTGGTGACCGGGATACACGCGCGAGTTGCAAGGCAAAGAAAGCCAGTAAAAACAACAAAAATGCCACCCGCGGCACGTCCATCACACTGCTGACCAGCCCCACCAGCAGCACACCGCAGAGCGATGCCGCCAGGTACGGTGCCAGGGGCTGGCGGCGGGCACGGCCCAGCACCAGGTGCCACAACGCCGTCACCATCAAGCTGCCCCCCAGCAGCAGGCCCGGCAGGCCACGCTCGATCAGCACTTCCAGATACAGGTTGTCAATATGCCAGGGCAAGAAATAAAAACGCGCCGCCGGGAACCAGTGCGCCAGGTTCTGCGCAAAGTCGCCATT
The DNA here is from genome assembly GCF_056521385.1 of Rhodoferax sp. RT5P35. Classification (NCBI taxonomy): domain Bacteria; kingdom Pseudomonadati; phylum Pseudomonadota; class Betaproteobacteria; order Burkholderiales; family Comamonadaceae; genus Rhodoferax; species Rhodoferax sp. RT5P35. Next base: position 168,972 of record NZ_JBWMAX010000007.1, on the reverse strand, counting down.
GGCCAGCAACTCTTGCGGGTCCACACCCTGCAGGCTGATGGATTGGAAATCGGCATGCGCACCGGCCCCCATGACCATCACCGAGAACATGCCTAAACGCGGTGCAAACCACGGGCCGCCTTTGAAATGGGGGCCGCGCAAGGGCACCACGATGCGCTGCCACGGGTCGGCTGTGGGCTGCAGGTCCAGATAGGCATCCTGGCACCGGCCCGGGTAGAGCAAATGCCGTTCACACAGCTGCAGGTAGACGCTGACGGGCTGCTCCACCCGCACCTGCAAGGCGGCCCGGTAGCGCATACCGGGCTGCGGGCGCACCCGCTGGGTGGCGGCAAACATACCCTCCAGATCCTCATCGGTATCGGGGCTAGACACGCGCAACACGGGGCGCTCCGTACCCTGCCCAGCCTGCCAAGCCACGTGGCCGGGCAGCCATGCCACGTGGCCGGACCACTGGCCCTCGGGGTAGCTGCGGGCGTACTGCGATGGCAGGCGGCCCAGGCCGATGCCGGTGATCCAATCCAGCGGGTCTTGCAGCAGGTCCAGGCCCCTCTGCCAATGGGCCATGCGACTTCCGAAATCGCGTTCGGTGGCGTTCAGTCGGCTGGCCATGAAGCTGCCGCCATTCAATACGCCGACCACCTCCACTAGCAGTGCAATGCCCAAAGCCCAGGCGGCCTTGGCGCGCCAGCCGATAGGTCGGCGGCGCTGCCACAGGCTGGCGGCGAGCGCCCGCAGGTCCAGGCCGGCTTTTTGCACCCACAGCAACAGCCCCAGCAGCACCAGCGGTACCGCCATCGACAGGTAAACACCGCGCGAAAACGTGGTCAGCCCCGCGTACGTCACCAGCACCGCCAGCAGCGCGCCCCCAGCCCATTGCCAGGGCCGCCGGGCACTGCGCAAAGCCCAGGCCACAAACGGCGTGGCCAGTGCCAGATAGGCATCGATGGCCGCGCCGCCAACATGCATTTCCCAGAAAAGCGCGGTTGTGCGGTACTTGGCGGTGAAGTTGAACCAACCGGGAAAAGCCGCCCGCTCCCACAGCACGGCCAGGGTCACCACCACCAAGCCTACCAGCATGCCCGCCGCCAAACGCTGGCAGCTTTGCAGCACCGACTGCCGCAACGCGTCTTGCAACACGGGGATGCACAGCGAGGCCCAGAGCAGGCTTTTGGCAACCCGCAGGCTGTTCAGCGGATCGCCGTAGCCCTGGAACAAGCCCCAAGTGAAGCCTCCCGCATCCAGGCCGGCACGGGCCAGCGACAGCAGGCTGGCGGCGGCGAACAGGGCGACGATGGCCGTGCCAAAAGGCAGCGGCTGGCTCCAGCGGAACACGCCGGTCCAGGGCCGCCGAGCCAGCCGGAAGTAGTCCGCAGCCAACACCGCTAGCAGCAGCAAGTCCAGCTCATCAAAAATCAGCCAGCCGGTCCACGGGGCAAAGTTCAAAAAAGGCAGGCAGGCGGGCACGGCGAATAGCCAGGCACCGGGCCGCCACACGGCTATGACGGTGGCCACATAAAACCCAGCCAGTGCCAGTACAGGCGAAATAGGGTGCGCCAGTGCCAAGCCGCCGCCCGCCACGCAGCAGGCCACCGCTAACAGCGCCGAAACCCAGCGGCGCGGGTCCACCGATTTAAACCAGCACTTCCACGCAGGCCGGATGGCCTAAAAATCCCTGCGGACTGGCACTGGCACCGTAAGCACCGGACTGGAACACCACCACCAAGTCACCCTCTTGCGCCGTGGGCAAAACCATGCGGTCGCCCAACAGGTCCAGCGGTGTGCACAGCGGGCCTACCACCGAAGCAGGCTCCACATCCACCGCGCCCATGCGGTTGCCGATGGCCACGGGGTAGTTTTTGCGGATCACCTGGCCAAAGTTGCCCGAAGCCGACAAATGGTGGTGCAGGCCACCGTCGGTCACCAAAAACACCTGGCCGCGCGAGATTTTGCGGTCCAGCACCCGGGCTACGTACACCCCCGCCTCGCCCACCAGGTAGCGGCCGAGTTCGATGACAAACGATGCCTGGGGCAGCTCGGTTTTGGCACGTTCGGCCAGGGCGGCCAGGTTGTCGCCGATAGGCTGCAGATCAATGCGCTGCTCGCCCGGGAAGTACGGAATGCCGAAGCCGCCGCCCAGGTTCAGAAACTTCACCGGCAACGGCGTGGCCTCGGCCAGGCGCACGGCCAGCGCGTAGGATTTTTGCTGAGCTTCGCAAATCGACTCGGGGCGCAGGTTTTGCGACCCGGCGAACAGGTGGAAGCCTTCAAACGCCAGGCCCGCGCTGCCAATGGCGGCCATCAGCTCGGGCATTTGCTCCACGTCCACGCCGAATTGCTTGGGGCCACCGCCCATCTTCATGCCAGAGCCCTTGAGCTCGAAGTCGGGGTTGACGCGCACCGCCACCCGGGCGGCCAGGCCCAGTGCGTTGGAAATGCCCGCCAGCAAGCCGACTTCGCGCATGGATTCCAGGTTGACCAGCACGCCCGAGGCCACGGCCTGGCGCAGCTCTGCCTCTCGCTTGCCGGGACCGGCAAAGCTGATCTCTTGTGGGTCGGCACCGGCATCCAGCGCCACCTTAAGTTCGCCTGCAGAAGCCACGTCGATACCATCGACCAGCCCGGCCATCAGCCCCACCACGGCGGGCATGGGGTTGGCCTTCATGGCGTAGTGCAATTTGACGCTCACGGGCAAGGCGGCGCGCAGCTCGGCCACACGCTGGCGCAACTGGGCACGGTCGTAGGCGTAAAACGGGGTTTGGCCCACGCGTGCGGCCAGTTGGGTCAGCGGTATGCCGCCTATGACGAGCTCGCCGCCGTGTACGGGAAACTGGGTCAAGGGGGCGTGGACGGGTACAGCGCGGTCGGTCATGGGAGTCATTCTTTAGCTAAGGTGGCGCTCGGCCCAGTCGGTGGACAGCCATTTTCGGTCGATCTTGCCATTCGGGTTGCGGGGCAACGGCCCGGCCACCACCTCGACGTTGGCAGGCAGCATATAGGCAGGCATGCGGGTGCGGCACTCGGCCAGCAAGGCGGCGGTGTCCAGCGTGCCACCGGCGACATCCACCGGGGCGGTGGCAATCACCTGGATGGCTTGGCCCCAGGCAGGGTGCTCCACGCCAAAGGCTACGCATTCGCCCACCAGCTTGGTGGCGTACAGCACTTCCTCCACTTCGGTGGGGCTGACGCGGTAGCCCGAGGACTTGATCATCTCGTCGCGGCGGCCAATGAAGTACAAAAAGCCCTCGGCATCCATGCGCACGGTGTCACCGGAAAACACGGCGTATTCAGGCAGTTGCAGGCCCGGCTGGCGGCCCGGTACGTCGGCGGCCAGCAGCTTGTAGCGTTCGGCAGTTTTTTCGGCATCGTTCCAATAACCCATGCCGACCAGCGCGCCACGGTGCACCAGCTCGCCCGGCTCTTCGGGGGCGCAGGGGCTGCCGTCTTCGCGCAGCACCAGGATTTCGGCATTCGGGATGGCCTTGCCGATGGAGTCGGGGCGGCGGTCTACCTCGGAAGGTGGCAGGTAGGTGGAACGGAAAGCCTCGGTCAGGCCGTACATCAGGAAGGGTTGGCTGTGGGGCACGCGCTGGCGCAGCAGGTCCAGCGTCTCGCGCGGCATGCGGCCACCGGTGTTGGCAAAGTAGCGCAGCTTCTCGGCAATGGCGGCGGGCCAGGCGGACTGGGTGAGCTGGATGTACAAGGGCGGCACAGCGGTCAGGCCGGTCACGCCTTCGCGCTCCATGGCCTTGAGCACGTCGCGCGGCAGCAGGTAGTTGAGCAGCACCACGCGGGCGCCCACATGGAAGGCGGTGGTGAGCTGGCTGAAACCTGCGTCGAAGGACAAAGGAAGTGCGGCCAACAGGGTGTCCGCGCTTGTGTTCTCTAGATAGCTAGCTACACTTTTTGCACCTGCCACCATATTGCGGTGGGACAGCACCACGCCCTTGGGCTTGCCGGTACTGCCCGAGGTGTAGAGGATGGCGGCCATGTCGGTGTCGATGACCCGGTGTCCGGCGCGGGGCGTGGCTGACAGCAGGTCAGACCACTGGGATTGCTGCAGGCTGGGGATCGCCTGAGGTGCGGCATCGGTCAGCACGATATGGCGCAGATCGGGGCAGCTACCCAGCACGCCCACCAGCAGCGCTAGGCGTTCTGGCGAAGTCACCAGCACGCGCACATTGCAGTCTTGCAGAATAAAAGCCACCTGCTCGGGCTTGAGCAGCGGGTTCAAGGGCACAAACACGGCACCGGCGGCGGGTGCGCCAAAGCTGGCGATCACGGTCTCGAACCGCTTTTCCAGGTAAATCGCTGCCCGCTCACCCCGGCCCAGCCCCAAGGCCACCAGACCGGCTGCGCATTGCGCCACCGCCGTTTGCAGTTCGCTGTAGGCCATGGATACCGCGCCGTAGGTCAGCGCGCGGTCTTGCGGGGCCCGCTGCGCGGCATAGGCAATGAGTTCATGCAAAAGTGTGGATTCACGCATAGGGTTCACGGTGGGAGAAAAGGGTAAAACCGCCAAAAAAACCAGCTAAAAGTATCGCACAGGGGCTTGCGCGGCAAAGCCCTGTGCCGCCCCTAAAATGCAGTCTACTTTTAGCCAACCAAACAGGGATTCCCATGGATGTGACACAGGAGGTCAAAGCAGTTCTGGACGAGGTTTTAAGTTTGAATGGCCGCAGCGCCGCGTTTACCCGCGATACCCATTTACTGGGTGCCATTCCCGAGCTGGACTCGATGGCCGTGGTGTCCCTCATCACCCGCCTGGAAGAGCATTTTGGCCTGACGGTAGACGATGACGACATGGACGGCTCGACCTTTGCAACCGTCGGTGCCCTGGTCGATTTCGTCAACGCCAAACTCGCGGACTAAAGCGAAAGCCTATCCGATGGATGCTTTTTTCTTGCCCGTCGGATCTGGCCAGCGATTCGCCATTTACCACCCGGTAGAGGGCGGCACAACGCGTGGACGGGTGGTTTACATACATCCGTTTGCCGAAGAAATGAACAAGTCGCGCCGCATGGCCGCCGTGCAAGCCAGAGCCATGGCCGCCAAAGGGTATGCCGTCTTGCAGCTGGATTTACTAGGCTGTGGCGACAGCTCTGGGGACTTTGGTGAGGCCACCTGGCAAGCTTGGGTGGACGATGTCGTGCTGGCTTGCCAATGGCTGCGCAGCCAGGGCGATGCACCGCTGTGGCTGTGGGGGCTGCGTGCCGGTTGCCTGCTGGCAGCCCAGGCAGCGGCGCAACTGGACGAGGCCTGCAACTTCTTGTTTTGGGCACCCACACCCGCAGGTAAACCCCTGTTGCAACAATTTTTACGCCTCAAGGCGGCGGGAGATATGGCCAGTGGCAATGCGAAGATCGTGATGGATGGTCTGCGCCAGCAATTAGCGGCCGGCGAATCGATCGAAATCGCCGGATACACACTGGCGGCAGCACTGGCATCGGGACTGGAGCAAGCCACGTTGGCAGCGCCCGTCTCGGCGGGCAGGCTCGAATGGCTGGATCTCTCCACCCAGCCCGGTGCCACCCTCTCACCGGCTACCGCCAAGCCCCTGCAAGCCTGGCAAGCTGCTGGATTTGCCGTGCGCAGCCAAATCGTCATGGGCCCGTCGTTTTGGCAAACCAGCGAAATTGAAGCCGCCCCAGCCTTGCTCACGGCAACCTTGGAAGCGCTAGAAACAACCCTGTCTACGCAGGCTACCGCATGAAAACCACGGAACAAGCCGTACTGTTTCCTTGCGGACAAGATACGCTGGTGGGCATTTTGAGTCTGCCAGCCGCAACGACCGCATCCACAGACACCGCCGTTGTCATCGTTGTGGGAGGGCCCCAATACCGGGTGGGCAGCCACCGGCAATTTGTGCAGTTGGCTCGCCATCTCGCTGCTGCGGGTTACGCAGTACTGCGGTTTGATTACCAGGGCATGGGCGACAGCGGCGGGCCAACCGGCGACTTTTTAAGCGCCGAGGCGGGTATTGCTGCCGCAATTGACACGCTTGGAAACCTCGTCCCGCAAGCTAAAAATATCGTTTTATGGGGCTTGTGCGACGCTGCATCGGCTGCACTTCTATATGTGAGCGACAAAAAAGACCCGCGCGTCACCGGCCTGTGTCTGTTAAATCCCTGGGTACGTTCGGAGGTCAGCTTGGCACGCACCCAAGTCAAGCACTATTACACCCAACGATTAATGCAGCGCTCATTTTGGAGCAAGCTTTTCAGCGGCAAAGTGGCTTTGGCCGCTGTGCGGGGCTTGGTCCAAAATGTGCAGCTCGCTAACCAAAAAGTAAGTGCAACACATACGACTAACCAGCCATTCCAGCAACGCATGGCACGTGCGTGGACAGGTTTCGGCGGCCGTATTCTGCTTTTACTCAGCGGCAACGATTACACCGCCAAAGAGTTTGTAGAGTACGCTGGCACGCATCCCGCCTGGTCTAAAGCTTTTCAGCATCCACGGCTAGAACGCCACAACCTCGTGGAGGCAGACCATACCTTCTCTAATAGACATGCCCAAACATCCGTGGAAAACACCACACTCGATTGGCTGATCGCGCACGGCACTCAAGAACACATTGCACACAAGTAACAGGAGCCATTCCCAATGCACTTCAAGAAATTCACCACGGCTCTGTTGTTTCTAGCTCTCAACCTATTGTTTTGCGGCTCTGTATGGGCTCAGGTCAATAGTGCCTCATGCGGCTCCATTGAGAATGCATTTGGGCCCTACGACTTTCGCACCGAACGCGGAAACAACCTTCATTTGGTTGAATCGGCCCACTTCACGCCAAACGTTGAATCGCTTGTTAAAGCTACGACTGGATACATAGGACAAGATCTAGATTACACATTGCGCGCATTCCCCAATCACCACAGGGCATTAATGACAATTATTCGGTATGGTGAAAAAAAGAAGTCGGAACAACCATCCGACCTGAATTACAGCGTGGAATGTTATTTTGATAGAGCCATACGTTTTCGCCCAGACGACAGCTTGGTACGGATGATTTACGCCACATATCTCAATAAAAACAAGCGTGTTCCTGAAGCCATTCAACAGCTAGATATCGGGGCAGTACAAGCAGAAAGCAAAGAAAACCCCCTAACCCACTACAATTTGGGCTTATTATATTTAGAGAACAAAGAATATAATAAATCACTTATACAAGCGCACAAAGCATATTTTCTCGGTTTCACCCAACCGGATTTAAGAGAGGAACTCAAAAAAGCCGGAAAATGGAGTGATCCGGAAGTGATAGCACCTAACGCCAGTACATCATCTCCAGCCCCCTCCAATTGAAACTTAGAGAGCAATCTTTGCAAATTAACGCTCAAGCACCTAACTTGTTACGATCTTCTCTGCCACGCGGGCCTGTCCTAGATTGGTCGAGTTTCAAATGCATTGATGTCCCGAATGTTCACAGCATTGAAAATCTACCCAATCTCGCCCTGACCACTAGTGGTCGCGCAGCTATTTATCAAGCCCTTTTAAAGTTAAAACTTCCTGCCCATAGTGCGGTTCTAATACCGACATACCACTGCCCGACAATGGTCGCACCGGTATTGTTGGCGAATCTGCAAGTTACTTATTATGGATTGCGACAAGACGGTTTACCCCATCTTGAAGTGATAGAAGAATCAACCGCACAAAAATGCAAAGCTATGCTGGTCCCGCATTATTTCGGCTTGGCAAAATCACTGAAAAATGTCCGCCAGTGGTGCGATGATCGGGGAATTTTTCTAATTGAAGATTGTGCCCACTGCTACTTTGGTAATGCAGGAGAGCGGGCAGTTGGCGCATGGGGAGATTTTGCGACAGCTAGCCTTTCTAAATTTTTCCCAGTTCCAGAGGCGGGTTTATTGGCTTCAGCATACCACCCCATAACGCCGCTAATTTTAGTAAAAATACCAATTAAAGCCCAACTCAAGGGTTTGGTTGATGTCCTGGAACTTGCTTTGCGGCACCATCGCCTAGCAGGTTTAAGACCTCTAATTGCGTGGATTTTTAAATTAAAAAATCTCCGTACGCCATCTGCCGAAACCTTGGACGTAACTGCAACGGCCTCAGAAGTTTCAGCCATGATGCGTGATTGCGATATGGCACGTGTGGACATGGCCCCATTATGGTCAGCTATAGCATTAAAAAACATTTTGCCACGTGGACACATTATTATTCAGCGTCAAAAGAATTTCGCCCGCTATGCAAAATATTTTGCACAGGTGGAAGGGGCTAAGCCTTTATTCATAATCCACCCAGATATTGCAGCATCTACCGCACCTTATGTATTTCCATTATGGGTAGACGATCCCGATGCCATATACGAGGCCGTACGTGCATTAAAACTTCCTGTATTCCGTTGGGACCGTATCTGGCCTGATATGCCAAGCTTACCAGAAGACAATGGCCCTTTATGGAGCCAGCACGTACTTCAACTCCTATGCCATCAGGATCTCAGCGCCGATGACATCGACTACACAGCACATGAGATCCTAAATTTATTGACGGTACAACAGGCGAAAATCCATGTCACTGCATAAAATCAATTGGCAAAATTTGCCCGCCGACAGCCTTCAGAAAACACCGACACTGCTGCTCGAATGGGACCGACTCAATGCCATGCGGGGAGACCTGCCATTCATGACGGCAAATGCGGTTTGCTCAGCGCTGCGCATTTTTGGTTCAGGTACAGAAAAATTACTGGTTGCCCGACAGGACGGTTCGGTAATTGCAATGCTATTAACGGTACCCAGTGGCCCATTCCAATGGCGGACCTTTCAGCCATCGCAACTCCCTCTGGGAGTTTGGGTTGCCGCAAAACACATCACGACTACTTTTCTCATACGCAGTCTATTGCGTGGCCCGCTTGGATTTTGCCTAGGTTTTTCCATAACCCAGGTAGATCCGCTGTTGGCCCCGCTTGAAGCCGACCAGCCTGACACCAAATATATAGACTATATCGACACAGGGTGGATAGAGATCCTGGGGACATTCGACGATTACTGGGCAGCCCGCGGTAAGAATTTACGCCAAAATATGCGTAAGCAACGCAACAAGCTCGCAACAGAAGGTACCCATATCCAGATGCGTGTACTCACTGCACCTGAAGATATGGCAGGCGCAATTGCCCGCTACGGGATATTAGAAAGTTCTGGATGGAAAGCCTCGGAAGGCACTGCCATTCACCCCGACAATCCACAGGGACAATTTTACACGCAGCTACTGCAAAATGCGGCAAAGCATGGAGAAGCCGTAGTTTATGAATACTTTTTTAACGAAAAAACGGTGGCTCTTAATCTATGTTTGCAACGTTCTGAAACGCTTGTAGTATTAAAAACAACCTACGACGAAACGATTAAAAATTATTCTCCTGCATTTCTCCTCAGTCAAGATAAAGTTGAACAGGTATTTGGCCAAGACAAAATAAAGCGACTTGAATATTATGGCCGAATGATGGAGTGGCACACCCGCTGGACAGAAAGTAAGCGCACCCTCTACCATTTGACATGCTATCGCTGGGCTTGGCTCAAAAAACTGGCCGGGCGTCGGCATAAAAAACCAGAAGAATCCCCTGAAAACCTCACTGCGGGGGAATCCGGTACCGTTTTTATTACACCTTCTGTACCGGAATCGCATTCATGATTACGGTCGTCATTCCTTACTATCAAAATAAACCGGGAATACTTGCCAAGGCGCTAAAGAGTATTGCCGCCCAAAAACCAGTACCGATGCCGTTACACGTATTGGTCATCGATGACGCATCCCCGGTATCTGCCGAATCCGAATTAAAAAGTATTGGCGCAATAGACTGCATGGTACAGATCGTGTTGCAACCCAACGGGGGCCCCGGGGCTGCCCGCAATACAGGCCTTGACCACGCGCCAGCAGGAACGCGATATATCGCGTTTCTTGACTCTGACGATGAATGGTCCGATGACCATCTGTCCCGCGCGGTCGAGGCACTGGATGCTGGATACGAATTTTATTTCACCGATCACTACCAGCTTAACTCAACCGTTGGGGCATTTGCACGGGCTGGTCGCATTCAACCAAGCGCGCATCCGCAGTTGCCCGGCAAACAGCCAGGTTTGCATGCTTACCAAGGTGATTTACTGGACCAGATCATACGTGGCAATGTAATCGGGACATCCACCGTGGTATACGACTTCATACGGTTTACAAAAAATCGTTTTAAAGTTGAATTTACCAATGCAGGAGAAGACTACTTATTCTGGATGGATATTGCACATAGCGGTGCAAAGTCAGCGTTTTCCAGCCAATGTGAAGCCCGTTATGGTTCTGGCGTAAATGTATATGCAGGAGCAGGTTGGGGGACTGAAAAAAATTTACTCCGTATCCACAACGAAATAAAATATAAAAAACTTACTTGCAAGCTGTTTCCAGTCACCGAACCACAGCGAGTGCATATTCAAAATAGCCTGGATACGTTGCGTACCTCTTTTGCGCAAGATTTGCTTCACCGGATAATGCACCGAAAGAAACTACCACTCGGTCTTTTAAAAGACCATTTCCAATTGGATCCATTGAGCTACTCAAACCTCCCAAAAGCATTGGGAAATGCAATCTTCAAAAGAAAATAGAAAGATTGCCTAATAAAAAAGGCCGTTTGCTGGATGCCAGCAAACGGCCTTGGAAGCGATTATGGTGGGCTGGGGTCAATTGAAAGAAGCCTTGAAACCCTTATGGAGTCTCCTTAGTATATTTATTTTTCTAGCATCGTACCCCCGTTTGTACCCCCACTATAGTTCGGTTGCTGTTGCATCAAAGGGGCTTTCCACTAAAGCGACGCAAATGCGCCATTTCAAATTATCTGTTCGAACACACCCATTGCAGCGGTTGAAGTCCATCCAGTTGATCTGTTGAATCTTGATTTGTTGATGCCGACTTTGAATTGACCAGTTGGGCGCACTTGTGCCAATTGGGGGTGCGGCGGAATTCTTGGATTGGGTAATGCCGTAAGTCCGAGGCTTGCTCGATATTCATGGACTGGAGATCCAAAATTGACCCCTATTTAATTTATGACATTCATGGACGTAACGGTTAAAGTTAAATACGGTTTCGCACAACTTGATAAGGTTCCATATGACTAATCTGACGGTTCGCACCAAACTCTGAAACGCCCCAGACTTCGTTGACGACGGTTGTAGCCAACATGGACTCAAGCTCTGGCGAAGGGGGGTGCGGACGAAAACTTGGACTACCAGGAGGTAGTTCATGTATTCCTACGACGACAGGATTCGAGCCGTTGAGCTCTATATCAAGCTTGGCAAACGGGTCGGGCCCACCCTCAGGCAGCTGGGCTATCCAGCCAAGAATGCTTTGAAGGGCTGGTATCGCGCATATCAGCAGCGGTGCGACGTGCCTGTGGGCTATGCACGCCGGAAAGCGAACCGCACACCTGGATGCTGGGTCGGTGCGCGGCAAAGCACCAGCGCGTCGGAAGGCGGTCCGACCAATCTTGGCGACGAATATTCGACGATTCAGGACTCAACAAAGCTCTGAGTTGGCACAAAGAGCTCCGTGGTCAGGACTGCCATGGGCTCACAGCACTTCCGCCAAACACCGCGTGCTGCCGCATGGTTGGCGTGAACAAGCTGTACAACATGCGCGTCGTTGGGGCGCTCACTGCATCCAGCGCAGCGCGCTGTTCTGCTGACAGTACCAAGTCCAGCCCCGCAATGTTGTCTGCCACCTGTTCAACCCGACTCACTCCCATCAAGGTTGAAGTAACTCCAGAACGACCGGTCACCCAGGCCAACGCGACTCTGGCAGGGCTCTCGCCGGCATCCTTGGCCACTTGCTTGAGCACATCCACAATTTTCCAATTGCGCTCGGTAAACAGAGAGTCACCAAACGGGTTGGCACCGTCTAAACGTTTGTCTTCTGCCGGACGCTTCTCGCCAGGTGCAGCTGCTTCGCCCGGTAGTCCACCTGCACGCGGGGCTGATGCCTCCACCGTGCTGCGGTCATATTTGCCAGACAGCAAGCCAAACGACAACGGGCTCCAAGGCATGATGCCGATGCCGAACTCTGCAGCCAGGGGCAGATGCTCGTCTTCAATATCGCGGTTGGTCAGTGAGTAAAAATATTGCATGGCAATCGGTCCCTGCATGCCGCGCGCAGCAGCCAGTGTCGCGACTTTGGCGACATACCAAGCCGGTGTGTTGGACATACCCCAGTAAAGAATCTTGCCCGCACGCACCAGTGCCGTCATCGTCTCCAACAGCTCTTCTGCGGGCGTGACCGAATCCCAAACGTGTGCCTAATACAAATCGATGTAGTCCGTTTGCAGCCGCTGCAATGACCCTTCAAGCGCCGAACGGATGTGTTTGGCACCGTTGCCACCTGCGTGAGGTCCCGTCCCAGAGGCAAAGCCGGATTTGGTGGCCAATACGATGCTGTCTCTCAGTTCCCGCTCGGCGATAAAGCGGCCCAACATCTCCTCGCTTCGACCTGATGAGTACACGTCCGCTGTATCGACCAGATTGCCGCCTGCATCCACATAGGCATTGAACACAGCGCGCGATTCATCTTCCCCCGAACCCCAACGTGAGGTACCGAACGTCATGGTTCCAAGAGCCAGGGGGCTAACGGCGAGCCCTGAGCGGCCCAGCGTGCGGTAATTTTCGAGTGACATTACTGTTATTTCCTAGTGATTGATAGGATAATGTTAATGTACTTCCTAAAATTTTCCTAGTGATCACTCAAAAAATTCAATCAGTAGTTCCAACTCGCAAGAAAGGACGTCCTCTGTCCTTCAACCGCGAGGCCGCCTTGCAACAGGCCATGCTGCTGTTTTGGCGCCATGGCTATGAGGCCACTTCACTCAACGATTTGACGTCGGCTCTAGGGGTTAAGCCGTCCAGCATTTACACGGTGTTCGGGGACAAGAAGCGCCTGTTTTTGGAAGCTGTAGGTCGTTATCTGTCTGGCTCGGTCACCTCAGAGTCCATCATTGCGCGGGCACACAATGGTCGGGACGCTGCACGCAACCTCATGCAAGCCTCAGCGCGAGGATTTACCGGTGCAGACACGCCTGCAGGATGCTTACTGGCCAGTTCGGCCATTAGTTGCTCCAACGCTGCTGACGATGTGAGGGAGGAGCTCGCAGCTATTCGACGCGGCATAGAGGCGAGACTGCTGGACAAAATTGTTTCTTCGGTCAACGCTGGTCTGATGCCTGCCAGCTCCAACGCAGAGGCTTTGGCAGGCCTCACTATGGCGGTCATTCAAGGCATGTCAACACTGGCACGAGATGGGGCAACGCGGGACAAACTGCTACTGATGGTGGATGCGGCTATGCAGGCATGGCCTGACACGCGGAACAGTGATTAGAGCCTAACGACCGCTTAGTCCGCGCCTGCTAAAACGATGGCCGCTGTCACTAGGTTGAAGCCGCTAGCCCAATGGCGTTATTGTTCGGTGCTACGGTGGACCAACGACTTCAAAATGTATTCTGAGTCACTTTTATCCTTGGTGCGCTGGCCAGACCTACATCCAGATTTAACGCCGCTCCATATTGGTATCAGCCGCAACATTTCGGCTCTATTACCAACTATTCGGAGCACTCCATGGTCTCGATTCAAACTACCCGCAAACTGGCTTCTTTAAGCCTAGCTCTTGTAATGTCGGCGATCTCGGTGAGCTAAATGGCCGCCGACGTGATGGTCGTCGGCGCGTCGATGCTGGCGTCCAAGGACATCATCGATAACGCCGTCAACTCCAAACGCCACACCACGCTGGTCGCCGCCGTGAAGACCGCAAGCCTTGTGGATACGCTGAAAAGCCCCGGCCCGTTCACCGTCTTCTCACCCACCAATGTCGCGTTTGCTGCGCTACCCGCTGGCACTGTGGACACGTTGCTGAAGCCTGAAAACAAGGGCACGCTGACCACCGTCCTCACTTACCACGTGGTAGTCGGCAAATGGGATGCCGCAGCCATCAGCAAGATGATGATGGACGGTAAGGTCACGGCCACCATAAAGACCATCAGCGGTGGTACTTTGACGGCCAAGGCCAGCGGCTCCAGCATCACGTTGACCGATGAAAAAGACGGTGTGGTGAATGTGAAGATTGCCGACGTCTACCAGTCGAACGGCGTGATCCACGTGATCGACAAGATACTTTTGCCCAAATAACTACGGGATGTTCGAGACCCGATAAGGGCGCCGCAAATAAAAGTACAGAACGGGATAAATATAAGTATTGCAGTGTGTGCCAACGCACAGATTGGCGCATAACTTGGCCCGAGTATGACCCTGGAACACGCCCGTAACGGAGCGCGTAGTGGTGGGGGTGCAGAACAGATCTCAAAACTCTGCAAAACATTCCTTTAGGTTGTCTGGTCTTCCCCCATCGCGCCAGCCGCGATATTCAAGGAGTCACTATGTCTACTGAATCCAAGTTAATCGATATGTTGCAAACCCGGGCCAAAAAATTAGACGATCGACGCCAGTTCTTTCGCAAGAGCAGTGCCATTGGAGCGGGTATGGTGGGGGGGATGATCCTCACCGCATGTGGAAGCGGAGGGGATGACGCGGTGGCACAGACCAGCGGGCCCACGGATGTGGAGATTTTGAATTTCGCGCTGAATCTAGAGTATTTGGAAGCCCAGTTTTACCAGTACGCCGTCTTTGGCGCAGGGCTTCCAGCCAATATGCTGACCGGCACGGGCACGCAGGGTAGTGTGGTGGGTGGGCACGCAGTAAATTTTTCCGACCCTGTCGTTGCACAGTACGCTAAAGAGATTGCGTTGGACGAAATCGCCCACGTAGCCTTTTTGCGTTCGGCTTTAGGTTCTGCTGCCGTGGCTCAGCCGCAGATTGATGTGGGTGGAACTGATCCAAACGGTGCATTTTCGACGGCCGCCCGTGCGGCTGGTCTGGTAGGCCCTGGCGTCGCCTTCGACCCCTATGCAAGCGACGAGAACTTCCTTTTGGGGGCCTTTATTTTTGAAGACGTCGGTGTCACCGCTTATAAGGGTGCCGCGCCGCTAATCACCAATAAAACCTACCTCGAGGCTGCCGCCGGCATCTTGTCCGCGGAGGCCTACCATGCGGGACTTGTGCGTACGGTGCTGTATTCCAAAGGCTTGGCAACACCGTCCCTACGCACTGCTGCAGATGCGATTTCCAACGCCCGCGACTCACTGGATGGTTCCACTGACGTGGACCAGGGCATTACCGGCAGTAACGGTGCCTCCAACATTGTGCCGCTAGATCCCAATGGGATTGCCTACAGCCGGTCGCCTGGTGATGTACTGAACATCGTTTACCTCAACAGTGGAGCAGTCTCACGGGGTGGCTTCTTCCCGGTAGGCATGAATGGCTCGCTAGTCATGAGCAGTGCATTTGCCTAAATTTCGGCACCCCACCCGTCGCCCGACAGGTGGGGCCTTGTGCTTTTGATCTAGGAGGACCCCATGGGATATTCACTGATTCAAGATATGTTCAAGGCACCCCAGCGCAAACGGAGGCCCGGATTGTGGGTGAGGCGTATCGCCGGGCTGGCGATTGCGGTCTCCGGAGGCACGCTACTAGCGGGCGATTTGATGCGCATGGTCGACGGTAGGACCGCCCCATCCGTGACCACTCCTTCCGCCTCGCCATGAACTTGGCAACCCTGGGCTTACAGCGCGTAGGTAGGGGTTGCCCCAGCCTGCCGCAGGTGCACCGATCGGTGTCGGTGCCGGGTATCGCCAGCAGTGCAGCCAAGCGCATGCTGGCCTTTGCTGGTCCCGGCTACATGGTAGCCGTTGGCTACATGGACCCCGGAAACTGGGCCACCTCGATCGCGGGTGGCTCGCAATTTGGCTATGCATTGCTGTCTGTGATCTTCATCTCCAACCTGATGGCGATGGCTTTGCAGGCTGCTGCAGTGCGTCTTGGTTTAGCCCGCGGACAAGACCTGGCCCAGGCCTGCCGACAGCACTTTCCGCCCAGCATCAACTGGATGCTGTGGGCTTTCTGCGAGGTCGCGATTATTGCCTGCAACCTCGCAGAGGTGCTCGGTATGGCAATCGGGCTCAACTTGCTTTTTGGCATGCCTCTGCTGCTTGGCGTGTGCGTAACCGTCGTAGACGTGATGCTCATATTGGCTCTGCAAAGACGGGGATTCCGGAGCCTGGAGGCGGTGGTAATCGCGCTGGTGACCCTGGTTGGCATCTGCTTTGCTGTGCAATTGGTGTGGCTGCATCCGCCGCTGGCTTCCGTGGTGCGCGGCTTCATTCCCAGTACGGGTATCGTGACAAATCCCGAAATGCTGTACCTGGCAGTAGGTATCGTGGGTGCGACGGTAATGCCGCACAACCTGTATCTGCATTCTGCGATTGTGCAAACCCGGGAGCACACACAAACACCTGAAGGCACTCGTACAGCCATCCGTTTTGCAACGGTGGATTCCACTGTGGCATTGGCGCTGGCGCTGTTTGTCAACGCCGCCATCATGATCGTGGCTGCAGGCGCCTTCAACCGCCCAGGGATGCCTCCCATTACCGAATTGTCAGATGCCTACGCCTTGTTGTCGCCGACCCTGGGCGTCGGTATTGCCAGTGCAGTGTTCGGTGTGGCTTTGCTGGCTTCCGGGTTGAGTGCCTCGGTGACAGGCACGCTGGCGGGGCAAATTGTGATGGAAGGCTTTTTGGACATTCGTCTGTCGCCAGCAGTGCGAGCTCTGCTGACCCGATGCATTGCCATAGTGCCCGCGATGGCTGCGGTTTCCTGGTATGGCAATGCTGGCGCGAGCGCTTTGCTGGTGTTTAGTCAAGTGGTGCTGAGCATGCAACTGCCGTTTGCCATCTTTCCGCTGCTGTGGTTAACCACCCGGCGAAAACATTTGGGAGACTTCGCCTTTGGGCGCACGATGTCGATACTTCTATGGTTTTCTGCTTTGGTAATCGTGTCGCTGAATGGATGGATGTTGCAGCGGATATTGACTACGTAGCATATTCCCCCTACGCATTGAGGGGGCGAGACGCGCATTTCTCTTTTAGAGTTCACTGCTGGCAGTGTCTCCATTACAGCCTTACCGCACGCTTGGCAACGCCATCGCCTGGTATCGATATAAATGGCCACACGTTTGCCGTGGCTGGGAATATCTCGGATGACTTGTTCGTTGCGGCCATGGTCAATTAAATGCTCAGAGCTGCATGCCATACAGATAGTGGGTACGTTCGAAATTTCAGCGCTGACGTAGTATTCGTGGTCGTTTTCTTCGACCCGCACTATTCTGTAGTCGGTGCGCTTGCCGTCTGCCGTCGAACGCGTGTGTATTGACACGCCAACATCAATCAGCAGCACCAGGAACTCTTTGCACAGTAGGTCCACGATATTCCCGTGCCTGAAGAGAAAATGGGTGCGGGTTGATATTCAATGAACGCTATGTGCGCCAACGCACCAAGTGCGTATGGACTGCGACCTACATTGGGCTGTATTACCTCTGACACGGGTATTTCGGATAGAAACCCCATCACAGGAATAAACCATGGCCTTGCACCACACCAAAGAGCTCGACGACCAGACCATAGAGGACGTCTACGCCACCGATTTCTCGCGCCGCTGTCTGCCCAAGTACCGGCTGCCCGATGGCCCGACGGCCCCGGCTGCGGCCTACAACATGGTGCGCGACGAGCTGATGCTGGACGGCAATTCGCGCCAGAACCTGGCCACCTTCTGCACTACCTGGGTCGAGCCCGAGGTGCAAAAATTGATGGCCGATGCGCTCGACAAGAACATGATCGACAAGGACGAATACCCGCAAACCGCCGAGATCGAGAACCGCTGCGTCCACATCATTGCCGACCTGTGGCACGCCCCCAAATCCTGGGACACCGTGGGCTGCTCCACCACCGGCTCTAGCGAGGCCGCCATGCTCGGCGGCCTGGCGCTGAAGTGGCGCTGGAAGCAAAAACGCGAAGCCGCTGGCCTGCCCACCGACAAGCCCAACTTCGTCTGCGGCCCGGTGCAGATCTGCTGGAAAAAGTTCGCCCGCTACTTCGACGTGGAGATCCGCGAAGTGCCGCTGCGCGGCGACGCGCTGGGCCTGCAGCCGCAGGATCTGCGCGAATACTGCGATGAAAACACCATCGGCGTGGTGGCCACCCTCGGCGTGACCTTCACCGGCATCTACGAGCCGGTGGCTGCTCTCGCCGAAACGCTGAATGCTATGGAACGCGACCTGGGCCTGGACATCCCCATCCACGTGGACGCCGCCAGCGGTGGCTTTGTAGCGCCGTTCATCCAACAAGACCTGTCGTGGGATTTCTGCATCGAGCGCGTCAAATCCATCAACGCCTCCGGCCATAAATACGGCCTGGCGCCGCTGGGCGTGGGCTGGGTGGTGTGGCGTTCCACGGCGGATCTGCCGCAGGACCTGGTCTTCTACGTGGATTACCTAGGCGGCAACATGCCCACGTTTGCGCTGAACTTCAGCCGCCCCGGCGGCGAGATCATTGCCCAGTACTACAACTTTCTGCGCCTGGGCCGCGAAGGCTATGCCCGCATCCAGCAAGCCTGTGCCGACACCGCGCAATGGCTGGCGCAGGAGATCGCCAAGCTCGGCCCGCTGGAGCTGGTGTACGACGGCAACGGCGGCCTGCCCGCAGTTTGCTACAAGCTCAAAGACGGCATGGCGCATGGCTTTACCTTATACGACCTGTCGGAACGGGTGCGTATGCGCGGCTGGCAGATCGCCTCCTACCCGCTGCCCAGCGACCGGCAAACAGTGGTAGTGCAGCGCGTGTTGGTACGCCATGGCGTGAGCCGCGATCTGGTGACCCTGCTGCTGGACGATCTGCGCCACGGCGTGGCGTTTTTGCAGAAAAACCCGGTGCCGAATTCCGTCGCCGGCCCCACCTTCAGCCACGGTGCTGAAGCGGTTGTGCCAGCAGCGGCCTAGAACTTCTCCCGCTCACCGCAAGGCATCCATGCTGGCCCTCTTCACGTTCTTTCAAAAGAACCCGTTCATTCTTTTGTTCGTGGTGGTGGGTCTGTCCATCTGGGTAGGCCGCTGGACCATCAAGGGCTACGGCCTGGGGCCGGTGGCATCGGCCATCGTCATCGGCTGCGCCATCGCCAGCTGGGCCGCCACCAACGGCGTGCATCTGGAGCTGGACAGCTTCACCAAAAGCCTTTTCTACTACCTGTTCATGTACGGCGTGGGCCTGCGCGTGGGGCCGTCATTCATCAACAGCTTCAAGGACGACGGGCTGAAGTTCACCTTCCTGGCCGTGGTCTCCAGCCTGCTGGGCCTGGGGCTGGTGGTGCTGGGAGCGCGCTGGCTACAGCTGCCCGTGGGCGCGGCCGGCGGCATCCTGGCCGGCTCGCAAACCATGTCGGCAGCTATCGGCTCGGCCGAGCAGGCCATCACTTCCGGCGTGGTGCCGCTGCCGCCCGGCACCACGGCTGCGGCAGCCACAGCGATGATTGCTTTGTCGTACGGCATGACCTATATCTGGGGCACGGTGGGCATCATCCTGATCTGCAAATACCTGCCGCGCTGGTGGGGTGTGGATGCAAAACAGGCGGCGCGGGAATATGAAACAGCCCATGGCGTGCCGAACCTGGACGACGCCGGCCTGAGCGGCTACCGGCCGTTTGATCTGCGCGCCTACCGCGTGGTCAACCCCTCGCTGGTGGGCCAAAGCATCGCCCAATTGCTGCAACGCTTTCCCCAGTACCAGGTGGAAAACCTGGAGCGTGGCAAACAGCTGCTGGGCGCCGACCCGGCCCTGGTGCTGCAGCACGGCGACGTGGTGGCGCTGGGCGGCAGCCTGGTGGCGCTGACCGACCACATGGGCCTGATTGGCCCCGAGGTACCCGACGCCCGCGCACTGAACATCCCGCTGGACCAAGCTGAGATCGTGCTGACCCACCGCGATGCCATAGGCCGCACACTGAAGAGCTTTCGCGACTCGGCCATCGCCGGGCAGGTGCAGCTCACCGCGATCGAGCGCGGTGGCGCGCCGCTGCTGGTCGGGCTGGAGACCAAGTTGCAGCGCCTGGACGTGCTGCACCTGGTGGGCCTGCGCAGCGCCATCGAAAAAGCCACCGCCCTGTTGGGCCCAGTGGCGCGGCCCAGCACCGCCACCGATCTGCTCACCCTGTCGCTGGGCATGGTGCTGGGCTTTTTGATCGGACTGGTGCAGGTACCCGCCTTCGGCGCTTCGGTGGGCCTGGGCAACGCCGGCGGCCTGCTGGTGTCAGGTATTCTGGTGTCGTCGCTGGTGTCGCGCCTGCGCTTCTTTGGCAACACGCCGAACGCCGCCCGCAACATTCTGGAGGACATGGGCCTGGTGTTCTTTGTGGCCATCGTCGGTGTGAACGCCGGCGCTAACCTGTTGTCGCAGCTCAGCGCCGCCATCGCGCTGAAAATCGTGCTGCTGGGCTTTGTGGCCTGCACCGTGCCGCCCTTCATCGTCTGGGCGATCGGTTTGCACATTTTCAAGATCAACCCTGCGGTACTGATGGGCGGCGTGGCCGGTGCGCGCAGCCATTCCGGCCCGGCCCGCGAGGCCGCCAAAGAAGTCAACAGCTCGGTGCCATGGATCGGCTTCCCGGTGGCGTATGCGGTGTCGGGCATTCTGCTCACCGTGTTCGGTTATTTTGCGATGGTGCTGGCGAAATAGCCGCACCAATCAATACTGCTAGAAGCGATCGGTGCAAGACCTATTAAAAACGACCAACGACTTTACTTTTAGTCTAGAGGTAGCGGCAACCGACTGGCTGGAGCCTACAAGTCCAGCATCTTGCGCCAGTTCGCCGACAAACTTAAATGTCTTTACTGGATCGAGCATGTAGGCTCCTGCAATTTGCTACTAACTTCCTCACGTACGAGAGCGCTCGGCGGCGTGTACTGCCATCAAATTTCGACAAACACGGTTACGTCCACCGGCTTTGGCTTTATACAGCGCGCTGTCGGCCGCCTCAATCAGCTCCAGCGGTTTGTCTTGCTCCCGAGCTGGAACAAAGGCATCCACACCCGCACTTATTGTGACCACCCCCGCCGCACTACCCGTGTGTGGAATGGCCAGATTATTGATTGCCGCACGGATTTTCTCGGCAACAACCATCGCGCCCGCCACATCGGTATTGGGAAGCAGCACCCCTAGCTCCTCCCCTCCATAGCGAGCAGCCAAATCTCCCGCGCGGCTCTGACCAGCTCCTACAATCCGACTGATCTGTCGCAGACATTCATCCCCTGCCGCATGGCCGTAAATGTCGTTGTATTGCTTGAAGTTATCCACGTCAATCATGATCAACGCCAATGAACTGGCATGGCGTACTGCGCGGCTGAATTCCTCATTCAGCGCAATGTCAAAGTGGCGACGGTTAGCGAGTTCGGTCAAGCCATCTTGTAGAGCCAAGCGCTCCAACGTCTGGTTGAGTTTTTGCATTGCATCGCGTGCCTCAACGATGTCCGCTTCAGCTTTCGCGCGCCGTTTGATTTGACCGATAAGGTGAAATCCGACCGAACTCAGCACAACTAGCAGCACTAGCACGCCGCCAGAGTGCAAAAGAGTATCTGCTCTCCAATCGGCCAGAATTTCTTCCGTGGATACAGCAGCATCTACAAAAATCGGATATTTCTGTAAGCGAGCGGCGATCCCATGTTGACCGTTACCGATTGTCTGGTTATTGATCAGGCGCTCGCAGCTTGCCACCGATGCGGCAGCAATTCCACCACCCGGCTGGCCCTATGCGTGGGCAGCCGGGTTAGCACATCCTTGAGGTAGACATAGGGGTCATGCCCATTCATGCGCGCCGACTGCACCAGACTCATCACCGCCGCCGCCCGTTGGCCCGCGCGCAAGCTCCCGGCGAACAGCCAGTTGTTTCTGCCAATGGCTATCGGCCGGATCTGGTTCTCGATCCAGTTGTTGTCCACCGGCAATTGCCCGTCATCCACGAAGCGCGTCAGCGCAGTCCAGCGCCTGAGGCAGTAATCCAGTGCCCTGGCCGTGGCGGAGCTGTCCGGAACCTTCTGCCGCTGCAGTGTCATCCACTGGTGCAGCGCATCGAGCACCGGTTGGGTGTGCTGCTGCCGAATGGCCTGGCGCTGATCCGTGTTCAGCTCCTTGGCCTCGCGCTCGATGTCGTAGACCTTGCCCAACTGCTCCAGCGCGAAGCCGGCAATCTGGCTCTTATTGGCCACGTGCAGGTCGAAGAACTTGCGCCGTGCGTGCGCCAGGCAGCCCACTTCCGTGATGCCATTGGCAAACCCGGCCTTGTAACCGCTGAAGTCGTCGCAGACCAAGCTACCCTTCCAGTCTCCGAGGAAGCATCTGGCATGTTCACCGGCCCTGGATTCGCAGAAGTCGTACACCACAGCCTTCATGTCTTCGAAGGCACCTGGTGCGTAGGCCCACAGGTAAGCCCGGTGTGTTGTGCCCTTGCCGGGCTTGAGCATCTGCACCGGCGTCTCGTCGGCGTGCAGCACGCGGCGGTTGAGTATTTCGGCCTTCAGGGCATCGACCAGCGGCTGCAGCCGCACTCCGCAGGTGCCCACCCACTGCGCCAGGGTCGAGCGGGGAATGGCCAGACCGGCGCGTGCAAAGATGGTTTCCTGGCGGTACAGCGGCAGGTGGTCGGCATATTTGGCCACCAGCACCTGGGCCAGCAGACCTGCGGTGGGGATGCCTTTGTCGATCACATGCGCTTCGACCGGTGCCTGGGTGATGGTTTCGCACTTCGCGCAGGCCCACTTGCCACGGATATGGCGCTCCACCGTGAACACGCCTGGCACATAGTCCAGCTTCTCGGCCACGTCTTCGCCGATGCGTTTCATCTGGCAGCCACAGGCGCAAGTGGTGGACTCGGGCTCGTGGCGGATCTCGCGCCGGGGCAGGTGGGCCGGTAGCGGTTGGCGTTTGGGTTGTTGTTTGGCGTCAGGCGCAGCCGCCGGTGGCTGGAGCTGTTCGATCTCAACGGCAACTGCTGCCAGGTCTGCTTCGATCTCATCTTCGAGCAGGCTGCGTTGCTCGGCGTTGAAGCGCTCAGACTGGGCTGCGAACTTCATGCGCTTGAGCAGCGCGTTCTCGTGGGTGAGTTTGGCGTTGAGCGCCCGGCTATGGCGCAGTTCGGTTTGGTGACAGGCGATTTGCGCATCCTTGTCGGTCACGTGGCCCATGAGGCTGGTGACCATCTCACGCAGTTGCTCTGCGCTGAGATTGTTCAGGGATTGTTGCTGTACCGCCATGGCAGCAAGTGTGCCAAGGAAGGCCCTGCGCTGTCATGCGCAGATCCACGGATTGCGCACTTGGCGGGAGGCCTCACAGCCTTCAGACCATGGTGATGATGCCGGCGTTTCCCATGCGTTGCCACGGCAGGCCCAGCACCAGGGCATCGAGCTGGGCAGACTCCAGCTGCCATTGCTCATTGCCCGGCGCTGGCCAGATGAACTTCCCCTGGTGCAGGCGCCGAGCGGCCAACCAGATGCCGATGCCGTCGTGCACCAGCACCTTGATGCGGTTGGCCCGTTTGTTGGCGAACAGGTAGGCGTGGTGGGGGTGGGCAGCGCCGAAGACGGTGATCACCCGGGCCAGCGCCGTGTCGGTGCCAGCGCGCATGTCCAGCGGGGCGGTAGCCAGCCAAACTGCGTCGATGCGGATCATCGCAGCAGCTCACGCAGGAGTGCTGCGCATTGCAACAACGGGCATTGCAAGCGCACCAGCAGTTCGCCACGCTGAATCTGTAGATGAACCTCAGGCAAGAGCGGCTCGTCGGCAGGTGCAGGACACCCGGCGGAGATCGACTCCAGTGCGGGAACACACGGGGCCGTGTGCATCGGCAAAGAAACGAATGCAGGCGGTGCCGATGTTTGCCTTTCTCGATGCTCCCGGATCCAGCGGTGCACCATGTTCGAGTGCAGGCCCTGCGCCAGGGCCACCCCACCTACGCTGGCCCCAGGCTGGGCACAGCGGGCCAGTATCTCTACCTTGAATTGCTGGCTGTACTCACGCCGCCGTGGGCGGTCTTGATTCAAAGTTTGTTCCATCGTCTCCACGATCCTCCATCGTGGGGACGATGCCCGCTTCACCCTGTGCATTCAAGATGGGTTCGCCGCGCGCTTACATATTTCTGAAGATGCAGGAAGCTGTTTTGTCGCTCGACCCCATCTTGTGTGGATTTGACGGTAAATGTGCCAGATGACTTCTTGGATGCGTTATCCCGATAGAGCGGAGTTTCCAGCATGCTCTTGCCGATGGAGTCATCAAGAAGTGGGCGGCGGGTCAGCAGGACGCCGCGGTCGGAGACCAAGACGATGGACCCCGCTTTCCCGATATCGAAACCGTTGTAAAACCGATTGAAATATTTGATGTCTATCGTTGCCAGCGCAACACCTGCAAAACTACCATCGGTATAGTTGATTCTGCGTGACATCGGTAGGATCCACTCACCAGTGGAGCGGCTACGCACCGGCGAGGAAATATAAGGACCTGGATCGCTGTGGGTACGGTGGTAAATAAAATATTCACGGTCTGAATTATTCGCATTTAACGGAGTAAATGGCTGTGAATTAACAATCCAGCGCCCGTTTTGATCGTAAATAAATAAACCATTGAGCTGAGATAGCTCAGAAGTCCTCAACCTCAGCAATGAATGTAGTCGTACCAGAGAGGCTGAGTCGATACCATCATTCTCCACACGTTCGACGAGTCCCACGAGGACCGTATCGGCCGCTTTGATGGTGTCGTCCGCATGCTGCGCCAAGGCCCTCGCCATATTTGCGGTAGAGACTTGCATTTCTTCTAGTTGGTGCTTTTTGGCCGACCAGCTACGCCAGCCATCCATAAAAACCAACGACAGGCAAACGAAAACCACAAAACTAGTGGCCAACAGCGTGGTCGATATTCTCTTGACTTGGGATTCGATTTTTTTAATTATTTTTCTATAGATTTTCATTTGAACAGTCGAAGTGAATTTCGATCACCTTAACTTAAACGGTTGGTTTTCAGCGCGCGCTGCACTGGCTAGTCCAGAATTATTTGTGCTGGCAGCCGCTTCAGCAAGCACAGAGTGCTGAAAATGACGAACTGAATTGTTCAAAACTTTTTGGTGGTTATTTAGGTAGAGTCAAGCTACTCAGACACGGTGTTATCGGGCTGCGCTGCTAGCCTTTCGCAGGCGGTACTACCCATAGTTTGTGAACCGCGCGGTGCCTCTATGGCGCTTTATCGACAAGATCAGCCTCTATTCCCAAAGAAGCAAGCCCGAGCGGGATGAGCAATACAAAACTCGTGCCCGCAGCAGCAGAGCAGCCTAACGCCACACCCGCGACGATCACTGTTGCGCTCACAACCACGGTGCTGAACATGAGAATTTTGGTATCTAATCTCAAAAGTCCTAGGGATGTATAAAAGCACACTAGGATAAGCCCTGCACCCAACGGCCACCAGAGCGACCACAGCAGGCCAATCAGCAGCGACATCAGCACGGCCATGGCTATTGCCATTGCAGGTGGCGTTTCAATCCGCCGTGCCATCAAGGCAATGCGTGAAGGCAGTTTGGGCGGAGTTGAAAGGCGCATAGGGGACTCCCAGGACTGGATTCTGCATCATGTGCTAGCCCGCTCCACCGCCGCGTCGCCGATGCACGCGTCTTTGCGTAGGATGTAGTGCTGCCCTATATACGTGCCATCACCCGCCAAGCTGGTTCAATTGTCTATCGTGAATTCTGAAGATGAACCTTCTGAAAGAAGCACGAAGCAATGCTGCAAAATAAAATCTGAAATAGCGATACTTGGCTGGAAAATATCTGTTTCCAAAATATGGAAAATTCAATCTAATCCTGCATACCACGTCGTCTTTTCTTTGGAAAAACTGCTGGGCAAAAAGTTCCAAACACATAGTCCCAAAATGAACTAGTTACGCCGTAGCAGCCGAGATGGAGAGCATGGTGGTGCAGTGCATGGCAATGCCTGCGATGTTTAAAATAATAATCTATTTGCCAATGGTGGATGGTGTGATGCGTAATCGAATAGGCTAAATAACCTAAAAGAACACCGAGTGTTAGAGCACAGGCACTCCACAGATTTCCTAGTAAAAAGGTGGGGAGAAATACTAGAAAAATAATCAACGTCGCACTAAAAATCGTAGGCGTGCATATCAGCGCTTTGGGCCGCAAATGGTGTTTTGCATGCCATTTTTTAAAAGGTTGTGTGCCATGTAATACAAAGCGATGGAGTGCGTATTCAATAATTGTCCAGCCTCCTAGCCCTGACAGGATGAACGTTGCCATAATGAGCCA
Source organism: Rhodoferax sp. RT5P35 (assembly GCF_056521385.1). Lineage (NCBI taxonomy): Bacteria > Pseudomonadati > Pseudomonadota > Betaproteobacteria > Burkholderiales > Comamonadaceae > Rhodoferax > Rhodoferax sp. RT5P35. The sequence goes on along the minus strand of NZ_JBWMAX010000007.1, from coordinate 142,711 downwards.
CTGCGTGCGCGGTCCATCCATTAATATAAAAACTGTTAAAAATATGATTACCATGCTATATAAAGCGAAATCTACACGGTATGCCAATTTGCTATGTTCCAGCGAGAAAATGGCCATATATTTCCTTCGTTCATTGAAATTTAATCCAAAATTAGTTGTTTTTAAAACTTTCTTATCTCGTTTTTAACGGTAATCAAACTGCCTATTAGACATATAGGTCTTGACGTGTGAGCGGCAAAGACGTTTCAGCACCTCGCCGTGAAGCCAGGATCTGGTAGATGCCGGTGCCACCCGCTTCGAATTCCAACGCGCAGGCCGCCATGTACAGCCGCCAGACACGAAAAGTGGGTTCGTCCACTTGGCGTAGAGCGGCATCCCGGTTGTCTTCCAAGCGCTGCACCCAGTGCCGAAGCGTCAAGGCGTAGTGGCGACGTAGAGCTTCCACGTCTTCGATTTCGAAACCTGCACGCTCCATGCCCAGCTGGATGTTGCTAACGCAGTCAAATTCCCCGTCGGGGAACACGTAGCGGTTGATGAACTCCGTGGCCACAGTCTGGTTCCAGCCTTCTTCATCGTGGGTGATGCCGTGGTTGAGGAACAACCCACCTGGGCGCAGAACTCTCTGCACAGTGGCTAGATAGGTGGGCAGATTGGCCAGCCCCACATGCTCAAACATGCCGACACTGGCCACCTTGTCGTACACGGCTTGGCCTTCGAGGTCGCGGTAGTCGCGAAGCTCCACCGTAACCAGGTCTTGCAGGCCCTCCGCAGCAATTCGCGCGTGAGCGTAGTCAAACTGCTGCTGGCTCAGCGTGATGCCGTGCGCGCGTACGCCATATTGTTGCGCCGCCCAACACACTAGGGCACCCCAACCGCAACCAATGTCCAGCATGTGCTCATTGGGTTGCAGGCGCAGCTTGCGGCAGATGTGTTCGAGTTTGTTTCTTTGGGCCTGGTCTAGGGAGTCTTTCGGCGTTTCAAAATAAGCACAGGAATACACCCGTTGTGCGTCCAGCCAAAGCCCATAAAAGTCGTTAGACACGTCATAGTGGAAAGCGATGGCCGCCTGGTCGGATTTCCTGGAGTGCTGATGCGAAAACCTATCTGCTATGCGCGACGATATGGTGCTGGATGGCCTGGCGGCGTTGCCTGCATGCGCAGGCAAACGCCGGGCATCCAGCAGCAACGAGAGTTTGTCCAGCCAAGGCAGTGTGAGCGCTTCGAAATGGCCCTTCAATGCCAGGGCACTGTAGAGATCACCCTCCACATCAACCTCACCCCGGAAGTACGCGTCGGCCAACAATACTGGACTGCGCGCGGTAATCAACCTGCGCAATAGAGTGGGGTCGCGTAATACCAGTGTGAAAGCGGATGCCTCGGCACCTAGTTTATGTAGCCGATCGTTCCAGAGCCGTAAGCTGGCGTTGCCTTCGAAGCCATGTAGCAAGCGTTCAAAAATATGGATGGCGAGATCGCAATGTGCGGCTGATTCGACCTGCGCCGGGGTGGGTGTTGCAGTCTGGAGAAGAGGTGCTGTCATGTGGATCTCGGTGCCATGACGCCGGCAGCGGCCAGCAACCCGATTTCGGCGCCTATCCGGTCTGCCTGGCGTTGTTTGTGCATATATGGCTTTGGCGCCCTACGTTATTTGGAAGACGTTTTGCCAGGGATGAGTGACTGTTTCTGGACCCATGCCACAAAGTGATCCATCCAGCTTTGCAAGAATTCTTTGCTTCCTGCACCGATGTTGCCGTCTGCGTCAAACAAGCCTTCCTTGGCATGGATGAAAACTTCAGGCTGCCCCATAACGGGCACGTCCAAGTAGGCCAATATGTTGCGCAAGTGCTGCTGTGCCATCGCCGTACCGATGACACCAATCGATACGCCCAGTATCCCCGCAGGCCTACCGACCCATGCACTCTGCCCGTAAGGACGTGATGCCTGGTCAATCGCATTTTTGAGAACTCCAGGGATCGAACGGTTGTATTCAGGAGTGACAAACAATAGGCCCTGCGACTCTGCAATGTCCTGTTTCAAACGGAAGACAGTGTCTGCCTGGTGTGCGTCGTTATCTTGGTCGTATAGGGGCAAGTCACCAATGTGCACTTGCTTGAACGAAAAGTTGGAAGGCGCCAGCCGGGCTATAGCGCTGGCCAATTGACGATTCAATGAGTCTTTGCGCAAACTGCCGATGACAACTGCTATCTGGTAATGCTGCATGGATATCTCCTAGGAGTGTGATCTCCAAGGTACAACCGGCATAGGTAGCGGTCTGTGCGATAGACCACGTAGTGGCCGTCCAATTCGGTTGCTTTGAATTCTTTACCGAAAGTATGGAAAACCAAGTACGGTTGTCTCCATAGTTACCAAGCATTCGCAGCGTGGTCCCGCCTCCTATTACTCGATGCTGCAGCAATTCCAAGAGCTGTCGCACATTACCGTCGAAGTCCAATCGCAGCAGCAGGCTGTCTGAACCGCCAGACATGCGCGGCGCGGCGCGCTATTGTCGGGCCCCACTTACGCGTTACCAGGTGGCAGATCGTGCGGGGTGTTGACGCCAACTGCACAATGACCAATAACCGCCAGTAATTTCATGACCATCCGAAGCCCTCGCAGAATGAAGCAGGACGCGACTTTCCCAATAGATGCAGCCTATCAGTTCGGGGTTAGCACAAGCGCGCTGAACTGGTCAATTCAAGGTCAGCAGTAACACCCGAAACTGATGCTTGCATTATCTCAGCGTAGGTTAACGCAGCTGGGTGCCAGTCTTGCGTATTGGGCAAAAGCATGGCAACAGCACCGATGAAGATCAGTCCGCTGCCAAGCCTTGCGGAATGCCGGGTAGGCGGGTGATTGTTCACTTGCCGATTTGTTAGCGTTTGTTCGCTATGTGTGTCGGCGCACTAATGGGCGGGTTCCCAGCTATTAGCCTACTTTGAAGTCATAACTGCCTGCCCAATTTCTGCATTTTTGATGCAAATCTGCGCATTAGCCGTTGTGGATATTCTTCTCTGGCTTGCTCACCTGGCTCAATCTCATGAAACCTGAAGATACGCTTTATGACGTTCTTGAAATCAGTCCCCGTGCAAGTGTCGAAGTCTTGAAAGCGGCGTATCGTTGTCTGGCCCAGTTTCATCATCCCGATAAGAATATTTCGAATGACGATGTCATCTCCAATGACAAACTCACGCTGATCAATAACGCCTATTCGATCTTGTCTGATCCTGTGACACGCCAAGCCTATGACCGAAAGATGGGACTTCACAGTCTGACTGCAGACCGAAGAGGGAGTTGTAAAGATCTAGGGGGCAACTTCAATGCCTCCGGCTCAACGACCAGCGTGTCAAGGCCCTTTGGGTTTCGCCCTATTTAATCTCGTCAACGTCTGGTGGAAGTAGGCCGTGTGGTTCACTCGTGTCGAGGGCATGCTGACAGTGATAGCTACCTGTGCAGGTAGCTATGTTTAGCGTAGCAATGCGTCTTCCAACTGGCTTTTTTGGCACTCCAGGCTTAAGACCTACCGACTCCTTTCCGGACTCTGCATTCAGTGGCGTTTCAACGCTGCGTGTACCACTTCGGTGAGTTTCTCGAAACCGAACGACACATCGACCGCTACGCCGTTGAGAAAGAAGGCTGGCGTGGCCCGGATTGTGCTGCGTTCGCCCGCACGGCGGTGCTCTTGTACGCGCTGGGTGTAAATGCTGTCGGCCATTTCGCCCTGGAAGCGGTTCATGTCCAGACCGAGGGATTCTGCATAGCCAGTAAGGGCTGCCATTTCCAGGTGCTGCGTCTGGGCAAACAGCATATGGTGCATGGGCCAGAACTGCCCTTGCGCCGCCGCCGCTTCGGCCGCCTCGGCGGCCAGCTCGGCATGCGGATGCACCTCCACTAGTGGAAAGTGGCGGAACACAAAGCGCAGGTGCTTGCCCTCGGTTTCAACCAAGTGGCGCATCAACGGTTCGGCCTGGATGCAGGCTGGGCACTCATAGTCGCCGTATTCGACAAGCGTCAGCTTCGCCTCCGCATTGCCTTGAATATGGTCGGCAACGGCCAGGCCGGCATCGGTGGTTTCTATCGGGCTCAGATGGTCGATCACGGAGCATCTCCTTCGGCAATTGGCAACAGCGTCGCCTGCGGATTGATCTCGGGCCCGTTGTCCAGTGCCTCGGTTTCGGTGCTGATCTGGCCCAGGCCTTTCTTGCCCGGGCCTTCCCAATGCACATCGGCGCTTTTCTCGATCACGGTGTGTCCTTTTAAGTGGCTGTGGGTGTACGAAACAGTGGCTTGCAATGCTTTATTTCGGGCGTGGTGGCTTGGGTGTGTTTTCTGGTGGGCTGAGTTGGTCGGCACGTAACTGGCGCACCGCCCGAGCCACCAGGCGCGCGACGTTGCGCACTTCTTCCTGCACTGCTGTGTCCTGGTCCAGGGTGTCGTGGCTGTTGTAGTAGGGCTCGAAATAGCCGATGTAGCGGTCGAGCTTGGCGGCGGAACCGGCGTCGACCATGCCCATCCACTCTAGCCAGTCGGTCAGGCTTTTGCGGTGGCCTTCGACGCCAGCTACGTCGCCGTGCACCACCACGCCGAAGGCGCGGCCGGCCACGTGCTTCGGGTAGTCCCAACCGTTTTCCTCGATGCGCTTGGCCTCTGCCACATGCTTGCCGTGGGTACTGGTCGGATCGGGGTTGCCACCGTCGGCGCAGACCATGCGGTCGATCATCTGCTTCAGCGGACTCGGCGATTGGTACCAGTAGGTTGGCGCCAGAATGATGACGGCATGTGCGGCGACCCAGCGCTCGTAGATTTCGGCCATCCAATCGTTGATCTGACCTAGCGCGTGGTTCGGGTAACAGGTGCAGGGCCAGTGGCAGAGCGGCATGGCACTGGAGACACAGCCTTTGCAGGGATGGATGGTGCGGCCGTATTCAGAGGTCACCAGGCTCAGGTCGAGCAAGTCGGTTTCGGTATTTTCAGCCTCTAGAACCTGCTGGGCGATCTGCGTCAGACGCCAGGTTTTGGAGATCTCGCCGGGGCAAGTGCCATCATTGCGCGCGCTACCGCACACCAGCAGCACTCGCGACGGCGTGGCGCTGTCTTGCCAACGTTGCTGTGCCTGGCGTAGCCGCTTGTGCGTGTCCAGCCATTCTACCGACACCTTGTAGCTGGGATCTGCGTAGCCAGGGCCCGCAGGCTGGGTGATCGGCGCTTTGCGGCCATCTTGCAGCGCCTGCCAGGCGATGTCTTCCAACCGGGCGATGGCATCCTTTTCCGCTGCGAAAGCTGGGTCGTAAAACCGCGTCTGGAAGCGTGTACGGAATACATCGCGGGTTAGCTCTGCAGGTGCTTGTCCGGTTCGGATGGTCGTCACTGCGGGTCCTGATGTAAATGCCTTTGTTTAGGCGTGTAACCCATGGTTGCCGCTGCGGCGGCCCGGGTCTGTGCGGCAGCGCACACTCGCCAGCTTTTTATTGGCTCTGAAGCGCCTCAGCGCCAGGTCGCCCGAACTTGGTCCCGCATACCCGTAATGAGTGATCCAAAGAATGGGCTGGCTAGAGCTATGCGCGCCGCCAACGATTCCCTCAAGGGATTGCTAGCTTTCACTGTCTCGACTATGGGACTGTTCTTTCACAGCGGCTATCCGCAAAAATAGCCTCAGATACTTCAATTACCACGTGGCCAAAGCTTTCTGAATACCAGTCCAGTCAAGATGGCGAGAGCGGCTGTTGCTGTAAATAGCATTTCTGGTACCACGAGCCTCATGACCTCGGGAGACGGTGAATACGTTTGAAGTCGTTGCAGGCAGCACCTGGTGCCACAACGATACAGCCGAGCCTAAGTGTGCTGGCGCACAGATGTTCAACGCACCTCGGTTGATGATTCATTCTCGGTAGTGCGATTCGGTCGGCGATATACGCACGGACGTGATGAAAACCGAATGTCAAATCAGGAGAAATAATGAACGACGAAATACGTCAATGCGCTCGTGCCCTGTGCATAGCCCCGATTGCAGCGCTCTGTTTTACGTTTTGGGGGCACGCCCAGACAGCTGCGCCTATGAAACCCTCTGCAAGCATGGCATCGGGTCAGATGTCGCACGATGCAGCAGGCTCAGAAGGCATGAAGTCATCCATGGCGATGGGTATGGACAAAATGCAAAAAATACCGATGTCCGGCGACACCGACAAGGATTTCGCGATGATGATGAAAATGCACCACCAGCAAGGGGTATACATGGCCCGTATGGAGCTGGAACACGGCAAGTCACCAGAAATGAAAAAGATGGCCAAGCAGATCATCGCCGCACAAAATAAAGAAATTGCCCAATTCGAACGATGGTTGGCCCAGCAAAAGTGAGGCCCCATCCCACGGGCCGCATCAACCTATGACGGGTTCACAGTGAGCGTTGAAATAATCGGACTTGGCAAGCCCTTTGCGGTGTGCTCACAGGCATTGATCAGGTGCGAAAGCGCGTGCTGCATCCGCGTCAAATCTCTCCGCTTTGTCTGAATTTCGTCCAACCGGTCATTGGCAATATGGCGGATCGCAGGCGGGTCAGCGCCATCTTCCAGCTGCAGTAGTTCGGACACCTGTTCCAACAAAGTCCCCGGTTCCTGCGCCCGTTTGATTAAACGGATGCGATCACTTCATGCTACCGGGTAGTACCAGTAGGCACCCGATGATTCGGGTAGCGCAGCACGCTCGGACGTCTTGTGCGGCTCAGCGTCCGTCTTGGGTGGCGTGAGGTTCTTGAGTTCTTGCTCAATAGCGGCAAGGTCTTCGTCCAAGGCTTCATCCAGCAAGCTGACCTGCGCGCTATCGAGCTGCTCACTGCTATGAACCGCCCCGGGTTTCGTGCAGGCCCGTTGATTTAAGTCAGGCCGACGCCAGCGTGGTCTGACTGGCGATTTACCGGCAATAGTTTGCCTCAGCTTCTGCAGGCGGGATACCCGATAGGCTGCAGCAGGGCGCAATGCCAGCGTCGGTCAGTCTCTCGCTGGAGCGGATGCCAAAGTATTGCCACCCCCTGTCAGAGTGATGGATAGCACATGGCCCAAAGGATTCCAGCACTGGTGTGTGCCTTGACTTTCCACTGGGCAGGATGTAGCCCTTGGTGAGTCTGACAACTGTTTTAGCCTGTTTTTTTTGACACAGCGTAACTTGTCTCGCCTGGGAAATTGGAGAGAAGTCCAATTTAATACCAATCCGGTACTACACTGCGTTAGGGCGGTATGTGCAAAGATATTTCAAAGGTGGAGGTAATGATGATGAACCCCATCCCTAAAAATGATGACAGCGGATTACCTTTGGTTGCGGGCACAGGACAACTCCGCAGGCGAGCGGAAGACTTGATGCAGAGCAGTTCTGACGAACTGCAACACAGCCCGAATGCCATGTCGCTGGAAACGATGCGTACAACATTGCACGAGCTTTAAGTTCACCAGATTGAACTGGAGATGCAAAACGAAGAGCTTCGCCGTATACAACTAGTGCTTGACGCAACCCGCGCCCGCTATTTTGACCTGTACGACTTGGCCCCCGTCTCTTATTGCACCGTCGGCGGAAACGGATTAGTGCTAGAAACAAATATGGCTGCTGCCAATTTTCTAGGGTTTACCCGCACTGCCATGGTCGGTCAACGAATAAGCCGCTTCATCGTTAGCACATGCCAAGACTCCTACTACTCTTGTCGCCAGCGCCTTTTTGCCTCTGGGATGACTCAAACATGCGAACTGCAAATTCTCAAAAAGGATGGCAGAAAGTGTTGGGTTGAACTCACCACAAGCATTCAGTACGACGACGAGGGCATGGCGCAACAACATTGGGCGTTGCACGACATAGATGACGCAAAAGTCATGGCAGATGCGATGCGTGAGAGTGAAAGCAGACTTCGAGCCTTGGTCGAAAAGCCGGAACATAAGGGCTAGTAGTCCTCGGGTTTTTTCAAGTGAATGCGCTTGTGGTTAGCGCCAAAAGAGCCATTTTCGACTGACTAAATGCAGTTTGGAATTCACACCGAACTAATGCTTTGAGTTTGACGTCACGATGACGTCCGCCCACATCGTAAAGCGATGGATGTCCAGAGCCACCATGTACTGCTATCTTTACGAATAGTCACAGCTTTAATGCACGCCGTCCTACAGCGTGAGATCGGGAACGCTCCTAGGATCAGCTATTCGTTGATCAGGAGACACCGTGCAAAGCTACCACGCCAAACCTCACGCCGGACACTGGGACTTGACGAAGGAAGGGGGCGAACGTACCTCCATTTCCAAGCCCACCAAAGCGGAACTGATGGCGGCTATAAAAGAGTCCACAGCCGATAAGAACGGTTCCGTCAAGATTCATGGGGTTGACAGCACCATTCAAGAAGAGCGTACATATCCCCGCCCGGCTGATTCTAGGCGATTAGTGGGTTAAAAATCATGGCCACGTCGAAGCCCTCCAGACCTAACCTCGCCCAAACTACAGACAAGAAGGCGGGAATGGCGGCGACCTCCACGCGCTCGCTGTGGAAAGGAGCGATCAGTTTCGGACTGGTCCATGTGCCCATCGCGCTGTACTCCGCAACTGATGAAAGCGATTTGAACTTCAAGATGCTGGACAAACGCTCCATGGATCCCGTAGGGTACAAACGTATCAACAAGAAAAGTGGCAAGGAGGTCCCAGCCGACGCAATCGTCAAAGGGATCGAGTGGGAAGACGGCAGATTCGTGCTGTTGACACCCGAAGAACTGGACGCTGCATATCCAAAAACGACCCAAACGATCGAGATTGAAGCCTTCGTTCCGATAGACGAAATCCCGTTTGTATACCTCGAGAAGCCGTATTACACGGCTCCGATCAACCGCGGACAAAAAGTCTATGCGCTGCTACGGGAGTCGTTGGCAGCCACCCGTAAAGTGGGTGTGGCCAAAGTAGTTATCGCTAACAAGCAGCATCTGGCACTGCTGATGGCATGTGGACCGGCGTTGGTGCTAAATTTGCTGCGTTGGGGCGGGGAAATACGCTCATGGCAAGCCTTGCAACTGCCACCGCAAGGCGTCAAAGAAGCCGGCATAAAGGATGCCGAGATGGCAATGGCGACGCAGTTGATCCAGGAAATGGCATCCTCATGGAATGGCGACGATTTTCGCGACTCCTTTCAGTCGGAGATCATGAAATTGGTTGATACCAAGGCGGCCGCGGGAAAGTTTGAACAGGTTGAGAAAATCGAGAAACAAGAGGCACCGCTTGCCAGCAACATCATTGATTTGACCGAGCTACTCAAACGTAGCCTTTCCGGTAAGAAACAGACGGCAACGACTCCATCGGCAAAGGTGGCGCGGGCGAAGGCAGCGACGGAACCGACTAAGTCTATAAAAAGACCCGCAGTCACTGATCGTGCTCCGCGTAAACAGGCGGTCTCGGCCAAAAAAGCTAAATAAATGCCGGACGCTCTCGCCAAGTACAAAGCGAAGCGCAACTTCGCCCTCACTCCGGAGCCAGGGCATGGCGGCGCATCGGCGGAAGGTGTGCTCTCCTTCGTGGTTCAGAAGCACTGGGCCTCACATCTGCATTACGACTTCCGCTTAGAACTGAATGGGACGATGAAAAGCTGGGCAGTGCCGAAGGGCCCGAGCATGGACCCGAAGGACAAACGTATGGCGGTTCAGGTGGAAGACCACCCCGTTGCCTACAACCAGTTCGAGGGCGAAATCCCCGCAGGCCAATATGGTGCCGGAAAAGTCATCATCTGGGACGAGGGGCATTGGCTTCCGGTCGGTGACCCCGTAAAGGGCTACCGCGACGGCAACCTGAAGTTCGATATGCATGGGCACAAGCTTCGGGGCCGTTGGGCGCTGGTACGGATGAAGGGGAAAAGCGAGAAACAGGTGCCCTGGCTCCTGATCAAAGAAAAGGACACTTTCGCCCGCCCTGCAGCAGAGTTCAGCCTTGTGGATGAAATGCCGGATAGCGTTGTGCCGCTGCGCTTAACAATTGTCGAAAAAAGTGTCAACAGCGCGACAGTTCCACCTTCTACCAAGCTGCCTCCGGGCACTCCCGCTGCCTTGCCCGCAGCACTCCAGCCACAGCTCGCCGTTCTCATGGAAGCTGTCCCCAGCAATCCATCCGATTGGTTGTTTGAAATCAAATTCGATGGTTACCGCATGCTGTGCCGCATTGAGGGCGAGACGGTGCAGCTGTTTACACGTAATGGAAATGACTGGACGCACAAGCTCCCTAAACTTGCCAACTCGCTAGGTCGGCTCGGACTGAAGTCGGCTTGGCTGGACGGGGAGATCGCCGTGACCAATGACAAAGGCCTTCCAAATTTTCAGCGCCTTCAGGACGCATTTGACTGCGGTAGCACCGGAGACATTCTTTATTACCTCTTCGATGTCCCCTATCTCGACGGTCAGGACCTTCGCCAAGAACCACTGGGAACCCGGCGCGCTGCACTTCAACAGCTGTTCAACGCTGAAACGCCAGATAACCTGCGCTTCAGCGACACTTTCGACGTCAAGGCCCAGGACCTTCTGTCAACCGTTTGTCACATGGGTTTGGAAGGAGTGATTGGGGAAAAAAAGGATTCCGTCTATGTTTCTCGACGCTCAGACAGCTGGATCAAACTCAAGTGTCGGCTGCGGCAAGAGTTTGTGGTTGCGGGCTATACCGACCCCAAAGGCAGTCGCGTCGGCCTGGGATCACTGCTATTAGGAGTGCATGATGACAAAGGCCTGTTGCGGTACGCAGGAAACGTGGGTAGTGGGTTTGATGCGCGAACTTTGCTTCAACTGAAGCAAAAGCTCGAAGCCGTAGGCGCAACAACTAACCCATTCGCGGATAAAACCGGCCTAGATAACACCGCCAATTGGGTCAAGCCAATTCTGTTAGCTGAGGTCTCGTTTGCCGAATGGACGGACACACAGCGGATTCGGCACGCGGTGTTTCACGGTCTAAGGTCCGACAAAGCGCCAGAGTCCATTACACGGGAAATTTCGATATCCACCGCCCCGCAAGAGACCGGACCTGTCTCGTTGGCGCCGCAGCTAAAGATTACCCATCCTGAACGCGTTGTGGATGGCTCTACAGGCCTGACCAAGCTGCAGTTGGTGCGTTTCTATAACCTGGTGGCACCTTTGCTGCTGCCACATTTGAAACATCGGCCTGTGTCAATGGTGCGGGCCCCCGCTGGAATTGCAGGTGAGCTTTTTTTCCAAAAACATCTGGAGGGCAAAATGCCGGGGGTAAAGCTGTTAGACCCCTTGCTGGATCCTGGGCACGCCCCTCTGATGGAGGTTGCAACAGAAGAAGCTCTGCTGTCGGCAACTCAGATGAATGTATTGGAGTTTCATACCTGGAATGGCGTCAAGACGGCCATTCATAAACCGGACCGCATGACCTTTGATCTGGATCCAGGAGAAGGTGTGGAATGGAGCAAGATACAACAAGGTGCAGAGCTTGTGCACCAGTTTTTGCAGCAGCTCGGCCTAGCTTCTTTCGTTAAAACCAGTGGCGGAAAAGGTTTGCACATCGTGGTGGCACTCAAGAAGCACTATGGATGGGATGCCGTCAAAGCCTTTTCGCAGGCCATTGTTCTGCATCTGGCGCAAACCTTGCCTCAGCTGTTCGTTGCTAAGAGTGGCCCAAAGAATCGTGTAGGCAAGATCTTCGTGGACTATCTGCGCAATGGCTTTGGTGCTACAACTGTCGCGGCGTGGTCCGCACGGGCAAGGCCTGGAATGGGGGTATCTGTGCCAATCACATGGGACGAGGTGGTAAATCTTTCAAGTTCCGACCATTGGACAGTTACCAATATCCATACGCGCCTGGATCGAGGCAACGATCCCTGGAAAAACTATGCACCCCAGAGCTTGGGTAAAGCTATGAGACTGCTGGATTTCGATCCTCTGAAAGTAGAGGCAGAGGTCTGAACTCGCGCTGTACCAACAAGCAACCCGGTATCCGGCTGACCGCAGGCAGGCTTCACCAAGGTAAGTTCGTATAGGTTTTGGACTGCAACGCCCACTACAACCTGGAGCGAGTATGGCTCGGTGCCCTGGTGCTGGGCTTATCCTTGCAGCGTGTGGGATAGGCGCCCAGCAAGTTACTAGTCGGCGTCTCCCAGCGTACAGCAACCATAGTGAGATTCGGCTTTGTAGATTGGCAGCGTCAAGATACGTCTGGCGAAATCACGAAGTGGATGCCATGTGGCAAGCCAGTGTTGATTTATGCGACGCTTCGATGCGGTGTGTCTGCGGCCATCTCCTACGTCTAGTCGAGCTTTTGACGACTAGTAGCCCGAAGTAGGTTCGAGGACCATAACGTTGTTGATACCAACCAAGGAACGCGATATGAAACATCGAGAGCTTTTCTCTTCCGCCCTAATCGGGGCGGTTGCTAGCGCGAGATCCATGACGCCGATGGCCAGCATCGCAGCAGCACGGCTTCTGAATTACCAGACGCCGGGACAACTCGTTCTGCTTGATCATCCTCTGTTCAGATTTGGTGCCTTGGCTATGGGGGTCGGTGAGTTTTTCGGTGACAAGATGAAGACTGCACCTGATCGCACCGTCTTTTTGGGACTGTTAGCGCGAGTGCTGAGCGCTGGCATCGCGGGCGCCGCACTTGCTCCCCCCGGTCGTGAGAAAGCCGGCGCTGCAATGGCGGTTGCAACAGCCGTACCTCTTGCGTATTTGACGTTAGCCGGCCGTAAACGCGCAATGGCGCACATTGGTCAGACGAGTAGCGGGTTGATCGAAGATGTGATGGTTATCGCTGCGGGAGCTGCGATCGTGGCTCTGGCGGTCAAGCGCAGAACAACCATTTTGCTGACACCATCGTAGTTCCCGGCAAGTTATAAGCCGGCGTTTACCGCCGCACAGCAACTGTAGTGGGATTGGTTCTAAAGGGCTATGAATCAAACTCACTCGGTGTCTCGACCCTCCAATGTTTGGAGAGTATTCGTCCATTTGAGCGCCGATCGACACCACTTTTGCAATGTCGGCACCAGTGCCTGTCTCTCTGCCAAACAGCCTACTCTCAGACCGAAAATGTTTGGATGATCCGCGTCGTACGCGTACAGCGGAGAGCCGCAATCAAGACAAAACGCTTGCGCACGTCTTGATCCGCTATCGCCAAGCTTGACATAAATCTTAGGCTCCCCAGCAACTAACTGAAAGGATCCCTCTGCTGCAGGTACTGAAACCCGATAGGCAGTGCCGGTGAGCCGCTGGCAGTCTGTGCAGTGGCATATCGTGGTTTGCTGTGGTATTGCGATGGCTTCGTACTGGACAGCGCCACAGTGGCAACTACCATGGACTTTCATGGGGAGATTTTCAAGAACTGAATGCAGCCGGACGGGCGAGCACTTGCTGGTCGATTCCGGTATGCGCATCACGGCACTAATACAACCTTGCGGCATTCCTCTTCCTTTTTCTCAAAAATTTCATACCCGCGTGCCGCATCGGACAACCCCATGCGATGCGAGATGATGACTTCGGGACTCATCCGCCCATCGGCGATGTATCCCAACAATTCAGGCATGTAACGCTGGACATGGGTTTGCCCCATTTTAAATGTCAGCCCTTTTTCAAAGGCGTCGCCAAAAAGAAAGCCGTGGATGAAGCCCGCGTACACACCGGGTACGCTGACGACCCCACCGCGGCGCGTAGCCGCAATACATTGGCGTAAAGCCTTACCGCTGGAGCCTTCGAGTTTGATAGCGGTAAGCGCGGTCTCTATCGCGCTACCTTTCGCCTCAAAGCCGACTGCATCAATCGTCGCGTCCACGCCGTGCCTATTGGTAGTGGTTGACGACAATTACCTTGGCCGGTTAACGACAACTATGTTGGCCGGTTAGCGGCCTACACCGGGCGGGTCCGGGAGGCGGGGCTACCGTTGAACCTTCGAACATGAATCGAAGGTAGACGGCATGCCCGGCAAGAGAATCACGGACCACCAAGTGCACAAGTACAAGCAACACCGCAACCAGCTCAGCCAGGTCGCGTCTGCCGCCAAGGCCGGCATCAGTGAACGCAGCGCCCGTCGCATTGAAGATGCCAACCATCTGCCCTCACAGCGCCCCGAACGGAACTGGCGCACCCGCCCCGACCCATTGGAGGCGGTCTGGGACAGTGAAGTCGTGCCACTGTTGCAAACGGATGCCCGGCTCAATGCCGTTACCCTGCTCGAAGAGCTGCAACGCCGCTATCCGGGTCAGTGGGACAGCAGCGTGCTGCGCACCCTGCAGCGCCGTGTCCGTCAGTGGCGTGCCAAGTACGGCGCCGAACGCGAGGTCTACTTCGCCCAGGAGCACCCGCCCGGACGCCAGTGCCTGTCGGACTTCACCGTGCTCGATGAGCTCTGCGTCGAGATTGACGGGGTTGTGTTTGCCCATCGTCTGTACCAGTTTGCATTGGCCTATTCCGGTTGGCGCCACGCCACGGTCATCGACTCCGGCGAGAGCTTCATGGCGCTATCCACCGGACTGCAAGCGGCCCTCTGGGCCTTGGGCGGCGTGCCGGAAGAACACCGCACCGACAGTCTGTCGGCGGCGTTCAACAACGTGGCCGAACAGGAAGAGCTGACGCGCCGCTATGCCGGCTTGTGCAGCCACTACGGTCTACGGGCTACACGCTGCAACCCGGGCCAGTCCAACGAGAACGGCTCCATCGAATCGCGCCACGATTCCCTCAAGACGGCGCTCGACCAGGCCTTGCGGCTGCGCGGCAGCCGCAGCTTTGGGCTGCGCCGAGAATACGAGGCGTTTGTCGACACCATCGTGCAGCGCATGAATGCACGCACCACCAAGTTGCTGGCCATCGAGCGCACCATGCTCAAGGCCTTGCCGGTGCGGCGCACCGCCGAGTTCGAAGAGATTCCGGTACGGGTCAGCAAGTACGCCATCTTCACCGTCAAGGGTGCGCAGTACAGCACGCCAAGCCAGTTGATTGGGCACCGGTTGATGGTGCGTCAGTACGCCGAGCACATTGAATGCTGGCTAGGTGGCCAGTGTGTGTTGAGCCTTGCGCGTGCCAGGCCGGGCGATGGCCAGCGCCATGGACGCTCGATTGATTACCGCCATTTAGTTGGCGCATTGAAACGCAAGCCCGGCGCCTTTGCGCGTTGGGTGCTGCGCGATGCCGCCTTCCCGCGTGCGGTGTACCGCCAGACCTGGGAGCGTCTGGCTGGCAGCAAGCCCGAGCGCGAAGCCTGCAAGACCATGGTGGGCCTGCTGGTCCTGGCCGCCGATGGGCACGAGGCGCAGTTGGCGCAGGAGCTGGAGCAACTCATCGAACTCGACCAGTTGCCCGACCTGCATGCGCTGACGCTATTGCTGGCACCCCCGCGTGCAGAGATACCGCAGGTGATGGTGACGCTGCCGGCCTTGGCCAGTTACGACGCGCTGTTTGAGGTGGCCCCATGAGCGCGGCGCCAATTAGCACGTCAATTACCGCCACATCGGCACGTCTGGGCGTGATGCTCACAGACCTGCGCCTGCCCACCATCAAGCGCCTGGCGGGCGACCTGTGCGCACAGTCGGACCTTGAGGGTTGGCCCGCACACCGCCTGCTCGAAGCGTTACTGGAGCACGAAATCAATGAACGAGAGTCTCGCCGCATTGACCGCCACCGCGTGGAGTCCGGGCTCAGCCCGGATAAACGCCTCTCCAGCTTTGACTTCACGGCCGTTCCCACCGTGTCCAAGGCCCAGGTGATGGCACTGGCCGAAGGTACGCAGTGGCTGGACCGGGGCGCCAACGTACTGCTGTTCGGGCCACCCGGCGTGGGCAAGAGCCATTTGGTATGTGCTCTGGGCCATGCCCTGATTGATGCCGGGCGGCGGGTGCTGTTTACGCGCTGTTCGGACCTGGTGCAGCGCTTGCAGGCGGCCCGGCGGGACTTGCGACTGCCGCAGGAATTGGCCAAGCTGGACCGGTTTGACTTGCTGATTCTGGATGACCTGAGCTATGTACGGCGAGACCAGTCAGAAACCTCTGTGCTGTTCGAGCTCATATCGGAGCGTTATGAACGCAAGAGCCTGGCCCTCACTGCCAACACGCCGTTCTCCCAATGGGGCGAGGTGTTTGTGGAGCCGGCTATGACGCTGGCGGCCGTTGACCGCCTGGTACACCACTCGACGATTCTGGAAATGAATGTGGAGAGTTACCGCCGGCGGGCAGCTCAGCAGCAAGCCCCAGCAGTACGCAAGGCACGTTCAACGACATAAAGATTCAAAATCATTCCCCGCTTCCACCGGCCAGGATAGTTGTCGCCGAGCGGTCAAGATAGTTGACACCGACCATGGTAGCTTTCAGCATCGTGGCGGCGGGGTCATCGTCTTCGTCAAAATTAATCGGAATCACGCCATAGGTGGACCTTGCGTACTCCAAACGATATACGTTGTGGTCGATCATAAAAATCTGCTCTGCTCCCAAAAAGCGAGCCGACAACGCGCTCATGAGGCCTACTGGCCCAGCGCCAAAAATAGCCACCGACGATCCGGGGACTATTTGGGCATTCACGGCCGCCTGATATCCCGTAGGTAGGATATCGGACAGAAACAGGACCTGCTCATCTTTCAATACGTTAGGGATCTTCAGGGGACCGACATTGGCCTTGGGCACCCGCACGAACTCTGCTTGCCCGCCTGCGTAGCCGCCGTACAGATGGCTGTAGCCAAACAGACCTGCACCCGGCGTCGAGCCCTTGATATTCATGATGGCACCACGCCCAGTGTTGGTACTTTCACAAGCGGCGAACAATGTCTTGTCGCAGTAAAAGCAGCTGCCACATGCAATGACGAACGGTACGACTACACGGTCACCACGGTGCAGGTCAGTAACTCCCGCTCCTACCTCTTCCACCACCCCCATGAATTCGTGACCCAGTATGTCGCCATCCTTCATGCCTGGAATCTTGCCTCGGTAAATATGCAGATCCGACCCGCAGATGGCCGTGGCGGTGACCCGTAAGACGATATCGTCATCAGCTTGCAGAATCGGATCCGGAACCGTTTCAACACGGACATCCTTAGCGCCTTGGTAGGTAAGTGCTTTCATGGGTATTCCTGGGCAGTGGGTTGGAGTGGGCCCAATGTCTCCTGCTTACCAACGAGCGTCTGTAGGACATCCGGCTGCTGAGCGGGCGCAGATCTCCCACGCGCCCTGGCTGGCCGAGTCGGCATGTCGCGCGACGCGACGTTGCCGCAGCTATCTGATGGAACTATTATCCCCAGACTGATCAACTCGCTTCAGTTAGGTTTTAAGGTATGAGGTAGTCTTAAGCCCATCTGGACGAAGAAAGAACCGCACAATCTCTGCAGAAGCATTCGGACCATTTATGTCGGTGTAGGAGCCTTCAGCACTCCCGCCGAACCAGGTGTGTGACCCTCCGTGTACAACCCAGTCCTCAATCCGACTTATTCCCAGCGGGTCTACATACTCGGTCGCGGTAGATTTCCTACCATCGGATTTCGTCCCGACCCGCCTGCGGCTCTTTAGAACAACGTCAGACTGCTTATGGGCGAGCACGGACTGCTGGACGATGGCCTCACAATTTGCAGCCGACACCTTGGTATCCGCGTCACCGTGAATGACGATGGTGGGCATAGGAGGCCTGCCCAAAGTGCTGCTGGATACGGACGCATCCTTGCATCGCGGAGAAAGCGGATAAAACATCGTGCGCAGCACCCAGCGGCAGGCCCGAGTGGGCAGCGACACCGGCGAAGATTTCTGGGTAGCACCGCCGTAGATGCCACGCTTATTCCCGCACCCAGCTCCACAAAGAACAAAGACAAGGCCCGCGACCCCGAGATGCATTCGAGTAAGAAAGGCAACCAGTGAGACTTCGGAATGAAAGCCCACATCGGGGTGGACGCGGATTCGGGGCTGTTGCACCCCTTGCGCGGTACCTCCGGCCACGTAGGCGACATCACCGAAGGCAACAGCTTGCTGCATGGCCAAGAAACCGATGCCTTCGGGGATGCTGGCTACCAAGGAGTGGCCACGCTCGCTACCGCTTCGAAGTCATCATTGGCAAAAGCGCCCCGCTGATGGCCTCCATCGGTTCAGCACGCAAGGCGGCACGCGGCAAAGCCAATGTTCTGCTGTCGGGAGAAAGCGGCGTCGGCAAGGAAATGTTCGCCCAAGCCATTCACAACGCCAGCCGCAGCATGGCGCTTGTTGTAAAGCCGTACACCGGCTTGTCTAGCAAAGAGGCATATCTGGCGAGAAACCGATGCGCCAGCACGGGAATGTCGGCAGGTCGCTCGCGCAGCGGTGGCAAGCCGATCTCGATCACATTGCAGCGGTAGTACAAATCCTCTCGGAACGTGCGTTCTGCAACCTGTGCACGCAGATCACGGTTGCTGGCGGAAATCACGCGTACGTCCACCGGAATCCCGCGAGTGTCGCCTACTCGCACCACCTCGCGTTCTTGCAGCACGCGCAGTAACTTGGCCTGCACAGCGAAAGGGAACTCCGAGATTTCGTCCAGAAAAATGGTTCCGCCGGAAGGCACCTCGAACTTTCCGGGACGCCCTTCGCGGCGTGCACCGGTAAAACTGCCGACCGCATAGCCAAACAGCTCGCTTTCAATGAGGTCATGCGGTAGCGCCGCGCAATTGATGGCAATGAAGGCGCCTTCGCGGCGCGGGCTATCTGAATACAACGCCGTGTCGAACGACGGCACTAGGCCCTAAACATTGACCGTTGCGGAGACTACTAGTCTTTCCAAATTCTGCAGTAGATAAATGCGGTTTAGATCAAAACTCTCCAAAAAATATGAAGAGTCAAAAACCACCCTGGCTTGAGGTCAGGGTGGTTTTTGGTGTCGATTCGAACTAGCTGACGTCAGACGATATTTCTTGTATGAACCTCCATATGAGAAATTGATCGCACGGCCACAGATCCGCATCAATTCAACACAAGCACCGCGACGATCACCAGCACGATGATGATCCCAGCCACGACCTGCCCAAACGCCGGAAACATCAGCACCGGCCAGACCAGTCCTCGCCCCATGTTGTACATCAGCCCTTTGTAGGCCGTATCCCCCCAAATCCACTGCTGAAGCCCAAACAACAGCCCTACGACTGCGTAGATGGCGATGATCTTTTGCTTTTTACCCATTTGAATTACCTTTCGTTGATTTAAAAATGGATCCACGCCATGAAGCGGGAACCGGATCCGTTCAGTCCGCACCAAAATACCGATCTGCGTTGTTCCGGGCCTGCGCGGATTGGCCTCCAGAAGCCAGTGGCTTCAAGATGCTGCGCAGCATGCTCAGAAGCGGCCCGTCACCCTCCTCTCTCGGCAGTAAATCGGGGTCGGCCTCTGCCGTTCCTTGCAGCACCCCAAGGAGGTTGCTGCTCAGCAAATACACCTTGCCCAGTTCGTTAAACGCGTCCTGCCCCAGGCGTCCTTGGGACAGGCTGGCCTCGGTGGTTTCAAAGTAGCCCACCGCCAGCCCAGAAAACACCTGGTCAAACGCGGGATCGTCCATGTCCATGGATCGCATTTGCCGGTACAGCGCCCCAAACTGCGTCTTAGTCGCAGCGAAGAGCTGATCGGGCGTCGGCAGTTCACTCGAGGCCGGTGAAGCGGTTGAACCGTTAGCCTCGGTGGGCTGACTACTCGCAGGGGTGGGGGATGCCTGGTCCGCCGTGCTGTACTTCTCGACCGCATAATTTTGGATCCGTGCAAACAGCGCATCCACCCCTTTGGCATCCGGCATGTTCAACTGGATCAGCTTTCGACCGTTGAGATACAGAGCGTTCTTGCTGGTCTCCAAAGCCTGCATGGCTTTCAGTTGGAATATCCGACCCTCAGACCCCAGGGATTTCAGGAACAGTGCGCTCTCCGTCACCAGAATCCCATCCCCACCGCCTCCAAAGACGGTGTCATCGATGAGGACGACCACATCCGAAGCGCCTGTGTCCTCCCCATAGCTCTCTAGAGCACCGCTCAGTTTCTTCAGCGGAATCTGGGGAGCCAGATAGATCCGGTCAAATCCTGCGAAGTTGGAGAAGTTTTTGTCCAGGTACTGCCGCAAACTCAGTTTGGGGCCTGTTTGCTTGGGCTGGCTGGCGCTGGAAGGTTCTGCCGGTCGATGGCTGGCCTGCTGCAATGCCTGGTCATGTGCCGCACGGGCGCTGGGGTCGGACAAAACCTGGTAAGCCGTGTTGACCATCTGCATCTGCTGCGTCGCCCACTGGATGGTCGTGGTTTCATCCTGGTTGTAGCGGTCCGGGTGGTACTGGGAGCGTCGGGCTTTGAAGGCCAGGTTTATTTCTTCGGTGGAGGCGTTCGCACGTATCCCCAGGGTTGCATAGTGGTTTGTCGTATTCATAGGCGTTTCTAAGTTAGGTAGGTGTCCATCCGGACGTGGATTCCGACCAGTGGTCAGGCTGAGGACGCGGGCCGGGAAGCGGCGACCGCCACGTTCTAGGACTTCCCCGCATCAATGGCTTGCTGTTTGGCGTCTCGGCAGACGCTGGAGTCAGCCCATTCCATCGCCTTCCGGATCACGTGGGCTGGGTCGGTCAGGGAACCCGCCGGATACAGCTCGTCATTGATCTTTTGATTGATCAGCATGGCAAACTGGGCAACGCTGACCTCGATCTTCAATTCCCGTATGGCGTTCGTGAGGGCGATCTCTACACCGCGTAGCAGGACCTTGTCCTCAAGGGTGGAACCCGCCTTGTAGCAACGCCCCAACTCCACCAGGCGATCCTGCGGACTCTGGGAACATGCCGACAGCAGTGCGAGCGTCGGTAGCCAAAGGCTGCGAATCTTGGATAAATCAGCTTTCATTGGGTGCTCTCCCTCACTATGTATTTTGATGACTAAGAGTCACATAAAAGTCTAAAAAAATGCACCATTAAAGGTGCTGGTTCCAGTGGTAAAGGCCGACACTGGGTGAGGCACACCATCAATCTGCGCGTCAAACCGTGGGAGCGCGGTCCTCCCGAATATCAGATGCAAACCAGATGTGACTCTTAGTCCGTAGTCTTAAAGTCCACCATTATTCACTATGCGGAGGTGACACAAAAGACCTCGGCAAGCACCCCAGCAAAGACTCCAGCCAAACCCGCCAAACGGGTGGCAGTTGCCGCTGTGCGCCCTACCGTGAAGCCAGTTGCCAAGCCTGCGCTGAGTCCCCGAGG
This sequence comes from Rhodoferax sp. RT5P35, assembly GCF_056521385.1. Lineage (NCBI taxonomy): Bacteria > Pseudomonadati > Pseudomonadota > Betaproteobacteria > Burkholderiales > Comamonadaceae > Rhodoferax > Rhodoferax sp. RT5P35. The sequence goes on along the minus strand of NZ_JBWMAX010000007.1, from coordinate 121,564 downwards.
TCGGGGTTCTGTTGCGCCCGCAGTAGACAACGACCGCTTGCTGGCCCTGTTTGCCGCCAATATGCGACAGCTGCGTCAGTACCGCCAGCTCTCCCAAGAAGCTCTAGCGGATCTGTGCGACTTGGACAGAACGTACATCTCGGGAATTGAACGCAAACGCCGAAACCTTGGCATACGCAACATCCAACGCATTGCCGATGCACTGGATGTAGATCCCAGATTGCTGCTTGATCCGCTGTTGCACCGGGACCCTCAATACCTCAGCTGACGCGTGCTGTGATGAGTTCGCTTTGTTCAGACGACCGTGCTTACTTGTTGAAGTTGCGCCACTCTCCGCTCCAGCTTGCTCGCCAATCGGGGTTTTCCAACAGTTAGGGATGACCGTGGCATGGGTTCCAAGGCCAGTTTACCATCGTCAGAGACCCCTGCCCCATCGCTCTGCGGGTAGAACTCCTCCACAACCGCCGAACCCTCCTCCTCAGACTCTTCAAATGCACCATTGGCATAGCCCTGGCGTGCAGCCTCGTCCAAAGCCGCCTGGTCAAAGCCCGCCGCCTTGCGGAGATCGGCCTCTGCTCTGGCATGAGCCATCGCCTCCACCAGGGTCATACCAGTTTTAACCGTCAGATCGACGTAGTAAATCGCCGCCCGGTGCGACTGGGCTGTTGATTTGCCCCGCAGCCGCAGTTCCAATGGCAAGGTCGAGAGCAAGCCACCCGATACCGCATGGAAATATTTGAGGCGCGCCGACAGAGTGCGGATACTGTTGAATCCCGTGGTTCGGAACACAAAGCTGCCCAGCTCATCGTCACCGCCCATGCCCCCGCTCCCACCTCCGCCACTACCGCCATCTGCAGTGGCTCCCACATCACCGCCGATGCGCACATGCAAACGTCCATAGGGCTTGCAGTACCCGCCGCGGGCGAGTTCACAGCTGTGAGGCGACGGACAGGGCAATGTCTGGATCCCGTCTGCGGTAGAGCGTTTGCAGGTTTCCCCGTTGCCGACACACAGGGGGCGACCGGTCTGCCGCTCAAACAGGCTGTAGTTGGCACGCAGGTTCAGGTCCGGGTCATCAAACAGCAAACGGACCGGAATGGTGCGCAGCTTGGCACCGACATTGCCATGGACTTTGCCGCTGGCACTAGCATTGGCATAGCGCAAGACTTCGTCCATAGGGTGGTTGACCCAACCATCCTTGTTCTGCACCTGGCTGGTGACAGTGAATTCATCGTCCTTTTCTGGGACGCGCTTGCCAGCTTTGGCGACCATACGGCCGATGGAGATCCGGCCAATCACCGGGGGCGTTAACGCCAAACCTTTGAGCATGGTGTTTCCTTTCATTTGTTGAGACAAGACAGATTCGCCCTGTGCCTATGCAGCAGAGCAAACCCAAGGGACTAAAGGGACGGGAGTGCTACGCCGCTACACATTCACCAGGAAGCGCCGGGAACCAGGTTTGACCAGGGGGTAGCGCTGCAACAGGTCTGGCTGTGCCGCCAGCAGGCTGGCCACGTCCAGCCCTGCGCTGTCCTTGCTGCGTTTCCAGGTCACGGCACCGATGTCAAAGATGAGCTTGGTGGCGTCGCCCATGCGCTGTTGGATGTGTTGCTTGAGCTGGGCTTCCAGTTGGACGGCTGCATCCAGTTGCTGCCGCACCGCCAACAGGTCCGAGAACACGGCACCCATCACCAGATCCCCCGACAAGTCCACGGTATGACCACTGTCCTGCGGATACAGGCAACGCAATGCCACGTCGGCGGAATCAGAACCATCGGCCGGTGGTGCCTCGTCCCGCTCCACATAGCCCCAGAATTGGTGCTCGAGCTGGATGAGACGGGCGATCATCTGTTCGTCCCGTTCGATGCGGTGCACCTGCAGTTCCTGGCCGCAGATGAGAACAGCCACGTCCGCCGCCTGCTTGCCGGTGACAGCCAACTGGTGCATCACCTGGAGCTGGATATATTCCGGCACACCCTCTTTCCATAAGCGAGAACCATTGATACCGGCGGTTTTACATTCCAAAATTTGGACATCAGGAGCTCCGATCACCTCTCGATCGAGGTTGGCCAGCATCCACCGCTCCTGCGGATGCTGCAGTACCGCATTCACACGCCGGACCTTGTTGCCGGTGCGTTTGGTGTAGTGCGCGGCGACTATGGGCTCCAACAAGGTACCCCAGTACATGGGACTGGTTTCGTCGTTGGGATCGGTCTTGGGTAGATTACCGTCACGACCGGTTTTCTCCATCCAGAGTTCCAGCGGGGATTTGTAGGGATTAAGACCGACGGCAGAACCGGCATCGGAACTGCCGATACCGCCTTTGCGCACGGACAGCCATTGGTCACGGCTGAGGTCCTGGGTTTTGACCAGCTTGAGTGCAGGTTTCTGCCGCGAGGGCCGGTCGGTGGGTAGTGGGATAGCCATCGTGGATTCCTTCCTGTCGTTAAATTTGCATGGGTAGAAACAGAAAACCCCAGCCCCTACGAGAGGGACCGGGGTCGGTGGTGGGTGGCCGGTGTTGAGCGCCAGGCCCGACGGGCCATGCACAGAGGTCGCCCGTCTAAGCAGCCAGTTGGATTGCATAGTCGAGTGCCCGCTGTTTCAGGCTGGCCCCTTGGCCGAACCAGGAGCTCTCCAATCGGTACTCCTGGCTGCGTGCCCGTTTCTCGTGGTCCACATACTCGGTGACAGCATTCAACAGGCCCCAAGCAGTGCCTTTGGCCGAGGCCAGTTCTGCACCTTTGCCCTGCCCTTCGTACAAGGCTTGCACCTTCTTCAGCGCCCGCTCGTTCACCAAGCCCTGCGCCGAATCGACTGGGTTGTCGATCTGGCACAAAACTTTCAGGAAGTAGTTCAGGGACTCGTGACTTTTCACTCTGCACTCGGAGAGGGTCTTCATGCGGTACATGAAGCTGTCCCATTGCGAGACAGCGATGCCAAGTTGCTTCTTCACCGCTTGCGCGTCAAAGCTGGTGCTGTGGGGTACTTTGATGGCGTTGCTGGCTCCCTGCAAGGCTATGGCCAGGGTGTTGTTGCACACCACGCGTATGGTGGTGGGTGTGGCCGTGGTCGCTAGTGTGCCGTCGCAGGAGGTGGCCAGCAGGATGTAGCCTTTAACCAGGTCTCCGCCTTTGAGCGTGGATTCCTTGCCGGTCTTGGCCAAGGCCCAGAACTTCTTGCCTTCCTTGAGTACACCGGCGGTTTCCAACTCAAAGCCAGAAACTTCGGACAGATCCCGGTAGAACTCCAGCACCGCTTTGGGTTGGACCACTTGGTAGCGGCTGCTGACCACCGATAAAGCGGCCTTGGTATCGCTGCGGTACAGCACCTTCTGGTCTTCGAACGACATGATGGAGCCCAGCGATCCGATTTGCTCGGTCAGGTAGCGCACGGGGGTTTCGCAGATGGTCCAGTCCATGCCGGCTTTCTGGGCCCAGACTTCAATGGGCTGTTTGGCAGGCAAGGCGTTGCCTAGCTGGTGCCAGGGGGTTTCGCCGGTGTAGGCCATAGAGTTAATAAGGTGTGCCATGGTGAATTTCTTTCTAAATTGGGTTGGATGGGAACGTAAAAGCAGGAAAACCCGGACGTGACAAAGCCGCTGACGGAATCAGCCAGGCACATCACGCCGGAGCGCAAGCAAAAAGGAAAAGCGGGAACGGAACAGAAAAACGAAAACGCGTGAAAGAAACGGGAGAGGTGCTACGGGATCAGTGCAACCGTTGCAGTTGCGAGTAGCGGAGAAGCAGGAGAGAAAGCAGCGTTATTGGCGATGTGCCAAGGGTGTGCGGTCGCTGAACGAGTAACCGCAGCGCAGACACAGGCAGTTGTCCAGGACGTGCTGGTCGATGGCTTCACCCAGCGAGGCACCCAGGACGCAACCAGTCGCACCGCCAACCAAGGCTCCGACGATGACGCCGAACACGATCCCACCCGGACCAACCAGGGCACCAACTGAGCCACCGATCTCTGCACCGCTGAGGGCGCCTAAGGCACCACCTGTCGCACCTGCCAGGGTACCGACGCTGCCACCAGTCTTTCTCGCAATATCTTTGGTGTCGATGCGTTCACATTCACATTTAGGACATTTAAGGTTCATGGAAGATATTCCTTTCAGGGTGAGGTTCGTTGAAATAAGAGACAGTTATAAAAGCGGGGACGATAATCCGTATAAGAAAACAGAAAAACATATTCAGGACCGATGCATAGCACCGGCTTCGGTTTTAGCCACCTGCTATAAAACGGGAGTCCAGTGCAGGCCAGGACACAAGTAACGAACACCAAAGTAAAAGCAGCCAGACTTTCGAATGGTGAACTAACTGTCATACGCACTCCTTTGTGACAAATAGGCCAGAAACAAAAAAACCACCTACGTCGAGGGACGTAGATGGCAGATGTAAAGTAAATAAGCAGCAGCTTAATAAACCATCGAAGGTAAGCTTGATTGAACTAGCCAAGCGTCAGACAGTTAACGCGAACATTAGCCAAACATCAGTTGATGCAATAGCTCACTGATTGCTGCTCCTTCTTGTCATATATGCCTAAGAATATTTAGGACCAGTTCTCGCACGAGTATGTATCACACATTGATGGATATCATCAATCTGGCTTGTCGTGATCAACCTCGGTATTTAATCTGGATGAGAACCAGTCTTTCATCGTTGTATGCTGATTCAATCAAAATGAATTATCTTTAAATAAATCTATTACACGCAAACTCATTGAATTGACCAATCCAATCTCAGCATCTTGTTGAGAGTTAGCTTCACTCAACACTCCAACATGGTTTGTATAGATTAAGTAAATATTTACATGATCCTACATGCTATGAAAGAGTAGCAGGATGACTGAACAGATCATTGAGTGATAAGTAGAGAGAAATGAGTACACACACATACCCTTTCTCATTTTCCACACTAGAAATTAGTTAATTCACCCAATGACTGACAAGACATGCCGCTGCACTTTCTATTCTTCAATCAATAGAAAAGGTTACCGTTATGTGCACCTACCACGTTCAAATCAAGTCTGGCCGTCCTGGGACAGCCATTGATCGTTCAAGATACATTGCTCGTCAGAATAAGTACAGTAGGGACGAATCAGAAAATGATCTGGTTGTAGAGGGAAGTGGAAACTTACCTAAATGGGCGCCAGATGCAGCTGACTTGTGGAAAGCGGCTGACCGCTACGAGCGGAGAAATGGCGCAGCTCACCGCGATTTGGAGATCTCGTTGCCAAATGAGCTGACTTTGGCTGAAAACATAAGATTGGTGGACGACATCCTGAAAACCGTCGCCCCCTCAAAGCCTTTTCAGTATGCGATCCACTGCCCCAGTACGGCACTGAGTCAGGTGCCTCAACCCCACGTGCACATCATGATGAACGACAGAAAGCCCGATGGTATTGAACGCCCGCCTGAGCTTCATTTCAAGCGGTATAACCCAAAGCAGCCTGAAATGGGAGGATGCAAGAAAGACAGCGGAGGCAAATCTCCACTGCAGATCAGGGAGGATTTAAAAGAGATGCGCAGGACTGTCGCGGAACTGATCAATATCCATCTTGAGCGAGCTGGGCGCGCCGAACGGGTTGATCACCGCTCCAACGCGGAGCGCGGACTCACTGCAACACCTGCCAAGCGCCTAAGTCCGGCAGCGGTCCAGCGTGAGAAGGTTCGTCGTCAAACGCAGTTATCGCCGTGACAACTCGACTCTCGACCTCATCAAGATTGGATCATTTCCCAGCAAATAAGACCATAGCACCCAACCGAAAACGCGGTGCAGCGGTCTTCGCTGCTTACTGTTATTTCCAGAGTTTTATTTGTGCACATCCCTCTCGAAAGGCGCGTGAACACTGGAAACGGAACTAACTTTTAAATCACAAAAACTCAGTCGATGGGACGCGATCACCAACCTCTTGCGTTCTGGCGAAGTTAGATGCTGATGTCCATTCGGAAAACATCCATACCGGGCTCAAGATCACTCAACTCAGGCTTGTAGAGCGTTCAGCCTGGTCAAGAACATCCCTGCGAGAAAATCTGTTCTTAAGGTCGGGCAACCGCTCAAATTGCGAAAAATGCATGTGTGCTGACTGAAAAAAAATACTCATAGCACATGGTATTTGCAGACGGAATGACGCGCCGTAAAGTCGAGCCACCACAACTCCAGGTGTCCTCAATGACTGACAAAAACAGCCTCAGCCCCAGCTTGCAAATCTTACGAGTACGTGAAGTCGCAGTCTGCTTAGGGATCTCACGAAGCACCCTGTACGAGAAGTTGTCTATCAACTCTCCTCGATACGACCCGGATTTCCCCCGCCCAATCAAGCTTTCAACGGCAGCCTGCGGCTGGACCACGGAAAGCTTGAATGATTGGGTGCGGAGTCGTCCGAAGACGGTGGGAGGTGGCCAAAAGTAGGCGCTTTGCATCTCATAGAGATTTTTTCTAACTGCAATCTAGGGAGAAGTCTCAATGAATTCAACGGCATATCGAGTTAAGAACCACTTGACATCAACGCCACCGCATCACTGTCATTTCAACCAAATAATTCCATTACCGCAATTGAGCCATCTAGGACCAACATGCTTTCAAGAACCGACACCGAAATACGCCAAGCTTTAATCGACAGCACTTATGAATATCAACATAGTGAAAATGGCACGATGGTGCTGATCACCGACCAGCAAACGCACGCACAAAGGGTATGCGACATCGTTGCTCTCGTAAAAAAAATGGTTACCGCCGAGAAGATTGAATTTCATGTAGGCACTGATAAACAGCATATCTTTTCATTCGTCAAAAGTTCTCCATTAGGCATGAAGATCGCAGATCTACTACAGCATGGTATCCATGATTTTCGTCGGCATTTCCCCATGCACCAGTTTAATCCGTACTTCGATCTATTTGAAAAACATGGATCAATCCGAAAACTGTTTGGCTATCGATTTCTGGCTCCACACGACCATGAGTCAGCCACTATAGCGGCAGACTTTTTAAATGGATTTGTTACGGACATCCGAAAAGAAGCAAGGTCCGCAAAATTTATAATCTTCAGAGACAATTATGTACGCGCTACCAACAAATCTTATCGGAGCTTAACTGGCTACATTGACCAGATTTTCGATCGGCATCCTGATCAATTTGTGTTGAGTATGGATTTTTGTTTCCAAAAGCCTAACAGTTATTTGACTGCCGAGGATAATATTAGAGAGTACAACGACCTGATCGGGCACAGGAAAGCGCTGCAAGAGTTCTTAGAGTCAAAAGTCATATTTGGAAACGACGTCTTCTTAGGCTCTGCCTGGAAAGTTGAATATGGATCGTATAAATATTTCAACCTTCATGCGGTGATGTTTTTCAATGCCAAGACTCTACCCGAAGGCGTCGATTTAAGCGGCATCATCGGCAATCACTGGAATACAGAAATTACCCATGGACAGGGATTGTATTTCGATTGCAAGTCGTACCCATCCAACTACAAAAAATGCGGCACCGGTATGATAGGCGCGTACGACCTCGCTGGGCAGACTGCGCTTAGAAAAGCAGCACTTTACATGACAAAGACCGCTCTTTTTATCAAGCTTCTTGCGCCAGAAAACAAGCGTACGTTTGGGCGCAACAGTCGCCAACGTATCAAAGCTATTGCAACCAATGAGGTTCGACACAATGCGACATCTAGTGGGATGGTCTTTTGATTTGACTAGTTTAAGCTTACCAAGCTTGGGAAAAGATGATGTTTGGTTTTTCGAATGTCGGCAATTTTTAGTATGGCCGCATGAAATGCGGTCTAAAGATTGCCCTCGTTTTTACGCATCCGAACTTACAGTAATCAGTGTGAAACAGGGAGCTCTCGTTAATTCCTGTCTCATATTGCTAAGTAAGGATGGCACGTCCCTACCTAGCAACGTCTTTCTAATTATCTATCTCGACGTGTAGATTTATTAAAATAAATCAATGCAAAGTGTAACTACGCGAACAGGATATCCAGTAAAATTTTTACACTCCAGGGAAGTTAAAAACTCTAATGATGGTCCTGGGCAATGCAAAAAGAGCTCTAACCATTACATCTCGCTCTCATTTGGCTGCTGCGGCAGCTAATGCGTACTCTAATTGCAAAGTAGCAGTAATCCCAGCTATTGAATTTTACTCCACCATAGCGTCTTAAAAAGTATTTATTTCTTATCTTTCCCAGAAAACAGTCTTTTTATTTTCGCATTTTCAAATGCAGTGCGCAAATCTGGATATTTCCTCGACCATATTCTTAGACTATTTTTTAACGAGTCGCCCGACTTAATGCCTAGCTTCTTCTTATCCTTCTTCTTTTCCTTTTCTTTTTTCTGATTATCTATAAAATTTCCCAGGGGATTAATGATAGCGTTAATCGCATGCTCTTTAAACTTCCAACGACCTTTCGAGTCAGGCTGCGTCAACAATCTTATCGCCTCCGCGACAACGACCTCTGTATTATTCTTAACGCGAGCCAAGCCACCAGCACAAGCATTTTTACTGCGAAAATCAGAATCACTTTTAATCTTATCTTCAGAACTTCTAGCATGTCCTATATAGACCCTTGCTATCTCAAGATATTTTTCCGCAAATTCGAGATCTCCGTCCGGAAATTGATGTTCAGCAATCGTACACGACGTCCAAATATAATAAAAACACGCCAGATAGGAATCTACTTTTCTTTTTGTATAAAGACTCCATAATTTTGCATCTAAAATATCAAGGGTTTTGGAATTATCTATAAAAATTTGAGCCTTACATTTCGCCTCTTCATAACTACATCGATTTGGCAGCGACTCAAAAATCGCCTTCGCTTCTTTCTGAATTTCAGAAATTTGTCGTTCTATGTAGTTAATTTTTATTTTCATTTTTATTATTTATAATATTCAACAAAAACAATTGGTTTGCGAGAAAAATAAAATTAAGATAGTCTCATCACCTATTCCTTCACCTCTTATTACCACTGAGGCTCAGCACGTTATTGACAAGACATATGCAAAGCGAAAAGCACTACGTTAAGACATTATGTTTAATAATTTCGCGCCAGCTCAAGAAAGAGGCAAAGTGTGGAAACGAAGCACCCAGAAATATTGAGGTTAGAAAAAACTCTTCGATGCATGGATGATAGTCGCTCGGATTTACCGCTGTAGACTGTTGAACCGCTGGCTTAGTGGACGGCTGAATAGTTAAACACCGATAGTTCCACGCAAGTGGTCGAGGTAATCTGCCCACTGCTGTACCTGCTCAAAACGTTTCTTCAGATACTGCGTGCGGTTATAGCTGCGTCCATTCGAGTCCTTCACTGCGTGGGCCAAGTTAGCTTCAATCGCCAAGGGATCTAGGTCAAGCTGATCCACTAACATGGTGCGGGCAGTGGCTCGGAAGCCGTGCCAGCTTTGTTCCTTACCAAAGCCCAGGGCATATAGCGCGCTGCGCACGGAATTATCTGACATGGGCCGGTCGTGGCTGCGCTCGCCGGGAAACACGTAACGTCCATGGCCAGTCGATGAATGGAGGTTGCGCAACAGGTCGACGGCCTGGGTGGGCAAGGGCACCATATGCGCCTCGCCCTGCTCTTTTTCGGCCTTCGTGCGTTTCATCTTCATACTTGGGATGGTCCAAAGTCCCGCGTCCAGATCGAGCTCGATCCATTCCATGTCACGCAAGTTGCCCGGGCGCTGATATACCATGGGCGCAAGCAGAAGCGCAGTGCGCACCGTTAGCCCGCCTTTGTAAGCACGCATAGCTCGCAATAAATCACCCATGCGCGTCGGATCCACGATGGCGGCGAAGCTCTTGCCGCGATAAGGGGTCAGCCGTGACTTCAGTCCTTCCGTGATGTTGCGTTGCTGGTTACTGACAGTCGGCAACCAGTACATCCAGATTTGTCGGCACAGCATGAGTTCACGGTCAGCCGTTTCCACAGCCCCCCGCTCCTCGACCTTGTGAAGCGCGGCGAGTAATTCAAGGGGCTGAATCTCCGCCATTGGACGCGCGCCAATCCATGGAAATAGATCACGCTCGAGTTGGCGAAGGGAGCGCTCGGCATGGCTGTCGCTCCACTGATCAACTTGCTTCTTGTACCACTCCAGCGCGACTGTCTTGAACGTCTCCCCCGCACTACTGGCGCCGCGAAGCTTCGCCACTTTACGCAGTTGTACAGGATCACGTCCTTCCGACCTGTTCAACTTCGCCGCGTCACGGGCCTTCCTTGCCGCAGTAAGCGTAACATCTGGATAACTTCCAAGCGCTAGTTGCTTTTCAACTCCAGCAACACGGTACTTCAGGAACCAGCGTTTCGAACCAGTGGGGCTGACTTGCAGATACATGCCCCCTGAATCCGTGAATCGGGCCTGCTTGCGATCTACTGGACAAGTCGCATTACGGCATTGAATGTCGGTCAGCATGAGGGGAAGCGCTCCAATCGGTGGGGGGTACGACAGCTATTTTTGGCGCCTTACCGGAAGGAAAGGGGGTACAAACGACCAAATTCTAAGCTTTTTTACTGCCATACCCCCAGATATACCCCCTATCCCGCCTGGCTTTAAATGGACAGCCATGGACGTCGGTGGACTATAAGCTATTGATTTACAAAGAAAAAAGGCATCCATTGAACTTCAATGGATGCCTTTGGATGTTGTAATGGTGGAGCTGGGGGGATTTGAACCCCCGTCCGCAAGCCTTCTTCGAACAGTTCTACATGTGTAGCCGTCTGGTTTAAGTCTCGCCTTTTGCATCGCGCAGTGGCACGCTATGCAAAACGCCAGCAACCTATTTTCTCGGAGCTCACTAAGTTACCCAGTGAGCGCCCAGCCAAATGAAGTTACCCCGCAGCCTGGACGGTCAAACCTTGCGGCTTCACCACCCTTGCCCAGCCTATTGGCTTGCTGTTGCGAGGCTCACGCGCAATTAAGCGGCGAGTGCGAAACGTTCGTCGTTTGCAGTTAGGTTTTTTCTGTTGTTTTACGAGGTGACAGAACCTCGACATGCCCTGCTGCGCGTCCGAACCCACGTCGAAACCAGTGCAGCCCCAATCTTCTATTTTACCCGGCTTATGGGAACCAGTGCAGCAACTCCAGAGGCGACTGGATGGTGGCATGGGCACCCCATTGGGCGATGTCTGCGTTGCTACCCAGATAGCCATACCCTGCGGCGACCGTCGCCATGCCTGCGGCCAAGCCCGCAACAACATCACGCTCATCATCGCCTACGTACATGCAATGCTCCGGAGCCAAGCCTAAGCGCCTGGCCGCTTCGAACAAAGGCTCTGGATGGGGTTTGGCATGGGGAGTGGTATCGCCTCCGACAATTACAGCCGCAGTGGCAAACAAGGGCATGGCCTGGGTCAGGGGCACAGCAAACCGCTCTGACTTGTTCGTCACCACACCCCAGGGTATCTGACGTACAACCAATTGGGCCAGCAATTCAGGCACCCCTTCAAACGCATAGGTTTGCTGCGTCAGGCGGCGTTCGTAGTTCACAAAGAACTCTTCCTTCATGGCGGCGAAATCAGGATGATCGGGCTGCATGCCAAAAGCCACACCGAGCATGCCTCTGGCACCCGCACCCACCATCGGACGGTAGAGGCTGGGTGCAAAAGGTGGCAAAGAACGGTCGGTACGCATTTTGTCGGCCGCACCCGCAAGATCTGGCGCACTGTCCACCAAGGTGCCGTCCAAATCGAACAGCACCGCGCGAATACCATGGAATGCGTGATGCATACGCGCGGTCACAGCTTTTGGGTTGCAAACATGTAGTTCACGCTGGTGTCGCCGCTGAGCCAATACCGCTGGGTCAAAGGGTTGAACTCCAGGCCACGGGTGTGCTGCAGCGTCAGTCCCGCAACACGGCAGTGCCCCGCCAATTCACTGGGGCGGATCATCTTGGCGTACTCATGCGTACCACGGGGCAACATGTTGAGAAGGTATTCCGCACCTACGATGGCCATAAGGAAAGCCTTGGTGCTGCGGTGGATGGTCGAAAAAAACACCCAGCCACCAGGTTTGACCAGTGCGGCACAGGCCTGGACTACCGATGCAGGGTCTGGCACGTGCTCCAGCATTTCCATGCAGCTGACCACGTCAAAGCTGCTGGGCTGCTCTGCCGCGATCTCTTCTGCGCTGATTTCGCGGTATTGCAGATGCGGGGTATGGGCTTCCATGGCATGGAGTTGTGCAACTTTGAGCGCTTTGGTGGACAAATCGATACCCAACACTTCGGCACCCCGACGGGCCATAGAGTCGGCCAGAATACCGCCTCCACAGCCTATATCCAGCACCCGCTGGCGCTGCAAGGGCGCAATGCCGTCGATCCAGTTCAAACGCAGGGGGTTAATCTGGTGCAGCGGGCGAAACTCGCTGTCCAGATCCCACCATCGGTGCGCGAGTTCGGAGAATTTGGCCAATTCAGCGGGGTCAACATTCAAGCTTGAAGTCATACAAATATTTTCGCAGATTGTGACAACCGCTTGCTCCACGACGGCATAAAACCACATATAAAAAAGCCCCGTGGGCTAAGACGCACGGGGCTTTTTTTGGGAGCCAGACGGGTCCGGCATCCAGCGCAAGAATTACTTGTTGCGCGTACCAACCACTTCGATTTCTACGCGGCGGTTCTTGGCACGGCCTTCGGCAGTCTTGTTGTCTGCAACAGGTTGCTTCTCGCCCTTGCCTTCGGTGTACACACGGTTCTTTTCGATGCCGCTAGACACGAGGTAAGCCTTCACAGACTCAGAGCGGCGCACCGACAGCTTCTGGTTGTAAGCATCGCTACCCACGGAGTCGGTATGACCCACAGCAATGATGACTTCCAAGTTGATACCCTTGACTTTGCTGACCAGGTCATCCAGCTTGGCTTTGCCTTCTGGCTTCAGCACAGACTTGTTGAAGTCAAAGAATGCATCGGCTGCATAGGTAACCTTCTCGGCAACCATCACAGGTGCAACCACTACGGGGGCAGGTGCCACTGCGGCAGGCGCTACAGGCGCTGGTGCGGCCATAGGTGCTGGTGCGGGTGCAGGAGGAACAATAGCGCCGTCGCAGCCTGGAGCTGCAGTAGCAGGCGTCCAGAAGTTGTCACGCCAGCACAGTTCGTTGGTGCCGTTTTTCCAGACCAGCTCGTTGGTGCCGTTTTTCCAGTTGTCAACGGTCTGAGCACCCGCGGCGGTTACAAGCGCTGCGGAGGCAAACAACATTGCCACTTTATTCAATTTCTTCATGGTTCTCCTCTTGGGGAAAAAGCCGCAGCAGCGCTGCGAAACGGGACGCCTACAGTGACCATCACGGTAGGCGTTCATTGAATTGTGCCACAGGCATAAGGGGAAACGAGTAGGACAACAGGCATGCACGGCGGTATGCACAGGCATTGGGGAACATGTGTTGCTGTGTGGCGACAGTCACTTGGCCCTAAAATAGTTGACCTCCGCTGTATGACGTTTGCCTCTCTATGACCCAGTTCGCTAAAGAAACCTTGCCCATCAGTCTTGAAGAGGAAATGCGCCGGAGCTACCTTGATTACGCGATGAGCGTGATTGTGGGCCGGGCCCTCCCTGATGCGCGTGACGGTCTCAAGCCCGTGCACCGGCGTGTGCTGTTTGCTATGCACGAGCTCAATAACGACTGGAACCGCGCTTATAAGAAGTCGGCCCGTATCGTGGGCGACGTAATTGGTAAATACCACCCCCACGGCGACAGCGCGGTGTATGAGACTATTGTTCGCATGGCGCAGGACTTCTCCCTGCGCCACATGCTGGTGGATGGTCAAGGCAACTTCGGCTCGGTGGATGGCGACAACGCCGCCGCCATGCGTTACACCGAAATCCGCATGTCCAAGATCGCCCACGAGTTGCTGGCCGATCTGGACAAGGAAACCGTCGATTTCGGCCCCAACTACGACGGCAGCGAGCAAGAACCGCTGGTCATGCCCGCGCGCTTCCCTAATCTATTGGTCAACGGCTCCTCCGGCATTGCCGTGGGTATGGCCACCAACATCCCGCCGCACAACCTGAACGAAGTAGTTGACGGCTGCCTGCACCTGCTGCGCAACCCGCAGGCCACGGTGGACGAGCTGATGGAGATCATCCCCGCACCCGACTTCCCCACGGCCGGCATCATCTACGGCATCAATGGCGTGAAAGACGGCTACCGCACCGGCCGTGGCCGCGTGGTGATGCGCGCCAAGGTCCACTTTGAAGACATCGACAAAGGCCAGCGCCAGGCCATCATCGTCGACGAACTGCCCTACCAGTGCAACAAAAAGACCTTGCAAGAGCGCATGGCCGAGCTGGTACACGAAAAGAAGATCGAAGGCATCAGCCACATCCAGGACGAGTCCGACAAGTCCGGCATGCGCCTAGTCATTGAGCTCAAGCGCGGCGAAGTGCCCGAAGTGGTGCTGAACAACCTGTACAAACAGACCCAGCTGCAAGACACCTTCGGCATGAACATGGTGGCGCTGGTCAACGGCCAGCCCAAGCTGTGCAACCTGAAGGACCTGATCGAGGTCTTCCTGGAGCACCGCCGCGAAGTCGTCACCCGCCGCACCATCTACAACCTGCGCAAGGCCCGCGAACGCGGCCATGTGTTGGAAGGCCTGGCCGTCGCGCTGGCAAATATCGACGACTTCATTGCCATCATCCGCAACGCGCCCACGCCCCCGGTGGCCAAGGTCGAGCTGATGGCCCGCCCCTGGGATAGCAAGCTGGTGCGCGAAATGCTGACCCGCACCCGTGCTGACGGTGGCATGGTCAATGTGGACGACTACCGCCCCGACGGCCTGGACAAAGAACTCGGCATGGGCAACGACGGCCTGTACCGCCTGTCTGAAGTGCAAGCCCAAGAGATTTTGCAGATGCGTCTGCAACGCCTGACCGGGCTGGAGCAGGACAAGATCGTCGCTGAATACAAAGAGGTGATGTCCGAGATCGAAGACTTCCTCGACATCCTGGCCAAGCCCGAGCGCGTCTCAGCCATCATTGGCGAAGAACTCACTGCCATCAAGCTCGAATTCGGCCAGACCAAGCTGGGTGCACGCCGCAGTTTGGTGGAATACAGCTCGTTTGACCTCAGCACCGAAGACCTGATCACGCCGACCGACATGGTGGTGACCTTGTCGCACAGTGGCTACATCAAGAGCCAACCGCTCTCCGAATACCGGGCGCAAAAGCGCGGCGGGCGCGGCAAGCAGGCCACGGCCACCAAAGAAGACGACTGGGTGGACCAGCTCTTCATCGCCAATACACACGACTACATCCTGTGCTTCAGCAACCGTGGCCGCCTGTACTGGCTCAAGGTCTGGGAAGTGCCACAGGGTTCGCGTGGTTCGCGGGGCCGCCCCATCGTCAACATGTTCCCGCTGCAAGAGGGCGAAAAAATCAACGTGGTGCTGGCACTGACCGGTGAAAAGCGGACCTTCCCCGCCGACCAGTACGTCTTCATGGCCACCAGCATGGGCACGGTCAAAAAGACCCCGCTCACCGACTTCAGCAACCCGCGCAAGGCCGGCATCATTGCCGTGGACCTGGACCCGGGCGACTTCCTGATTGGTGCCGCCCTGACCGACGGCCAGCACGATGTGATGCTGTTCAGCGACGGTGGCAAGGCCGTGCGCTTTGACGAAAACGATGTGCGCCCCATGGGCCGCAACGCCCGCGGCGTGCGCGGCATGATGCTCGACGAAGGCCAGGGCGTGATCGCCATGCTGGTCGCCGAAGACGAACTGCAAAGCGTACTCACCGCCACCCTGAACGGTTTTGGCAAGCGCACCAGCATCACCGAATACACCCGCCATGGCCGTGGCACCAAGGGCATGATCGCCATCCAGCAAACCGAGCGCAATGGCCGCGTGGTAGCCGCCACCCTGGTGCATGCCGACGACGAAATCATGCTGATCACCGACAAGGGCGTGCTGGTACGCACCCGCGTCAGCGAAATCCGCGAACTCGGCCGCGCCACCCAGGGCGTGACCCTGATCGGCCTGGACGAAGGCTCCAAGCTCAGCGGCCTGCAGCGGATTGTGGAAAACGATGCCATCGTGGCCGCTGCCGAAGCGGACGAAGCGGACGAGGCGGATCAGACGGGTGAGGCCAACGACGATGCGGGCAGCGACGGCTCGCCCCCCGGCACCCCTGAAGTGTAAAACCTCCAGTACTATAAATTTAGTAGCATCTAGTGCAGGTGGAATCTGCGCTAGAGGCCTAAAAACCTTAAGAAATTGCATGACACGCCCCTTCAACTTTTCCGCTGGCCCTGCCGCCATTCCTGAAGAAGTCTTGACCCAGGCCGCCGCTGAAATGCTGGACTGGCACGGTAGCGGCATGGGCGTGATGGAAATGAGCCACCGGGGCAAAGAATTTCTGTCGATTTACGCGCAAACCAAGGCCGATTTCCGCGCCCTGATGTCCGTGCCGACCGAGTTCAAGATTCTGTTCATGCAAGGCGGTGGCCTGGGCGAAAACGCCATCGTGCCACTGAATCTGTCGCGGGGTGGCAAGGTCGATTGCGTAGTCACCGGCAGTTGGAGCAACAAGTCGCAAAAAGAGGCGCGTAAGTACGCGGCCGTGCATACCGCTGCCAGCACCGAAGCCACCGGCTACACCCGCCTGCCCGACCCGGCCAGCTGGGACCTGAGCGCCGATGCCAGCTACGTGCACATCTGCGGCAATGAAACCATAGACGGCGTGGAGTTCCAAACCCTGCCGGATCTGCAGGCGCTGGGCTCTAAGGCCCCGCTGGTCGTCGACTTCTCGTCCCACGTGGCCTCGCGCAGCATGGATTGGAGCAAGGTCGGCCTGGCCTTTGGCGGTGCGCAAAAAAATCTCGGCCCCGCCGGCCTGACCGTGGTGGTGGTACGCGAGGATCTGCTGGGCCACGCTCTGGACATTTGCCCCAGCGCCTTCAACTACGAAACGGTGGCCGACAACCAGTCGATGTACAACACGCCGCCCACCTACGCCATCTATATCGCCGGACTCACCTTTCAGTGGCTCAAACACCAAACCGAAGGCGCCCAAGGCGAGTTGCACGGCATAGCCGCCATGGAACACCGCAACACCGCCAAAGCCGCGCTGCTGTACCAGGCCATCGACCAGTCGCAGTTGTACTTCAACAAGGTGGATGCAGACTGCCGCTCGCGCATGAACGTGCCTTTCTTTCTGCGCGATGAGAGCCGCAACGATGCCTTTTTAGAAGGTGCCAAGGCACGCGGCTTGCTTCAGCTCAAGGGCCACAAGTCGGTCGGCGGCATGCGGGCCAGCATCTACAACGCCATGCCGCTGGCGGGTGTGCAGGCGCTGGTGGACTACATGCACGCATTTGAAAAGAGCCAGGCCTGATCCATGACCGCCGTAACACCGCCCTCCGCCACCCCTGGTCTGGCCGACCTGCGGGTCAAGATCGACAAAATAGACCAGGATCTGCTGGCCCTGCTCAACCACCGCGCTGAAGTGGCCGAGCAGGTGGGCGACATCAAACGCCGCGAAGGCTCGCCCTTCTTTCGACCCGACCGCGTGGCCCAGGTGATTGAAAAGATCCAGCAATCCAACCCCGGCCCGCTGAAAAACCAGCATGTGGCCGCCGTGTGGCGCGAGATCATGTCGGCCTGCCTGGCCCTGGAAGCGCCCCAGCGCGTGGCCGTGCTGGGCCCGGAAGGCACCTTTACCGAACAAGCCGCCGTCGAATTCTTTGGCAGCGCCGCCGAGCTGCTGTACTGCGCCAATTTCGACGAAGTCTTCCACACTACCGCCGCAGGTACCGTGCAGTACGGCGTGGTGGCAATTGAGAACTCCACCGAAGGCGTGGTGGCCCGCTCGCTCGATCTGTTTTTGCACTCGCCTGTGCACGTGGTGGGCGAAGTCAGCCTGCTGGTGCGCCACAACCTGCTGCGCCAGACCAATTCGCGCGAGCACATCGACGTGGTCATGGCCCACCCCCAAGCGCTGGCCCAGTGCCAGGCCTGGCTGACCCAGCACCTGCCCCATGCCGAGCGTCGAGCCGTCTCCAGCAATGCTGAAGGCGCGCGGCTGGCCGCCACCAACCCGGCCTGGGCGGCTCTGGCCAGCGAACGCGCCGCCTCGCAGTTTGGCCTGCACATCGTGGCCCACGCGGTACAGGACGATGCCTATAACCGCACCCGCTTCGCCGTCATCTGCCTGCCGCAAACCCTGGCCACGCCGCCCGCGTCGGGCAAGGACTGCACCAGCCTGGTGGTATCCGTGCCCAACAAACCGGGCGCCATGCACGATTTGCTGGTGCCGCTAAAAACCAACGGCGTGTCCATGACGCGCTTTGAATCCCGCCCGGCCCGCACCGGCCAGTGGGACTACTACTTCTATATCGACCTGGACGGCCACCCTTCGCAGCCCCACGTCGCCAAGGCGCTGCAAAAGCTGCGCGCGCTGTGCGCCTTCTTCAAAGTACTGGGCACCTACCCGGTCGGCTCCTGAAAGCAGCACCCATGTTTGAACAACTCGGACTGATAGGCTGCGGCCTGATGGGCGGCTCTTTCGCGCTGGCGCTGAAAAAAGCCGGGCTGGTGAAACGCGTGGTGGGTTACAGCAAGTCACCGTCCACCACCAGCAAAGCCCGCCAACTCGGCGTGATCGACATCGAAGCCCCCTCGGCCCTGCTGGCTGTGTCGGGTGCTGACATCGTATTGTTGGCCGTGCCGGTGGCCGCCACCGAAAACACCTTCAAGGCCATCAAGCACCTGATCACCCCCACCACCCTGGTGATGGACGTGGGCTCCACCAAGCGCGACGTGGTGGATGCCGCCCGCCGGGCGCTGCGCGAGCAGGTAGGCTCCTTTGTGCCCGCCCACCCGATCACCGGCAAAGAGGTTTCGGGTGTGGAGTTTGCCGACCCGCATCTCTACACCGGCAAGAACGTCATCCTGACACCCATCGACCGCACCCTGCCGCAGCAGTTGGCGCAGGCGCAAGAGGTCTGGACGGCACTGGGCTGCAACGTGCTGCAAATGTCGCCCGAGCACCACGATGCCGCATTTGCCGCCGTCAGCCATTTGCCGCACCTGATCGCCTTTGCCATGATGCACGGCCTGGTCAGCCAGCCGCAGGGGCAGGAATACCTGGCCCTGGCCGGGCCGGGCTTTCGCGATTTCACCCGCATTGCCGCGTCCGACCCGCACATGTGGCGCGACATTTTGCTGGCCAACAAAGAAGAGCTGCTGGCCCAGTCGCAAATCTTCCAACGTACCTTGCAAAGCATGGAAGCCATGATCAACGCCAACGATGTAGACGCGCTGGTGGGCATGCTGGAGCGCGCCAGCGACAGCCGTGCCGATTGGAGCATGGCCTCCCTGAAACCAAAGACCTGATGTTTGCCACCCCCTTTCTTGATCTCCCCCCGCTGGACAGCGCCTCTGGTACCGTGGTGCTGCCTGGTTCCAAAAGCATTTCCAACCGCGTGCTGCTGCTGGCCGCTCTGAGCGGCGGCACTACCCGCGTGCACGACCTGCTGGACTCGGACGACACCAAAGTCATGCTGGCCGCGCTGGCTACGCTGGGTTGCGGCATCCGCCATAACCACGGGAACGGCAACACGGTAGAGATCGACGGGTTGGCCGGGCAGTTAAAAGCCACCCAGGCCGACCTGTTCATGGGCAACGCGGGCACCGCCATCCGCCCGCTAACGGCAGCACTGGCCGTGCTGGGCGGCGACTTCACTTTGCACGGCGTGCCGCGCATGCACGAACGCCCCATTGGCGACCTGGTCGATGCCCTGCGCCAGCTCGGCTGCCAGATCGACTACACCGGGCAGGATGGCTATCCGCCGCTGCGCATCGGCCAACCCACACTTACGCTGAATGCGCCCATCCGCGTGCGCGGCGATGTGTCCAGCCAGTTTTTGACCGCTCTGCTGATGGCCCTGCCACTGGTAGCCCAACGAGACGTGGTGATCGACGTGGTGGGCGAGCTGATCTCCAAGCCCTACATCGAGATCACGCTGAACCTGCTGGCGCGCTTTGGCATTGCCGTGCAGCGCGAGGGCTGGGCCCGTTTCACCATTCCTGCCGGTAGCCGCTACCAGTCGCCAGGCGACATCCATGTCGAGGCCGACGCCTCTTCTGCTAGTTATTTCATAGCATTAGGCGCAATAGCTACTTGCGCTAGTGGCACTTTTGATTCAAAAATCCGGATTGAAGGCGTGGGGGCAGCTTCCATCCAGGGCGACATCCGCTTTGTCGAAGCCGCCGAGCAAATGGGCACCAACGTCGTCAGCGGTCCGAACTGGCTCGAAATTAGCCGGGGCAGTTGGCCGCTGAAAGCCATCGACCTGGACTGCAACCACATCCCCGATGCCGCCATGACGCTGGCGGTGATGGCGCTGTACGCCGATGGCACGACCACGCTGCGCAACATTGCCAGCTGGCGCGTCAAGGAAACCGACCGCATCGCGGCCATGGCAAACGAATTGCGCAAGCTGGGGGCCACGGTGGAGGAAGGGCCGGATTTCATCCGCATTACCCCACCTATGTCCCCCACCGCGTGGAAAGCCGCCAGCATCCACACCTACGACGACCACCGGGTGGCCATGTGCTTCTCGCTGGCGGCCTTCAACCCGTCCCAGATACCGGTACGCATTGAAGACCCGAAATGCGTCGCCAAGACCTTCCCCGATTATTTTGAGGCCTTGCTGGCGTTGTCGCACACCGCCACCGCCCACATCCCCGTGCTGTGCATCGACGGCCCCACCGCTTCGGGCAAGGGCACGGTCGCTGCCGCCCTGGCCACGCGCCTGGGCTACCACTTTCTGGACTCGGGCGCGATGTACCGCATCACCGCCCTGGCTGCGCTGCGCGCGGGTCTGGTGATTTCCACCGCCGATGAAACCGCCATCGCCACCCTGGCCCAAACCCTGCCAGTGCGTTTTGTGGACGGCAAGGTTTGGCTGGGCGAATCTGATGTGTCGGAGGCCATCCGCACCGAAGAAGCCGGCATGAATGCCTCTAAAGTGTCCGCCCTGCCCGCGGTCCGGCTGGCCTTGGTGGCCCTGCAGCACAGCTTTCGGCGGCTGCCCGGACTGGTGGCCGACGGGCGCGACATGGGCACCGTGATCTTTCCCGATGCCCCTTTGAAGGTGTACTTGACCGCCACCGCCGCCAAGCGCGCAGAACGGCGGTATAAGCAATTGATTTCAAAGGGAATTTCGACTACACTTGAAGACCTTCGCGCTGACTTGGAAGCGCGCGACGCACGGGACTCCTCCCGTGTGGCTGCGCCACTCAAGCCCGCACAAGATGCCTTGCTGCTGGACAACTCTGACATGTCGATCGAAACATCGGTAGACCAGGTGTTGGAGTGGTGGCAAAGCAAGCAGCCGTTTGGCCACAGCTAAACGGCACCACCAAGAGCCCACTCTGCTGCTTCAGCCGAGTGGTTTTTAACCCTGTAACCCCGGTGGTCCCCCGACCGCCAAACCGCCACACCAGACCCCAACGCAGGTGCAATTCCGCACCCGCCAACCCTGTGCTGTGGACTAGGAAAACCATGTCAGAATCATTTGCAGACCTCTTTGCCGAATCGCTAACCCGCACGGAAACGCGCATTGGTGAAGTCGTCACCGCCGAAGTCATCCGTATCGAACACAGCTTTGTGGTCGTTAACGCTGGCCTCAAATCCGAAGCCTACGTGCCGCTGGAAGAGTTCAAGACCGACAAGGGCGAAGTGGAAGTCCAAGTTGGCGAATTCATTTCGGTGGCCATCGTTGCGATCGAAAACGGCTACGGCGACACCATCGTCAGCCGTGACACCGCCAAGCGCCTGGCTTCCTGGATGTCCCTGGAGAAATCCCTGGAATCCGGCGAATTCGTTACCGGCACCACCTCCGGCAAGGTCAAGGGCGGCCTGACCGTTCTGGTCAACGGCATCCGCGCATTCCTGCCCGGTTCGCTGATCGACACCCGCCCCATCAAGGACTTGTCTCCCTACGAGAACAAGACCATGGAATTCAAGGTCATCAAGCTGGACCGCAAGCGCAACAACGTCGTGTTGTCGCGCCGCGCTGTGGTCGAAGCGTCGATGGGCGAAGAACGCGCCAAGCTGATGGAAACCCTGAAAGAAGGCTCCGTGGTGCATGGCGTGGTCAAGAACATCACCGAATACGGTGCGTTCGTGGACCTGGGCGGCATTGACGGCCTGCTGCACATCACCGACATGGCATGGCGCCGCGTTCGCCATCCATCGGAAGTGGTGACGGCTGGTCAGGAAATCACCGCCAAGATCCTCAAGTTCGACACCGAAAAGAACCGTGTCTCGCTGGGTCTGAAGCAAATGGGCGACGACCCATGGATGGGCGTAAACCGCCGCTACCCCCAGTCGACCCGTCTGTTCGGCAAGATCACCAACATCGCCGACTACGGTGCATTTGTGGAACTCGAACCCGGCATCGAAGGCCTTGTGCACGTGTCCGAGATGGACTGGACCAACAAGAACATCGCTCCCGCCAAGCTGGTTTCGCTGGGCGACGAAGTCGAAGTCATGGTTCTGGAAATCGACGAAGACAAGCGCCGCATCAGCCTGGGCATGAAGCAGTGCAAGGCCAACCCATGGCAAGAATTCGCGCAAGACACCAAGCGTGGCGACCGCGTCAAGGGCCCGATCAAGTCGATCACCGACTTCGGCGTGTTCGTCGGCCTGGCTGCCGGTATCGACGGCCTGGTGCATTTGTCTGACCTGTCTTGGAACGAAACCGGCGAAGCCGCCGTGCGTAACTACAAGAAGGGCCAAGAAGTCGAAGCCATCGTATTGGCCGTGGACGTGGACCGCGAACGCATCTCTTTGGGCATCAAACAGCTCGACAGCGATCCGTTCACCACCTTCACCACCATCAACGACAAGGGCCAGATCGTGACCGGCAAGGTCAAGACCGTGGATGCCCGTGGCGCTGAAATCGATCTGGGTGAAGACATCATCGGTTACCTGCGCGCTTCCGAAATCAGCCGTGACCGCGTCGAAGACGCACGCAACGTGCTGAAAGAAGGCGACGAAGTCACCGCTGTGGTGGTCAATGTGGATCGCAAGACCCGCAACATCCAGCTGTCGATCAAGGCCAAGGACGCTGCCGACCAAGGCGAAGCCATGGCTGCACTGAGCCAGGCTTCGGCCCGCGAAAACGCTGGCACCACCAGCCTGGGCGCACTGCTGCGCGCCAAGCTGGACAACAATAATTAATTGTCGACTGTCTAGTGCCAGGCCGATCCGACTCGCAGGGGCGAGCGGGTCGGCTTTATTTATAAGCCAACAGGTTTTGCGCAATTCTCTCTATCCACAGGGTGCATTGCGCAAATCTTTTTGAAACCACACCCCTCCATGACCCGATCCGACCTTGTTGAAGAACTGGCCGCCCGATTCAGCCAATTGACCCACCGCGATGCCGAGCACGCCGTGAAAACCATTCTGGATGCCGTGGGGGACGCGCTGGTGCGCGGGCACCGGGTGGAGATACGAGGATTTGGCAGCTTCTCCATCAACCGCCGCCCGCCGCGCATGGGCCGCAACCCGCGCAGCGGCGAAAGCGTGGCCATCCCCGAAAAACGCGTGCCCCACTTCAAACCGGGCAAGGCCCTGCGCGAAGCCGTAGACCTGCACACCGCCGAGATCGAGGCACGCGAACTGCGCGAATCCCGAGAATGAGATTTTTGCCTGGATAGAATGCCCAGACGATGGAGGACACCCATGAAGAATTTGGTCCGGCTGCTTAAGTGGTTACTTAAGGCAGCCATTTTTTTTACCCTGTTTGCCTTTGCGTTGAATAACCAGCAAGACGCGGTGGTGCACTTTTTCTTTGGCACGCAATGGCGCGCGCCCATGGTGCTGCTCGTCCTGAGTGCCTTCGCCGCCGGGCTGGCCCTGGGTATTCTGGGCATGGTGCCGCGCTGGTGGAAGCACCGTGTGGTTGCCAAAAAGGCCCAACAGCCGCTGCCGCCACCTGCCACCCCCGACACCCCCCGCACGGAACCCATTGCCCCACCCCATGGACTTTGACCTCAGTTGGATTTTGCTGGGCCTGCCCATCGCCTTTGTGCTGGGCTGGCTGGCATCGCGGTGGGATTTTCGGCAACTGCGCCTGGATAACCGCCTGGCTCCCAAGGCCTATTTCAAGGGCCTGAACTACCTTCTCAACGAGCAGCAGGACAAGGCCATTGACGCCTTCATCGAGGCGGTGCAAAAAGACCCCGACACCTCTGAGCTGCACTTTGCTCTGGGCAACCTGTTTCGCCGCCGGGGCGAGACCGAGCGCGCCGTGCGCGTGCACGAGCACCTGCTGTCGCGCGGCGATCTGAGCGCTGCCGACCGCGACCGCTCCCAGCACGCGCTGGCGCAAGACTTTCTGAAAGCCGGTTTGCTTGACCGTGCCGAAGAAGCCCTGCGCAAGCTCGAAGGCACGGCCTACGAGGCCCAAAGCCGCCTGGCCCTGCTGTCGATCTACGAGCGCTCGCGCGACTGGCCCGATGCGTCCGAGATCGCCCACAAGCTGGAATCCGCAGGCCAGGGCAGCTTCAGCGGCCGCCAGTCGCACTACCTGTGCGAACAGGCCGCCGCCCAGCCAGAGGCCGCCCAAGGCCTGCTGGAAACAGCCATTTCCGTCGCCCCCCAAGCCGCCCGGCCGCGCATCGACCTGGCCATCTTGCAGCACCAGGCAGGCCAGTTGGATGAAGCCTTCAAAACCCTTCTAGCGCTGGCGGAATCTGCACCAGCAGCTATACCTTTGGTAGCAGAGCGGATGGCCACCATTGCCACCGCCGCGGGGCTCACCGAACCAGCCCTGGGGCTGCTAGAAGCCAGCTACGCCCACAGCGCATCGCTGGACGTGCTGGAAGCCATCCTCGGCCTGCAACTGCGCTCCGGCACCCCCATGGCCGACGTGCGCATGCGCTACATCCAGCACCTGGAGCGCGAGCAATCCCTGGTGGCCGCGGCCCGCTGGATCGCCGGGGAAAAGCTTGAACACGAAGAATTCCACCCCCAGATCCAGCGCGCCCTGGACCACGCCGCCAACCCCTTGAAGCGCTACCGCTGCGCCGCCTGCGGCTTCGAGGCGAAACAGCATTTTTGGCAATGCCCCGGCTGCCAAGCCTGGGACAGTTACCCCGCCCGCCGAGTAGAAGAACTATGACAAAACTATCTACTCTCTCCCGTGAACAGATGGCCCAGGCCCAGGTGCTGGTGGTCGGCGATGCCATGCTGGACCGCTACTGGTACGGCGCGGTGGACCGCATCAGCCCGGAAGCGCCGGTGCCGGTGGTGCGCGTGACGCGCGAAGAAGAGCGCATGGGCGCGTCGGCCAACGTAGCCTACAACATCGTGTCGCTGGGCGCACAGGCCTCCTTGCTGACGGTGGTGGGTGACGACGATGCCAGCCACAAGCTGGAAAAGCTGGTTGCCCAGACCGGCATCCGCCCTTACTTTGGCCGCGATGCCGAGCTGCAAACCACCGTAAAACTGCGGGTGATTGGCCGCCAGCAACAGCTGCTGCGGCTAGACTTCGAGAACACGCCCAAGAGTGAAATTCTGGCATCCCAGTCCGCCACCTTCGCCACCCTGCTGCCCGCGCACCAGGCCGTGCTGTTTTCCGACTATGGCAAGGGCGGGCTGGCCCATGTGGGCGACATGATTGCCCTGGCACTGGCCAGCGGCAAAAAGATCCTGATCGACCCCAAGGGCAGCGACTACTCACGCTACAGCCAGGCCAGCGTCATCACCCCCAACCGCGCCGAGCTGCAGCAGGTGGTGGGCAGCTGGAGCAGCGAAGAACAGCTGCGCACCAAGGCACAAAACCTGCGCAAAGAGCTGAAGCTGGAAGCCCTGCTGGTCACCCGCAGTGAAGAAGGCATGACGCTGTATGACGACGCGGGCGAGCTGCACGCCAGCGCCCAGGCCCTGGAGGTATTCGACGTGACCGGCGCAGGTGACACGGTGATTGCCACCATGGCCGCCCTGGTGGCCGCGGGCCTGAGCCTGCGCGAAGCCATGCCGCTGGCCAACCGGGCGGGCAGCGTGGTGGTGGGTAAATTCGGCACAGCCACCGTCAGCTATGAAGAATTGTTTGTGAAGGATTCGCTATGACCCGCATCGTCGTCACCGGAGCCGCTGGCTTCATCGGCAGCAACCTCGTCAAAGGCCTGAACGCACGCGGCATCACCGACATCATTGCGGTAGATGACCTGACCCAGGGCGACAAATACCGCAACCTGGCCGACTTGGCAGTTGCCGACTACGTGGATGCCGACAGCTTTTACGAGCGCTTTGCCCAGGGTGCCTACGGCAAGGTCGAGGCCGTGTTCCACGAAGGCGCGTGCAGCGACACCATGGAAATGAACGGCAAGTACATGATGGACAACAACTACACCCTGTCGTGCAAGCTGTTCGATGCCTGCCACGCCCAGGGCACGCGCCTGCTGTACGCCTCGTCCGCAGCCACCTACGGCGGGTCTGCCAGCTTCGTAGAAACACCCGAGTTCGAACGCCCGCTCAACGTCTACGGCTACTCCAAGCTGCTGTTCGACCAGCGCATGCGCCTGCTGTGCGGCAGCAGCTTCGACCGCAACCCGCACCAGGTGGTGGGTTTTCGCTACTTCAACGTCTACGGCCCGCGCGAGCAGCACAAGGGCCGCATGGCCAGCGTGGCGTTTCACCAGTTCAACCAGTTCAAGGCCGAAGGCAAGGTCAAGCTGTTTGGCGAATACGGCGGCTACCCGCAGGGCGGACAGATGCGCGACTTCGTCTTCATTGACGACGTGGTGGCGGTGAACCTGTGGTTCTTCGACCACCCCGAAAAGTCCGGCATCTTCAACCTGGGTACCGGTAAGGCCCAGCCGTTCAACGATATCGCCCACGCTGTCGTGAATGCACTGCACAGCCAGCCTGTCAGCCTGGCGGATGCCGCCAGCACCGGCCTGCTCGAATACGTGCCCTTCCCCGACGCGCTGCGCGGCAAATACCAGTGCTACACCCAGGCCGACCTAACAGCGCTGCGCAGCACGGGCTGCGACCACGCGTTTGCCGACGTGCACACGGGGGTGACGCGCTACGTGCAGACATTGTTGCAGGGCTGAGCCATGTACGCTGCCAGTGTCCCCGTCTTCCAACGCTACCTGGGCCAACTTGCCAGGATGGTGGATACGGGCGCGGCCCAGGGCTGCGACCTGCAGGCGCGGCTGGTGCCGGACATGCTGCCGCTGGGACTGCAGGTCGACATTGCCACCCAGTTCAGTCTGCGTGCCTGCGCCCCTTTGGCCGGGCTTGCGGTGCCGCCGTTTGGCCAGGGCAGCGCCACGTTTGCCGACCTGCACGCCCGCATCGACCGCGCCCAGGCCTTTCTGGCCGCGCTGACCCCGGCCCAGATGGCCGACAGCGCCCAGCGCATGTGCACCGACCAGGCAGGCCAAGCCACGGTGGCCCTGCCAGGGGCGGAATTTTTGTCGCAATACGCCCTGCCCAATTTCTTCTTCCACCTCACCAGCGCCTACGCCCTGCTGCGCCAACAAGGCGTGCCGCTGGGCAAGGCCGACTTTGACGGCTGGCACCAGTACAGATAGTCCACTATGTAATTCATAGCTACTAGCGCATGCAGGTATTTCGCTAGAGGCCTATTTCATTGGAATATTCCGCTATGGAAACCTTTACCACCCTCGCCAGCATCCTGGCCGTGTTGTTCATTGGCGTGATCAGCCCCGGCCCGAGTTTTGTGCTGGTGGCGCGCACGGCCATTGGCAGTTCGCGCCAGGCCGGGGTGGCATCCGCCCTGGGCATGGCGGCTGGCGCCTGTATGCTCAGCGTGGTGGCCTTGCTGGGGCTGCACGCGCTGCTACAGCAGGTGCCCTGGGCCTACTGGGGGCTGAAGCTGGCGGGCGGCGTGTACCTGCTGTACCTGGGCTTCAAAATCTGGCAAGGCGCGAAAACACCGTTGGTGCTGGCCGATGCGGGGCCACTGACCAAGGCGGGTGTGCTGCGGCACTTCTTGATTGGTGCGGGCACCATGGTCAGCAACCCCAAGGCTGCGGTGGTGTATGGCGTGATCTTCGCAGCGCTGTTGCCGCACACACCATCGTTGGCGCTGAGCCTGGCCCTGCCGCCCAGCGTGTTCGTGCTGGAAGGCAGCTGGTATCTGCTGGTGGCATTGGCTTTGTCGTCGGCCCGGCCCCGGCAAACCTATTTGCGGGCCAAGACGGCAATTGACCGGGTGACCGGGGCCGTGCTGGGGCTTCTGGGTCTTAAATTATTGCTAGCTTCATCGCAGTAGCCACACACTGCATGCTATCTAATAAATAGCTATCAGCGCAGGCATAAACTGCGCCAGAGGCACTTTTTATGCCTTATTTTTAGCCTTGAACAGCTGCGCACCGCAAGACTCACGCACCACCAGTTCCACCGGCCGCTCCGGGTAGAGCACCTGTGGCACCGGCTCGCGGCGCAGCAGGGCCAGCAGCATGGCCATGGCATCGCGGCACAGGCCAATGGTGTCGGTGCGCACGCTGGTCAGTGGGGGCGAGGCGAACTCGGCCATGGGGATGTCGTCGTAGCCCACCAGGGCGATGTCCTCCGGCACCCGCAAACCGGCTTCCTTCAGCGCTTTGATGGCGCCGAAGGCGATGGTGTCGTTGCCCGCAAACAGCGCGGTAAACGGCACTTGGCGGGCCAATAGTTCCTGCGTGGCCCGGTAGCCGCTGGCAGCGCTGATGTCGGCGTAGGCGCACCAGGCGGGATCGATGGGCAAGCCGTTGTCGGCCATGGCTTCGCGCCAGCCACGCTCGCGCTCGTTGACGGCCAGGTACTCGGGCTGGGCAAAGTTGACGAAGGCGATCTGGGTATGGCCCAGGCCGACCAGGTGGTTGACCAGCATCTTGGCCGCCACCGAGGTATCGTTACCGGTGGTGTGGTAGCGCCCCATGTCCGGCAGGCCGGTGCCAAACACCACCAGGGGGATGCCCGCATCGGCAATGCTGGCCAGGTACTGGCGGCCCGCCTCGCTGGGGTTGACCACGATCAACCCGTCGATCCGGCGGCTGCGCACCAGGTCCACAAAGGCCCCGGGCTCGCGCCCCTCGTCGTCGCTGGACTCGATCAGCATCTTCAGGCCATGGTGGTGGCACTGTTCGTTGATGCTGGCCACCAGCTGCGCCAAAAACACGTCTACATACAAATGCGCGGCCTTCGGAATCACCAGCGCCACCGTGCCCGTGGCACCGCCCGCCAGTGTGCGCGCCGCGGCATTGGGCTCGTAGCCGATGTCGCGCGCAGCGGCCAGCACCTTCTCACGGGTGGCTTCGCTGATGCCCTGGTCGCGCACATTGTTCAGCACAAAAGACACGGTGGTGCGCGACACACCGGCACGGCGCGCCACCTCGTTGCTGGTGGGTGGGGATTTCAAGGAAGAATTCATGTGGTTGGCATCGTAGCCGATACGGCAAGTACACGTTTCCCCTAATGCTAACTCGCGTTACCTAAATTATGATTCGTCTACTAACTCGCGTTAGATATTAAAAAAAGGAGACCCGATGGCAGTATCCGTACCGCGCTCACCGCATGCCCTCAGCCCCACCCGGCGGGCCGAGACCCTGACCGCCTGGGCCCTGGTGCTGCCCGCCTTTATCGGCTTCATGGTGTTCTACGCCTGGCCCACGCTGCGCGCCATCGAGATCAGCTTCACCGACTGGAACCTGCTGCGAAGCCCAAAATTCGTCGGCCTGGCCAACTACGCCGCCATGCTGGAAGACGGCAAGTTCTGGCAGGGCATGAAGCTGTCGGCCTACTACGTGGTGCTGAACATTCCGCTGCAGATCGTGCTGGGCCTGTTCCTGGCGGTGGCGATGGACCGGCTGACCAAGTCGTTGTTCGTCAAGTCACTGGTGCTGCTGCCCTACCTGCTGTCCAACGTGCTGGTGGCCATGATGTGGCTGTGGATGCTGGACCCGCTGCTGGGCTTTGTGAACGCGCTCATCACCGGCATCGGTTTCGAGGCCCAGCCTTTCTTTGGCGGCGCCGACCAGGCCCTGCTGACGGTGGCGGCAGTGAACATCTGGCGGCACATGGGCCTGGTGTCCATGCTGTTTCTGGCCGGTCTGCAAAACATCCCGCGCCACTTGTACGAAGCCGCTGCACTAGAAGGTGCGAGCGAATGGCAAATGTTCTGCCGCGTCACGCTGCCGCTGCTGCGCCCGGTGATGGTGTTTGTGCTGGTGACCAGCGTGACGGGTTCGTTCCAGATATTCGACACCATCGCCGTGACCACCAACGGCGGCCCGCTGGACTCCACCCGCGTCATCGTCCACTACATCGTGCAAAACGCCTTCAGCTTCTACAAGATGGGCTACGCCTCGGCCATGTCGATGGCACTGTGTGTGGTGATGGTGCTCTACACCGTGTTCCAGATGCGGGTGATGAACGCATCCCAGAACGACTTGGCTTGAAGGAAACCACACCATGACCTCCCACCGTTTGTTTTCCCCCGGCCGCATAGTGGCCTGGGCCGCTCTGCTCATCATGCTGGCCATCACCCTCACCCCGCTGTGGATGGTGGTGAAAACCGCGCTGATGCAGCCCTCTAACGTCTATACAGAATCCACCCAGTTGCTGCCCAGCGACCCGACGCTGGCCAACTTCAAGCGTGTGCTGGGCTTCATGACGCAGGACGAAAGCCAGGCCATGGGCGGCTCGGGAGCCGAGATCAACTTCTTACGCGCCCTGGGCAATTCGCTGGTCTTCACCGCCACCATCGTGGTGCTACAGGTGGGCTGCGCATCCATGGCGGCGTATGCCTTTGCCCGGCTGCGCTTTCCGGGGCGCAACACGCTGTTTGGGTTGTTTGTGGGCTCGATGATGGTGCCCAGCGTGGTGACCTTCATTCCCAACTTCATCCTCATCAAAGACCTGGGCCTGCTCAACACCATGACCGGCATGGTCGCGCCGTTTTGCCTGATGCAGGGTTTTTCGGTGTTCTTTTTGCGCCAGTTCTTTTTGTCCATCCCCCGCGATCTGGAAGAAGCCGCGCTGCTGGACGGGGCCTCGTTTCTGTACATCTTTGCCCGGGTGGTGATGCCGCTGAGTATCACGCCGCTGGCCACCATTGCCATGCTCACCGGCATCAATATGTGGAACGAATTCTTCTGGCCCTTCCTGGTGGCCAAGGATGAGATGCAGCAGGTACTGCCGGTGGCGCTGCAATCCTTCAAGACCCAGACACCGCAAGGCCAGCCCGATTGGACCGGCCTGATGGCCGCCACGGCCATCACGGTGTTGCCCACCATTTTGCTGCTCGTCGCCTTTGGCCGACGCGTCGTGGAATCCGTCCAATTCAGTGGCGGGAAGTAGTGGCACACCCCCAGGCTGCAGTGCTTCGCATCTTTCGCCAACCCCCTTGCAGGGGGCGATACCAGTGGCCTGGCAAAGCCAGTTCCACGGTATCTCACGGAGCGTGCGTTCTGGCTGAACCTGGGTCGCGTCATTTCGGTAGTTCGTAGTTTTTTCAACCAACCATAACGGAGACAAGCATGAAATTCACCTTCACCACCCTGGCCGCAGCGGCTCTCACCTGTGTCGGCAGCGCGCACGCCGTCGAAGTCAAGTACCTGCTGTGGGACGCCATGCAGTTGCCTGCCTACAAGCAGTGCGCAGCCGACTTCGAGAAGAAGAACCCAGGCACCACCATCAAGATCAGCCAGTCCGGCTGGGACGACTACTGGACCACCATCTCCACCGGCTTTGTCTCGGGCACCGCACCCGATGTGTTTACCAACCACCTGGCCAAATACCCTGAATTTGCCAAGAACGACCAGCTTGTCGATCTGGCCCCGCTGATCCAGCGCGACAAGGTGGACACCGGTGCCTACGCGCCCGGCCTGTTCGACATCTGGGGCCGCGACGGCAAGCAATACGGCCTGCCCAAAGACTGGGACACCATCGGTTTTGTGGTCAACATGGAAATGGCCAAGAAAGCCGGTGTGACGCTGGCCGATCTGCAGGGCATGACCTGGAACCCCAAGGACGGCGGCAGCTTTGAGCAGATCGTGCGCAAGCTGAGCGTGGACGCGTCGGGCAACAACGCCACCAGCCCCAACTTCGACAAAAAGAAGGTCAGTGTCTTTGGCTACCAGACCCCGCGCGGTGCCGCCGGCATGATGGGCCAGACCGAATGGAGCCACTTCGCTGAATCCAACGGCTTCAAGTTCCAGGACAAGCCCTGGGACCCCAAGTTCTACTACGACGACCCCAAGCTGGTCGAGACCATTTCCTACCTCGCCGGTTTGCCAGGCAAGGGCCTGTCGGCCAGTTTTGAAAACACCAAGTCGCTGGGTTCGGACGCGATGTTTGTAGGCAAGAAGGTCGCCATCGTGCCGCAGGGCTCGTGGATGATTACCTACTTCAAGAACAACGCCAAGTTCGAAAACGCCTGGGTTCCACTGCCCACCGGCCCCACCGGCACCCGCGCCACCATGTTCAACGGCCTGGCCGATTCCATCTGGGCGGGCTCCAAAGTCAAGGCCGATGCCTGGAAGTGGGTCAAGTACCTGGGCTCGGCTGAATGCCAGAGCGTGGTGGCCGACACCGGCGTGGTCTTCCCCGCCATCAAGGGCCAGGCCGAGCGCACCATCGAGGTGCAAAAAGCCAAGGGCGTGGACTCCAGCGCCTTCCTCACCATGGCCAAGTCCAAGACATTCCTGATGCCGATTGCCGACGGCGGCTCCGAGATCGACGAAATCATGAAGTCTGCGCTGGAAGGAGTGCTAATAGGCAAAGTCGATGCCTCTACCGCACTCAAAGCCGCCAACATCAAAGTCAACCAACTGAAAAAGTAAGAGGCCCACCATGCAACGCCGCATCAAAATCACCCTCATCGGGGCTGGCAGCATTGTTTTCACCCGCAACCTGCTGGGTGATATTTTTTCCTACCCCGAGCTGGCCGATTGCGAAGTGGCCTTGCACGACATCGACGAGCACCGCCTGCGACTGGCCGAAATGGTGGCGCAGCGGCGGGCGGCGGCCTTGGGCGTAAAGCCCTTGATCACGGCCAGCACCGACCGCCGCCGCGCACTCATTGGTGCCCAATTTGTCATCAGCACCATCCAGGTCGGCGGCTACAAGCCCGCCACGGTGACCGACTTCGAAATCCCCAAGAAATTCGGTCTGGAACAGACCATTGGCGACACCCTGGGCATTGGCGGCATCATGCGCGGCCTGCGCACGATTCCCGTGCAGTTGGCCATGCTCAAGGACATGGAAGACGTGTGCGCACCCGGTGCCATCCACCTGAACTACGTCAACCCCATGGCCATGATCACCTGGGCGTTGAACCAGGCCAGCAAGCGCATCCCCACCGTGGGCCTGTGCCACAGCGTGCAGCACACCGCGCACGAGCTGGCGCACGACTTGGGGCTCCCGGCAGAGGAAATCGACTACACCTGCGCGGGTATCAACCACATGTCGTTCTACACAAAATTTGAGCACAAAGGGGTCGATCTGTACCCGCGCCTGCGCCAGATTTATGCCGACGGCCAGGCCCCCGACTGGAACCGCGTGCGCTACGAGATGCTGCACCAGCTGGGCCACTTCCCCACCGAATCCAGCGAACACTTTGCCGAATACGTGCCGTGGTTCATCAAAAAGGGCCGCGAAGATCTGCTGGCCCAATACAACATTCCGCTGGACGAATACCCTGGCCGCTGCCAGATTTTTGAACACGCCTGGCCCTACATCGAGCGCGAGCTGCAAGCCCCCGGCACGCAAGATGTGCAAGCACTCACCGCTGAGCTGGAGGCCGCCAACATCCATGTGATGCCGCGCAACATCACCGAAGCCGCCCGTCTGCTGGAGGGCCTGAACGCGGTGAACCGCTCGGTCGAATACGGTAGCCAGATCATCCACTCCATGGTCAGCGGCACGCCACGCGTGGTCTACGGCAATGTGCTGAACCACCACCTGATCGACAACCTGCCCCAGGGCTGCGCGGTCGAAGTGCCCTGCTTGGTCGATGCCAACGGCGTGCAACCCACCCGCGTGGGCAAACTGCCCATCCAGCTGGCAGCGCTGATGCGCACCAACGTCAATGTGCAAGAGCTGGTGGTGGCCGCCATCACCGAGCAAAAGCGCGAACACGTCTACCACGCCGCCATGCTCGACCCGCACACCGCCGCCGTGCTCGACCTGTCGCAGATCCGCGCCATGGTCGATGAACTGCTGGTGGCGCACCGCGCCTTCCTGCCCGACTACCTGCAAGCTTAAAAAGAGGCTCCACCATGGCCAGCATCGAACTCCGTTCCGTCCACAAAAACTACATGAACGACGTGGCGGTCATCCGCGACGTGAATCTGCATGTCAAGCAGGGCGAATTCTGCGTCTTCGTCGGGCCGTCTGGCTGCGGCAAGTCCACGCTGCTGCGCATGGTGGCCGGGCTGGAGGACATCACCAGCGGCGACCTGCTGATCGACGGCCAGCGCATGAACGACACCCAGCCCGCCAAACGCGGCGTGGCCATGGTGTTCCAAAGCTACGCGCTGTTTCCGCACATCAGCGTCTACGACAACCTAGCCTTTGGCATGACGCTGGCCAAGATGGACAAAGCGCTGATCCGCAAAAAGGTCACCGCCGCCGCCCAGGTGCTGCAGCTGGAACATTTGCTGGACCGCAAACCCAAGGCCTTGTCCGGCGGGCAGCGCCAGCGGGTGGCAATTGGCCGCGCCATCGTGCGC
Source organism: Rhodoferax sp. RT5P35 (assembly GCF_056521385.1). Lineage (NCBI taxonomy): Bacteria > Pseudomonadati > Pseudomonadota > Betaproteobacteria > Burkholderiales > Comamonadaceae > Rhodoferax > Rhodoferax sp. RT5P35. The sequence goes on along the minus strand of NZ_JBWMAX010000007.1, from coordinate 86,864 downwards.
GAGCCGGGCGTGTTTTTGTTCGACGAACCCCTGTCCAACCTGGATGCCTCGCTGCGGGTGCAGACCCGCTTTGAGATCGCCAAGATCCACCGCGACTTCGGCAAGGCCAGCACCATCTACGTGACCCACGACCAGGTGGAAGCCATGACCCTGGCCGACCGCATCCTGCTGCTCAACGCCGGGCCCGCGGTGCTCACCGAGGGCAGCGTAGCCCAGTGCGGCAGCCCGCTGGAGCTGTACCACCGGCCCCGCAACCTGTTTGTGGCAGGCTTCATTGGTTCGCCAAAAATGAACTTCCTGTCCGGTACGCTGGTCGAGGGCCATACCGACCACGCCCGGGTACAACTGCCTACAGGCGAGGTGCTGGACGCACTGGTCGATGCCAGCGCGCTGCGCTCCGGCCAGCCCGTCACCTTGGGTATCCGCCCCGAACATGCCCAGCTGGGCACCGCCACCCAGCCCATCGTGCGCGAAGTGCAGTGGCAAGAGCGCCTGGGCGAATCCACCTACCTCTTCCTCGCCAGCGGCGTGGCCAACCAGCCGCTGGTGGTCAAAGCCCCCGGCCAGTTCCACGCCGACCCCGGCCAGCGCGTAGCGGTATCCTTGCCCGCTGCGGCCATGCACGTGTTCGATGAAAAAGGCCACGCGCTGGAACGGCGCATCCCCATAGCCGACATGTTGATCCCGCACGCTGCTTGATTTGGTACACCCCCAGGCTGCAGTGCTACGCATCTTTCGCCAACCCACTTCGTATTGGCTTGAAAAGCCAATACGACATGCAGGGGGCAACACCAGCAGCCTGGCGGAGCCAGTTCTGCGGTGTTTTTGGAAGGCGTACCTACTGGCACTGGGCTGAATCGATTGACCGCCACTTTTTTTGACTTGCACACCACACTTAATGACTGCTGAATTCCTCACTCTGCACAGCCGCCACAGCACCCTGGTGCTTGAATGCCCCGCCAACGAAGCACCTCTGTGGCGCTACTGGGGCCCGCGCCTGCCCGATGGAAGCACGCCCGGCCAGGCGCTGCGTGGCACCCGCCCGCTGCCCTCGTTCATGCTCGACTTCGACCAGCCGCTCACGGTGCTTCCCACCTTCGGCGTGGGATGGTTCGGCCAGAGCGCGCTGCTGGCGCACCGGGCCGGGCTGGACTTCGCCCAGGCCATCACCCAGTGCGACGTGGAATGGACCGCGCCCGGCAGCGCCTTGGTGCTGCACCTGCTGGATGCCGTGGCGCAACTGCGCTTTGACGTGTCGATTGCGCTGGATGAGGCCATCGACGTGCTCACCCTGCACACCACGCTGACCAATGTAGGAGACGTAACCCTCGACGTGCAATGGCTGGCCGCAGGCACCCTGCCCTTGCCCGGCGATGCGGCCACCGTGCGCTCGTACGCGGGCCAGCACAACCACGAATTTCTGCTGCAAACCGACACGCTCACCCGCAGCCAATGGCGGCGCGAAAACCGCCGTGGCCGCACCTCGCACGACTGCTTTCCCGGCGCGGTGGTCACCACCCCCGGCAGCACCGAGCACAGCGGCCTGGTGTTTGGCGCGCACCTGGCCTGGTCGGGCAACCACCAGCAAACCATCGAATGGATGCACGACGGCCAGTACCAGTGGCAAATGGGCGAATGGCTGGCCCCCGGCGAAGGTCGCCTGGCCCCAGGCACCAGCCTGCACACACCCGAGATCGTCGCCACCTGCTCTACCGGGGGCCTGAACGGCCTGGCTGCCAACTTCCATGCCGCCTTGCGCGCCCGCATGGACTGGCCCGGCGGCCAAATGCGCCCACGCCCGGTGCACCTCAACACTTGGGAGGCCTTTTATTTCGACCTGGTGCCGGGTGACGTAATGGCCCTGGCCGATGCGGCTGCCCGGGTCGGCGTAGAGCGCTTTGTACTGGACGACGGCTGGTTTCAAAGGCGCCACCACGACCGCGCAGGCCTGGGCGACTGGTGGCCCGATGCCGACAAGTTTCCCCAGGGCCTGGGCCCGCTGGTCGAGTACGTCAACGCCCTCGGCATGGAGTTCGGCCTGTGGGTCGAGCCCGAAATGGTGAACCCCGACAGCGACCTCTTCCGCACCCACCCCGACTGGGCGCTGCAAATCGCCGGTCGCCCGCTGATCACCGCCCGCAACCAGCTGGTGCTGGACATCTCGCGCCCCGAGGCCGCCGACTACCTGTTTGGCAAGATCGACACGCTGCTGGCCGCCCACCCCATTCGCTACCTGAAGTGGGATTTGAACCGCGACCTGACCACCGCTGCTCTGGCCGGTGGCCTGGGTGGCGCCGGTTACCGGGCCCAGGTGCACGCGGTGTACGCCCTGCTGGCGCGGCTGCGCGCGGCCCACCCCGTGGTGGAGATTGAAAGCTGCTCCGGCGGCGGCGGCCGCATCGACTTTGGCATCCTGCGCACTACCCACCGCGTGTGGGCCAGCGACTGCATCGACGCGATGTCGCGGGTGCAGATCCAGCACGGCTTTGGCCAGTTTTTCCCGCCCGAAATCCTGGGCTCGCACATCGGCACCACCACCGCCCACACCACCGGCCGCAGCCAGTCGCTGGCTTTCCGCGCCGCCGTGGCCATGACCGGCCACCTGGGCGTGGAGCTGGATGTTCGGAATTTAGACGAATCGACCTCTAGCGCACTATCTACCTGGATAGCATGCTATAAAAAGCATAGAGACCAGATCCACCATGGGCGTGTCTGGCGCGGCGAGGCCGCCGACGGTCTGGTCTGGCAAGCGCATGGGGATGCGGACGACCTGCTGCTCTTCGTTTACCGCTGCCAGCCCACCAGCCACCGCTACACGCCGCCGCTGCGCCTGCCCATGCTGGACCCCACCGCCCGCTACCAGGTGACGCAAGTGGTGCCCATCGCAGGCGAAGGCGCGGTGCAATCCCCCGCGCCGTTCTTCACCGCGCTGCAAAACGGCGGCGTGGCACTGGACGGTGCCTGGCTGGCCCAGGCCGGCCTGCCCATGCCGCGTGCCACGGCAGAGAGCTGCTTCATCGTGCGTTTGCAGATAATCCGCCCATGACCACCGATCTTTTAGACACCGCGGCTTTCGATGTTTCCGAACACTCGCACCGCCGCTTCAACCCGCTCACCGGCCAGTGGGTGCTGGTGTCGCCGCACCGCGCCAAACGCCCCTGGCAGGGCCAGCAGGAGCAGGCCGACACGGCAGAGCGACCGGCGCACGATGCCAGCTGCTTTTTGTGCGCGGGCAACCTGCGCGTCACCGGCGAGCGCAACCCCGCCTACACCGGCACCTTCGTCTTCACCAACGACTTTGCCGCCATGATGCCCAGCGCGCCGGACGCACCGCCCGCGTCCGACCCGCTGTTCCAGGCCCGCACCGCGCGGGGTACCAGCCGTGTCATCTGCTTCTCGCCCGACCACGGCAAAACCCTGCCCGAGTTGCCGCTGTCCGCCATCGGGGAAGTCATCGCCACCTGGTGCGCGCAAACCGCCGAGCTGGGTGCCACCTACCCCTGGGTGCAGGTGTTCGAGAACAAGGGCGCGCTGATGGGCTGCTCCAACCCGCACCCGCACGGCCAGCTTTGGGCCACTGACTTCGTCCCCAACGAACCCGCCGCCGAAGACCTGCGCCAGCGCGCCTGGCACGCCGAACGTGGCACGCCCCTGCTGCTGGACCTGGCCGCGCGCGAAGCCGCCGACGGCAGCCGGGTGGTGGTGCAAACCGCCCACTGGCTGGCCATCGTGCCGTTTTGGGCCACCTGGCCATTTGAGACCCTGCTGCTGCCGCGCTTTGCGGTGCAGCAACTGCCGCAGCTGGATGCGGAGCAACGCGCCGATCTGGCATTGGCCATCAAGCAACTCACCTCGCGCTACGACAACCTGTTCCAGTGCTCATTTCCGTATTCCATGGGCTGGCACGGCGCGCCGTTTGACGGCAAAGACCCCACGCCCTGGCAACTGCACGCCCACTTCTACCCGCCGCTGCTACGCTCGGCCAGTGTGCGCAAGTTCATGGTCGGCTTTGAAATGCTGGCCGAAGCCCAGCGCGACCTGACCCCCGAGCAAGCCGCCGCCCAACTGCGCGCGGTGTCCAACGTTCACTACCGCGACGTGCATTACAGAGAAGAACGAGAAGCCCCATGACCGCCAGCCTGCAACAGCGCACCACTGCCGCCTTCGCCCTGCACTTTGGCCAGGCCCCTACGCTGCACGTGCGCGCACCCGGCCGGGTCAACCTGATCGGCGAGCACACCGACTACAACGACGGCTTTGTGCTGCCCTGCGCCATCGACTTCGAAACCCGCATCGCCGTGGGCCCGCGCAGCGACCGCCAGGTGCGCGTGTGCGCCTGCGACTACTTTGATGCCATCGACCAGTTCGACCTGGATGCACCCATCACCCCGCGCCCCGACGCGCAGTGGGCCAACTACGTGCGTGGCGTGGTGCAGGTCCTGCTGGCCAAAGGCCTGGCGCTGGGCGGCATGGACCTGGCGATAGCCGGCAATGTGCCGCAAGGCGCGGGTTTGTCGTCGTCGGCATCGCTGGAAGTGGCGGTGGGCCAGGCCTTCAATGCGCTACATAATTCAGAGCTGCTCACGCCTACGGATATTGCGCTGGCAGCCCAAAAGGCTGAAAACAGCTTCGTCGGCGTGAACTGCGGCATCATGGACCAGCTGATCTCGGCCAGCGGCCAGGCCGACCACGCCCTGCTGATCGACTGCCGCAGCCTGACCACCCAGGCCGTGCCCGTGCCCGCCGGGCTGGCGGTGATGATCGTGCACTCCCACGTACAGCGCGGCCTGGTCGGCAGCGAATACAACACCCGCCGCCAGCAGTGCGAAGCCGCCGCCGCCCACTACGGTGTACCTGCCCTGCGCGACGTAGACGTGGCCCGCCTGGAGCGCGATGCCGCCGGGCTGGAGCCGCTAGTGCTACGCCGCGCCCGCCACATCGTCACCGAGAACCAGCGCACCCTGGATGCCGCCCAGGCCCTGGCCGATGGCGACCTGCTGCGCCTGGGCCAACTCATGGCCGCCTCGCACGACTCCATGCGCGACGACTTTGAAATCACCGTGCCCCCCATCGACCACCTGGTCGCCATCCTGCAAGCCGCTATCGGCCCCCAGGGCGGTGCCCGTATGACCGGCGGCGGCTTCGGCGGCTGCGTCGTCGCCCTGCTCCCCGAAGCGGTTGTCCCCACCGCACGCGCCGCAGTGGCAGCCCAATACCGCGCGCCGAATGGGGATGCGGCTACGGTGTATGTATGCCGTGCTTCGGCGGGGGTGGGGGTGGTGTAACGAGACGAACCCTGGCGGAGTCGGACCACGATTACGCGCTGGCCCGTTGGTTTTCATACGACTGCAAACCCGCATTCGTGCTCCGAGCCCTCCTGGCGATTTGGCGCTCTCTGGGTGCCTGCCAGCACCCGTCGCGCAAGGGGGATCAGACCCCGCCAAGCTCGGGCCCCACTGCCTACGCCCCGTGCAGTCGGCACAGATCGCTTCTCTTTTGATAGTCAAAAATAGGAGCTTCCTGTGCTTATTTTATAAGCGCAAGAGGCCGATTTGGTACCCCAAAAAGAGCTTGGAAATCTAAAAGTGGCAGGCTGTAAGGTCGGAACACTGCGGCCCGACCCTCAGCCCCCCGACTTCACCGCGCAGGTATTCCAGCCGAACAAGGCATAAGGCGGGCACCAGCCGATCAGGCCGGTGGCCAGGGGGACGGCACCGATCCAGCCCCAGAGGCCGACGGTGCCAGTGGCGGCCAGGGCGACCAGGGCGGCTCCGGCGAGGATGCGCAGTGTGCGGTCCAGACCGCCAACGTTGGTTTTCATACCGTGTCCTTTCATGGTGAAGACACGCCATTGGGCTACCGGATCGGGGGGACGCCTCTGATCCAGATCATGAAAAGGCCAAACAGCGCAGCCGCCTCAACCGGCGGAGGCCGCCCCTTCCATCCGCAACCCCTTAGGCAGCGGAAACTTCACCGTCTCCTCAATTCCATCCATCTTCCTTACCGACACCGCGCCCAATGCACGGATGCGGTCAATCACCTGCTGGACCAGCACGTCGGGAGCGGAGGCACCGGCGGTCAGGCCGACGCGGGTTTTGCCTTCGAACCAGGCGGGCCGCAGCTCTTCGGCGTTGTCCACCATGTAGGCTTTGGTGCCCAGCTTTTCGGCCAGCTCGCGCAGACGGTTGCTATTGGAGCTGGTGGGGCTGCCGACCACGATGACGATGTCCACCTGCGGGCTCATGATCTTGATGGCGTCCTGGCGGTTTTGCGTGGCGTAGCAGATGTCTTGCATCTTGGGGGCGCGGATCAGCGGGAAGCGGGCTTTCACGGCGGCCAGAATCTCGGCGGCATCGTCCACGCTCAGGGTGGTTTGCGTCACCACGGCCAGCTTGTCAGTTTGCAGCGGCTGGGCACGGGCCACGTCAGCCACATCTTCCACCAGGTGGATGCCGCTCTCCAGCTGGCCCATGGTGCCCTCCACTTCGGGGTGGCCCTTGTGGCCGATCATGATGAACTCATAACCTTCTTTGTGCAGCTTGGCCACTTCGACGTGGACCTTGGTGACCAGCGGGCAGGTAGCGTCAAAAATCTGGAAACCCCGGGCCCGCGCCTCCTGCTGCACCGCCTGGCTCACGCCGTGGGCCGAGAACACCAGGGTCGCGCCGGGCGGCACATCGTCCAACTCTTCGATGAAGATGGCACCGCGCGATTTCAGGTCGTTGACCACGTAGGTGTTGTGCACGATCTCATGGCGCACATAGATGGGGCGGCCAAACTTGGCCAGGGCCTTTTCGACGATTTCAATCGCCCGGTCGACCCCCGCGCAGAAGCCGCGTGGCTCGGCGAGGATGATTTCTTGCGGGCTATGGACTTGAAGACCGTCCACTTGCGGGCCGGTCACAACACACCAATCAGTTGCACTTCAAACGTCACGGGCTGGCCGGCCAGCGGATGGTTGAAGTCGAAAAGCACCGCGTCGGCACTGTCGCCATTGCCCACCTGCTGCACGGCACCGGCGTAATGCCCCAAGCCGTCGGGCGTGGGGAACTGCACCACATCGCCCACGTGGTACTGCTCCAGCGGGTCGCCCATCTGGTTGAGCAGCTTGCGGGCCACCCACTGCTGCATGTCGGGCTGGCGCTCACCAAAGGCTTCCCCGGCGGGGATGTCGAACGAGGTGCGCGTGCCCTCGGGCAGGCCCAGCAGGCGCTGCTCCACGGCGGGCGAAAGCTGGCCTGTGCCCAGCGACAAGGTGGCAGGCTTGTCGTTGAAGGTATTGATGATGTCGCCCGTGGGGCCGCCCAGGCGGTAGTGCAGGGTCAGGAAAGAGCCGGACTGGACAGTGGGAATGGAGGTAGAGGGCATGGGGAGTCTCGGTAAACTGGGCTCTATTGTAAAAGTCCACCATGCCGCTCAAAGATTTACCCCCCGATGCCCGTCCACGCGAAAAGCTTTTGGCCCGCGGCCCTGCGGCCCTGAGCGATGTGGAGCTGCTGGCGATCCTGCTGCGCACCGGGATCGAGGGCAAGGGCGTGCTGCAAATGGCGCATGAGCTGCTGCAGATACAGACCCCTGGCAGCGGCGGCTTTGGCGGCATTGCCGGACTGCTCCACGCCACCGCCGACGACCTCAAGCGCATCAAGGGCCTGGGCCCGGCCAAGCGGGCCGAAATCATCGCCGTGCTGGAGCTGGCCCGCCGCGCCATGGCGCAAAAGCTGCAGGAGCGCACCGTGTTCACTGACCCTGCGGACCTCCAGCACTACCTGCAACTGCATTTGTCGGCCAAAAACCACGAGGTGTTCGCCGTGCTGTTTCTGGATGCGGGCCACCGCCTGCTGGGGCTGGAGGAGCTGTTTCGGGGCAGCCTGACGCAAACCAGCGTGTACCCGCGCGAAGTGGTGCTGCGCGCCCTGCACCACCAAGCCGCCAGCGTGGTGCTGGCGCACAACCACCCCAGCGGCTCGGTGCAGCCCTCGCGTGCCGACGAGTCGCTGACCCACACCCTGCGCGCCGCGCTGGCGCTGATCGACGTGCGGGTGCTGGACCACATCATCGTCGCCCCCGGTGAAACGCTTTCCATGGCTGAAAAAGGCCTGATGTGATTTGCACACTTCCATGAAAATCACCTCCTTACAAGATCTGAAAAAGATCCAGAAATCCATCGCCGAGGCCGCTGCACTGCAAGAAGCCGAGCGGGTAGCGAAGCTGGAGACCCAGCGCCGCCTGGCGGCCCAAAAGAACCTGTTTGTGCATGCCGCAGGCGCCGTGCACCGCCTGCCCGACAAGCGCCAGGCGCTGCTGAAAAAGAAGCCGCCCGAGCCCATCGCCACGCAACTGCAGCGGGACGAGCAGGCCGTGCTGGTCGAGGCCATCAGCGACGGCTTCGATGCCAGCAGCCTGCTGGAAACCGACGATTCCTTAAGCTACCGCCGCCCCGGCATCGGCATCGACGTGCTGCAGCGCCTGCGCAAAGGCGAGTGGGCCATCCAGCGCCAGCTCGACCTGCACGGCCTGCGCAGCGACGCGGCGCGCGATGCCTTGTCGGGCTTTATCCGCGATGCGCACAAGCACGGCATCCGCTGCGTGCGCGTGGTGCACGGCAAGGGCCTGAGCTCGCCCGGCAAAACCCCGGTGCTCAAGGGCAAGGTGCGCAATTGGCTGGTACAAAAGAACGAGGTTCTGGCCTTTGTGCAGGCCCGGCCGATGGAGGGCGGAGCAGGAGCTTTACTGGTGCTTTTACAGCCAGGCTAAAAATTTATAAGAAATCAGCCTCCAGCGCATATTTCACCTGCGCTAGCAGCTATTAAAAAAATAGCAACAGCCGCATCTGGATTTAGCGCAAATCCCCGGTCGCCACAAAACCACCCTGCGCCGCGCTCTGCGAGCCGCGCTCCAGCAAGGCCATCACCTGGTGTACCTGCTGCGGGGGCACCGGCGCGGCGCTGGACTGGCCCAGCAAGTAGTCGCGCACACCGGCGTAGTACTGCAAATAGTTGCCGGACGTATCGGGGGTGGTGGAGCTGATCTGCTGGCCATCCACGGTGCGCAACATTTGGCCGGGCAGCGGGTCGCTGCCCCAATCGCCCAGGCTGGCGAGCTGCGGGCGGGCTCCGGCTTTCAGGGTGTCCTCTTGCGTATCCAGCCCAAACTTGGTGAATGAGCCGCCCGTGCCGTGCAGCACAAAGCGCGGCCCGCTGGCGGTGACGCAAGAGCTGGCGTGCAGCACCACACGCATGCCGGGGTAGGTGGAGGGGTAGCGCAACTGGGCGTGGAAGTAGTCATTGGTTTGGGTGTGCTCGCGCTGGCGGGCCACGTCGAGCAGCAGGTCGTCGGGCACGCCGAAGAGTTGCAGGGCCTGGTCTACTAGGTGTGCACCCAGGTCCATCCACAGATCGGAGCCGGGTATGTCCTGCTCGCGCCAGCGGCCGGGGATGACGTGGCGGAAACGGTCAAAGTGCGATTCAAAATGCGTGATGCGCCCCAGCTGCCCGCTGGCCAGCACCTGCTGTAGCAGGAAGAAGTCGCCGTCATAGCGGCGGTTCTGGTAGACGGTGAGCATGCGGTTCTGCTGCTGGGCTACGGCCAGTAAATCTTCGGTTTCGGCCAGGGTCACAGTGCAAGGTTTGTCCACCACCACATGCTTGCCCGCCAGCAGCGCGGTGCGGGCCAGGGCGTGGTGGCTGGCGTTGCTGGTGGCGATGATGACCAGGTCGATGGCCGGGTCGGCAAACGCGGCCTCGGGCGTGGGTACCACTTTGACATCCGGCCAATCTTTGTTTACCGCCTCGGGTTTGCTGGAGCAGATGCAGGCCAGTTCCAGGCCGGGCACACCGGCGATCAGCGGTGCGTGGAAGACGCGGCCCGCCAAGCCATAGCCGATGACGGCGACGCGGATGGGAGCGACGCAAATGGGGGAGGTAGGCGGGGTGTGTTGGATAGTTGCCATGGTGTGTCCTTGTTGGTCTGGTTCAAACGCCTTGGTTGCGCATCCAGTCGGCGGTCTGGAAAAAACTGGCCTGCAGCCGGGCGCGCAGGGTGGCATCCACGCCGGTTTCACCCATGGCCTGGTCCATACAGGCCAGCCACTGGTCGCGCTCCAGGATGCCGATCTTGAACGGCAGGTGCCGGGCGCGCAAGCGCGGGTGGCCAAACTGCTCGGTGTAGGTTTGTGGCCCGCCCAGCCAGCCGCACAGGAATAAAAATAAGCGCTGCCGCGCATGGTCCAGCCCGGGGCCATGGGCCGCCCGCAGCGCGGTAAAGCCCGGCTCCAGGTCCATCAGGTCATAGAAACGGTCCACCAGCGCACGCACCGGGGCTTCGCCACCGATCCATTCAAACGGTGTGGCAGCTGGGGGTTTTTCTTGGATCTGCATGGCTGAAAAATAAAAATTTATAAGAAATACGGCTCTAGCGCATGTTCTATCTACGCTACCAGCTATTAAAAATAGAGCACACAAGCCCCTAAGGTTTGCGCGCCCCAGTGTACGATTTCGAAAGTTATTCAATAAAAACTATCGTCGAAATAAATTCGATTGCCTATACACATGACGCAGCTTTGAATACCATCCAGTCTCATCTCCAACCCACCACAAGGAAGACACCATGCGCGAACTCAAAACCATAGCGGGGTTGCTGATCAACAGTGCAGGCCTGGTGATCCTGCTGTCCAACCTGGCGCAGTGGCACGCGGGCTAAGCTTATCCAGCCTGCGTTTGCGCTCGTGGCGAATGCAGACGGTTTGAAGGCGCTTACATCGCCATGGCGGGGGTAAGCCCGGCGTATAGTCGCCCGCTGACCTTATGAAGCATTTACTCAATTTATTGGCCGCCATCGCGCTGCTTGTCTGGGGAACCCATCTGGTGCGCACCGGCGTACTGCGGGTATTTGGGGCCAACCTGCGACAGATTCTGGCGCACAGCATGGGCAACCGGTTCACCGCTGCGTTGTCCGGCATTGGCGTGACGGCCCTGGTGCAGTCCAGCACCGCCACCTCGCTGATGACCTCCTCCTTCGTCGGCCAGGGCCTGATCACCCTGCCCGCCGCGTTGGCCATCATGCGCGGGGCCGACATCGGCACCAGCCTGATGTCGGTGCTGTTCTCGTTCGACCTGTCCTGGCTGTCGCCGCTGTTCATCTTTGTGGGCGTGGTGCTGTTCCTGTCCACCAAGGACGGCACCGCCGGGCGCATTGGCCGTGTGCTGATTGGCCTGGGGCTGATGCTGCTGGCTTTGCGGCTGGTGGTGGAAGCCACCGAGCCGCTCCTGGCCTCGCCCGTGGTGCGCAGCCTGCTGGCTGCCGTCAGCAGCGATGTGCTGATGGAGATCACCCTGGGCATGCTGCTGGCGGTGTTGGCCTATTCCAGCCTGGCAGTAGTGCTGTTGATCGCTGCGCTGGCCGCGTCCCACGTGATCCAGATGGACGTAGCGCTGGGCCTGGTGCTGGGGGCCAACCTGGGTAGCGGCGCGCTGGCGGTGCTGACCACCTCTAAGTCGGCCATCGAAGTGCGCCAGGTCACCGTGGGCAACTTTGTCTTCAAGCTGATGGGCGTGGTGCTGGTCGCCCCCTGCATAGGCCTGTGGCTGCGCCATGTGCACCCGTCCATGCCCGATGCCACCCAAGGCGTGGTGCTGTTCCACCTGGCCTTCAACGTGGTGATGAGCGTGGCCTTTATCGGGCTGACGCAGCTGGTCGCCAAGGCCATGGAAAAACTGCTGCCCAAGCCGCCCGCCCAACCGGCCGAACGCACCCGGCCCCAGCACCTGGACCCTTCTGCTTTGTCCACCCCCTCGCTGGCCATCTCCTGCGCGGCGCGCGAGGCCCTGCACCAGGCCGACGTGGTGGAGACCATGATGCTGGGCATACTGACCGTTATCAAAAACAACGACCTTGCGTTGGCCGACGAACTGCGCAAGCTCGACGACACGGTAGACCGCCTGTACTCGGCCATCAAGTACTACCTGACCAAGATCTCGCGCGAAGCCCTGTCGGAAGAAGAAAGCCGCCGCTGGACCGACATCATCAGCTTCACCATCAATATGGAGCAGATCGGCGACATCATCGAGCGCGTGCTGATCGACGTGGAGGACAAAAAGATCAAGCCTGGCCGCAACTTCTCCGAGGCAGGCATGAATGAGATCACCGAGCTCCACGCCCGGCTGGTAGACAACCTGCGCCTGTCGATGAGCGTGTTTTTGAACGGCAATGTGCACGATGCCAAGAAGCTGCTGGAAGAAAAAGCCCGCTTCCGCGACCTGGAGCACGCCTACTCGCGTTCGCACCTGATCCGTCTGGCCGACAACACCCAGTCCAGTATTGAGACCAGCTCACTGCACATCGATTTGATCAGCGAGTTGAAGCGCATCAACTCGCACATCTGCTCGATTGCTTACCCGATTCTGGATTCCGCCGGGGCGCTGGCACCGAACCGGCTGCGCACCTCGAAGCTGGCGGATTTGGGTTAATTATGTATCCAAGGACTCAGTGGTAATCGTCTTCGCGCTGGTGCCGAATGGCCAAAATCGTGACGGCGTTACCAGCGTCGATCTCGTACATGGCCACGTAGCCCGTGCGGCGCAGCGGAATCACCAGCTCCCGTAAAAACGGGCTGGCCCCGGCTTTGCGAAAAATGAACGGGGTGCGGGCCAGGTGGGTTTCAACCGCAGTGCGGATGGCATCCACCGTGTCTTGCGCTGCATCAAAGTCCTCAGTGGTCCGAGCCCGGTCCAACAAAAAGTCCAACAAGCGCAGTAAATCGTCGCGGGCGGCATCGGTATACCGCACGTCAAAGTGATCGGTCACCCAAGCACCTGTTTACGCCGCCCATCCAGTCTGCGTTGCATCTCGTCATGCACATCGCTGGCGGCGTGGAAGCTACCGCTGCGCTGGGCATCGGCACTGGATTGCAGGCCCCGGGCCAAAAATTCAGCCTGCGCCAAACGCCGCTGGATGGTTTCGCGCACCGCCGTTTCTACCAAACTGGTGAGGGTTTCCCCCTCACGCAGCACGTGTTGGGCGGCTTCGCGCAGTGCGGCATCGACCCGCACAGAAGGAAAGCTGGTGGTTTTCATGATGCATTGCGTTGTATTTGCGATGCAACAGTCTACTACCCGCCCGTCACCGGCGGGAAGAACGCCACTTCTGCACCGTCCACCAGCGCGGCTTGCGCGTCCACCATCACCTGGTTCAGCGCCACCCGCACCGACCGGTCGGGGGCCAGGCTGCTGGCGTAGGCACCACCCCGGGCCACCAGCTCGTCGCGCAGGGCCTGCACGGTGGCGGTGGTCGTGTCCACCGCTTCCTGGCCGGTGCCCAGTGCCTCGCGGATGGAGGCGAAATATTTCACTGTGAGCTTCATGCTTGCAGCTCCGCCAGGGGAATAAAACGCACCGTGTCGCCCCAGGCGATGGTCTGGCCGGGCTGGGTGTCTACCAGGCCGTCGGCCCAAGCTGCGCTGGTGAGCACGCCGGAGCTTTGGTTGGCAAACAAATCCAGCCCGCCCGCCGCGTTGCGCCGCACCCGCAAAAATTCACGCCGCTTGTCGGCCCGGGGCCAGTCGAAGTGCGCGGGCAGGTGCATGGCGGGCGGCTCCACGGCGGTGGCACCTTGCAGGCGCAGCACAAAGGGGCGCACCAGCAGCAAGAAGGTCACAAAGCTAGCAACAGGGTTGCCGGGCAGGCCGATGAAGTGGCTGCCCTCGACCTTGCCGTAGGCGAACGGCTTGCCGGGCTTGATGGCCAGTTGCCACAGGTGCAGGCTGCCCAGCGTCTGTACGGCGGCTTTGACGTGGTCTTCTTCGCCCACCGAGACACCGCCGCTGGTCAGGATCAGGTCGTGCGTCTGGCTGGCGGCGCGCAGTGCGTCGACCGTGGCATCACGCTGGTCGGGCACGATGCCCAGGTCCGTGACCACGCAGCCCATGCGCCGCAACAGGGCACGCAGAAAGAAGCGGTTGGAGTTGTAGATGGCCCCCGGGCGCATGTCTTGCGGGGCTACGTCGCCGGGCATGACCAGTTCGTCGCCGGTGGAGAACAAGGCCACGCGGGGGCGGCGCGCCACAGCCAACGTATCCATGCCAATACTGGCCGCCAGCGCAATAGATGCGGGCGTAAGCCGCTCACCTTTTGATAGCACCACAGCATTTTTGGCCACGTCCTCGCCCGCGCGGCGCACGCACTGGCCTGGCTGGGGCGGGCGCAGCACGCGCACCGTGCCATCGGGCTGCACTTCACATTCCTCCTGCATCACCACCGCATCGGCACCCACGGGCATGGGCGCGCCGGTGAAGATGCGGGCTACGGTGCCGGGCTGCAGGGGCTCGGGCGCACTGCCTGCGGCGATGCGCTGGGACACCGGGAGCGCAGCATCCGCTACATCCGCCACATCGGCGCAGCGCATGGCGTAGCCGTCCATCGCGCTGTTGTCGAACGACGGTACTTGCAATGGAGACACGGCATCCTGCGACAGCACGCGGCCATCGGCATCGAAGGTATTGGCACTTTCAACAGCGGCCAGCGGCACGGCGTAGGCCAGCAGGGTGGCCAGCGCGTCGTCCAGGGGGATCAAAGGGGCACGGGGAGTCATACAGGGGCCTGGTATTCAAAGAGGGCTGCGTGCTGCTGCAACCAAGCCACCACGGCGGCAGGGTGGTTGATGTCCAGCACGGGCAGCGTGGAGGGACTGGGCAGCGGGGAGTCGGTGGCGATGGCAACGATGCGCGGGTCATCGGGGTACTGCACCGGCTGCTCGGACGCGGCGCGCCAGACTTCGATCTTGGGCAGTTCGCTGGTTTTGAAACCTTCCACCAGCACCCAGTCCACGCCGGGGCTGAGTTCGGCAATCAGCGCATGGACCGACAGACGCTCCGGCTCGGCAAATTCACGCACCAGGGCCAGGCGCAGGTCGGAGGCAATCACCACCTCGTACGCGCCCGCCTGGCGGTGCCGCCAGCTGTCTTTGCCCGGCTGGTCGATGTCGAAGCGATGGTGCGCATGCTTGGCCACCGAAACGCGCAGGCCCTGCTGCTTGAGCAGCGGGATCAACTGCTCGACCAGAGTGGTTTTGCCCGAGCCGGAGAACCCAGCGAAGACCACGGCCTTCATGCCTGCATCTGACAAAAACTACATTTTTGATAGCTACCAGTGCAGGTGGTACATGTGCTAGCAGCTGTTTTAAGCACAAGTTTTCTCGATCAAGGCTTTGATCTGGGCCACATCGGCGGGCAGGTTCAGCACGCGCTTGGGCAAGGCCTCGATGCCCAGGAACTGCGGCGGCCGGTCGGGTTCGCGGCCCAGGGCTTCCACAATGGTGGCGGCAAACTTGATGGGCAATGCGGTCTCTAACACGATCATCTGCACACCGGCTTGCAGGTGTTCGCGAGCGACTTTCAGGCCGTCGGCAGTGTGGGTGTCGATGACCATGCCGAAGCGGGCATCGGTATCGCGGATAGTGGCCAGGCGGTCGGCGTGGGTGCTCTTGCCGCTGGCAAAGCCGTAGCGGCTGGCGGCTTGCTGGAAGGCCGGGTCGGCGCTCAGGTCGAAATAGCCCTGGGCCGCCAGCTGGGTGCTGAACAGGTCTTTGGTGCGGGCACCAATGCGGCCCACCAGGTCGAACACAAAGCGCTCGAAGTTGGAGGCCTTGGAAATGTCCATCGACGGGCTGGAGGTTTCATGCGTGTCGGCGCTGCCACGCACGCGGTAGATGCCGGTGCGGAAGAACTCGTCCAGCACATCGTTCTCGTTCGTGGCAACCACCAGCTTTTCGATCGGCAGGCCCATCATGCGCGCCACATGGCCTGCGCAAACGTTGCCGAAGTTGCCCGAGGGGACGGAGAAGCTGACCTTTTGGTCATTGCTCTCGGTGGCCTGGATGTACCCGGCAAAGTAATACACCACCTGGGCCAGCAAGCGCGCCCAGTTGATGCTGTTGACGGTGCCGATCTTGTACTTGCGCTTGAAATCCAGGTCGTTCGACACGGCTTTCACGATGTCCTGGCAGTCGTCGAACACGCCTTCGATGGCGATGTTGACGATGTTCTCGTCCATCAGGCTGAACATCTGCGCCTGCTGGAACGGGCTCATGCGGCCTTGCGGCGAGGTCATGAACACGCGCACGCCTTTCTTGCCGCGCATGGCGTATTCGGCCGCGCTGCCGGTGTCGCCGCTGGTGGCACCCAGGATGTTGAGCTCTTCGCCGCGCCGGGCCAGCTCGTACTCGAACAGGTTGCCCAGCAGCTGCATGGCCATGTCCTTGAAGGCCAGCGTGGGGCCGTTGGACAGACCCTCCAGCAGCACGCCGTTTTCCAGATGCCGTAACGGCACGATTTCGCCAGTGCGGAAGACTTCGGCGGTGTAGGTCTTAGTGCACAGGGCACGCAGGTCGGTGGCAGGAATATCGTCGATATACAGCGACAGGATCTCGAAAGCCAGCTCGGCATAGCCCTGCTGGTGGTAAACCGTGCGCCAGCGGGTCAGCGTGGCGGCATCCACCTGCGGGTAGTGCGCGGGCAGGTACAGGCCGCCATCGGGGGCCAGGCCTTCGAGCAAGATTTCGCAGAATTGGCGCGGCGTGGCATCGCCACGGGTAGAGAGGTAGTGCATGGGGTTGTCTCGCAGTCAATGTGCCGCAACGCAGGGTGCTTGCGCGCCAGATGTGTGTATAAATTTTAGCAACGCAGAGCCACCACCATGCTGACGTAAACCCAGACGTAAAAAAACCCAGCCAGGCTGGGTTTTTCAAGAGCCGAAGGGCTGCTTATTTTGCACATGCCTTGCCACCAGCGGGGTGGTTGCCCTTGGCCTTGGCATCGGCTTCGGCCAGGTATTCACCGGTCTTGGTCTTGCCGTAGAACTTGCTGCCTTCGCAATGGTAGGTCTTGGACTTGTCGTTGACCCAGACCTTGCCGTCGCCGCCGCCAGCGGCTACCGCAGTGGGCGCGGCAGAGGCGGCTTTCTTAGCGGCAGGGGCTGCTGCTGCGGGTTTGGCAGCGGGTGTTGCAGGAGCAGCAGCGGAGGCCATGGCAGCAGGAGCAGAGGCAGTGGCGGCAGGCACGGCGGTAGCGGCAAAGCCCGCACCGGCGAAGCACATTCCAAGGGCGATAGCGAGAGCACGGATATTGGATTTCATGGGGATTCCTTAAAAAAGCTTGCAGTTGAGAGGACCACAGCGCCCAGTGTTTGCGCTTGTGAACTTCAACGGCCCATGCCGTGTCCAGGACGACCGCTTTACATCACGCTAACTCTTCTTTACGAATGCGCGTGATCGGCGCCAGCACGGTGGGCAGGGCCTGCATCTGCGCCAGGGCCACGTCCATGCGCGATTCAATACAGTCGTGGGTCAGGATGATCACGTCGGTCTGGGTGGCACCCTCGCCGCCCACTTCGTCGGCTTCGCGCTGCAGCACCGCGTCGATGCTGATGTCGGCGGCCGCCAGCAGGCCGGTCACGGTGGCCAGCACGCCGGCCTGGTCGGCCACACGCAGGCGCAGGTAGTAACTGGTGACGACTTCGCCCATGGGCAGTACCGGCAGGTCGCTCATGGAGTGGTGCTGGAAGGCCAGGTAGGGCACGCGCTGGGCAGGCTCGGCGGTGTGCAGGCGGGCAATGTCCACCAGATCGGCAATCACCGCGCTGGCGGTGGGCTCGCTGCCCGCGCCCTTGCCGTAGTACAGCGTGGTGCCCACGGCATCGCCTTGCACCATCACCGCGTTCATGGCACCTTCCACATTGGCGATCAGACGCTTGGCCGGGACCAGGCTGGGGTGCACGCGCAGCTCTACACCATTGGCAGTACGCTTGGTGATGCCCAGCAGCTTGATGCGGTAGCCCAGCTGTTCGGCGTAGCGGATGTCTTGCGCGCCGAGCTGGGTGATGCCTTCGACATAGGCTTTGTCGAACTGCACGGGGATGCCGAAGGCAATCGCCGACATCAGCGTCAGCTTGTGGGCCGCGTCCACGCCTTCGATGTCAAAGGTGGGGTCGGCCTCGGCGTAGCCCAGACGCTGGGCTTCCTTGAGTACCACGCCAAAGTCCAGCCCCTTGTCGCGCATTTCGCTGAGGATGAAGTTGGTGGTGCCGTTAATGATGCCCGCCACCCACTGGATACTGTTGGCCGTCAGGCCTTCGCGCAGCGCCTTGATGATGGGGATGCCCCCGGCCACGGCGGCTTCAAACGCCACCATCACGCCCTTGGCATGGGCGGCAGCGAAGATTTCGGTGCCGTGCACGGCCAGCAGCGCCTTGTTGGCGGTGACCACGTGCTTGCCAGCGGCAATGGCTTCCAGCACGAGTTCCTTGGCCAGTGTGGTGCCGCCGATGAGCTCGACCACGATGTCGATGGCCGGGTTTTGCACGATGGCGCGCGCGTCGGCCACCACCTGGGCGCGGTCGCCCACCAAAGCCTGGGCCTCGGCAATATTTCGGCGCGACACCATAGTGACTTCAATGCCACGCCCGGCGCGGCGCTTGATTTCTTCCTGGTTGCGTTGCAATACGTTGAACACGCCGCTGCCGACGGTGCCGATGCCGAGGATGCCTACTTGGATGGGTTTCATATCAGTTTTATAGTTAAATAATGGCTCTAGCGCAGGTACTGCTTAGGCTAGGCGCTACGTTTACGATAGTGTTCCAGGAATTTGGCCACGCGCTGAATAGCTTCGCGCAGGTCGTCTTCGTGGGGCAAAAATACGATGCGGAAGTGGTCTGGTGTGGGCCAGTTGAAGCCCGTGCCCTGCACCAGCATCACATGGGTTTCCTGCAGCAGCTCGAGGATGAACTGCTGGTCGTCCTCGATCGGGTACATCGCCCGGTCCAGCTTGGGGAACATGTACAACGCGGCGGTGGGCTTGACGCAGCTGACTCCGGGGATGGCAGTGATCAGCTCGTAGGCCAGGTCGCGCTGGCGGCGCAGGCGGCCGCCCTCGCCCACCAGGTCGTTGATGCTCTGGTAGCCGCCCAGCGCCGTCTGGATCGCCCACTGGCCGGGCACGTTGGCGCACAGCCGCATGTTGGAGAGCATGTTCAGGCCTTCAATGTAGTCGCGCGCCGGTTTCTTGTCGCCCGACACCACCATCCAGCCCGCGCGGTAACCGCAGGAGCGGTAGCTTTTGCTTAAAGAATTGAAGGTCAGGGTCAGCACGTCGTCGCTCAGCGAGGCCATGGCCGTGTGCTTGGCACCGTCGTAGAGCACCTTGTCGTAGACCTCGTCGGCAAACACCACCAAGCCAAATTCACGGGCCAGCGCCACGATGCCTGTGAGCAGGGCATCGGAATACAGCGCGCCGGTCGGGTTGTTGGGATTGATGACCACAATGCCCTTGGTGCGCGGCGTGATGCGGGCGCGGATGTCGTCCAAGTCGGGCATCCAGCCATTGGCTTCGTCGCAGATGTAATGCACCGGCGTGCCGCCCGACAGGCTGACCGCCGCCGTCCACAGCGGGTAGTCGGGGGCAGGCAACAGCAGCTCGTCGCCATCGTTAAGCAGCGCATTGGTGGCCATCACGATCAGCTCGCTGGCCCCGTTGCCCAGGTAAATGTCATCCAAGGTGACAGCTTTTACACCCTGTTGCTGGGTGTAGTGCATGACCGCTTTGCGCGCACCAAAAATGCCTTTGCTGTCCGAATAACCAGCCGAATTGGGCAGGTTGCGGATCATGTCCTGCTGGATTTCTTCGGGCGAATCAAAGCCAAACACCGCCAGGTTGCCGATGTTGAGTTTGATGATTTTTTGGCCCTCTTCCTCCATCTGGCGCGCCGCGTCCATGATGGGGCCGCGGATGTCGTAGCACACACTGGCCAGCTTGGTGGATTTTTGGATGGTCTTCATGGTGTCTCTGGCGGGCGCAGGCTCAAGCCGCCGCCGCAGGCTGTCTGTAAGAATGGAAACTTATAATTGGACCACACTTGTAAACCTGATCCATGAAGCTCCAACCCGATAAATTCGACGTGCAATCCATCACTGGCTACGGGCCAGGCTGGGTGGGCATCAACACCGACAAAGTCGCGCACAGCGTGGTGGTAGGTTCACGCGGCGAGCGGCTGGAATGGCAATGCAGCCGTTTTGAAGACTTAACACCCGAGCACTTTGCCCAACTGGCCGCCATGGCCCCGGAACTGGTGATTTTTGGCAGCGGCAGCCGCATCCGCTTCCCACAGCCGGTGTGGCTCAAGCCCCTGATGGCACAGCGCATCGGCATCGAGACCATGGACACCCAGGCCGCCTGCCGCACCTACAACATCCTGGCCCAGGAGGGCCGCCACGTGGTGGCTGCCCTCCTGCTGGAGTCCGCCGCCTGAGCCCGCAGATCGGCCGCCCGGTTTCCGAGTAAAATCGAGGGTTGCAGTTTGAAGCAGCCAGCGGTCAAGCTTTGGTGGCATCACGGGCATGCTAGCACCGCTTTTCCGGCCTTTCGCACCAGCCACTTCAAGCTTTCGACGACCACACCCAGTCACAAGAGACCCCAAGCACTATGGCGATCGTTGTCAATAAACTTATCTCTGAATTTGAAGCCAACGCCACCGGCGGCATCAAAGTTTCCAACACCACCCACCTCGGCAAAGTAGTGGTTTTGTATTTTTACCCGAAGGACAACACCCCCGGTTGCACCACCGAAGCCATGCAGTTCCGCGACAAGCACAAGGAATTCGTCAAGGCCGGTGCCACCGTGTTCGGCGTGTCGCGCGACAACATGAAGTCGCACGATGAATTCAAAACCAAGCTTGAGCTGCCGTTTGAACTCATCGCCGATACCGAGGAAAAAATGTGCCACATGTTTGGCGTGGTCAAAAACAAGATCATGTACGGCAAAAAGGTCAAGGGCATCGAGCGCAGCACCTTCCTCATCGGTGCCGATGGCATCCTGAAGAACGAGTGGCGCGGCCTGAAAGTCCCCGGCCACGTGGACGACGTGCTGCAAGCCGTCAAAGACCTGAAAAAAGCGGTGTAGCTATCCCTCAGCCAGCAAGTAGTACCGCAACAGGGCTCATGCATAATGAAAACATGTTGCTGGTAAATCTAACTACGCTCCCCCTCAAAAGCCGCCCGGCCTGCCTGGCGGCTTTTGTGCTTTTTGATTGCCTTTAATTTAACGAGCGAGTCCCACGACCTATGCCATTGCCTCCCGCCCCCACCAAGCGCGCCGCCACTTTGGCCCGTGAAGCCTATGACGTGGTCGCCAAGCCCGTCAAAAAAACGGGGACCAGCCGGGTACCTAAAGCCGCGGCCAACGCATCTGCTCTGCAAGAAAAACCGCAAGCCCGCAGCATGGAGCCCGTGGCCGAGCTCAAGCGCGACAAGCCCGCGCCCGAGTTGCCTAAAACCGCCCCCAGCCTGGACAAACCCAGCGAAGCCCCGGCACGCAACCGCAATGCCGCCCTGCTGCAAGAGCCCGCACCCAAACGCAAAGCGCCCAAGAGCACCGGCCCGGCCAAGCTGTTTGTGCTGGACACCAATGTGCTGATGCACGACCCCATGTGCTTGTACCGGTTTGAAGAGCACGACATCTTCCTGCCCATGATCGTGCTCGAAGAGCTAGACAGCAACAAAAAGGGCATGACCGAAGTCGCCCGCAACGCCCGCCAGACCAGCCGCTCGCTGGACGCACTGGCCGGTGCCAAAGAAGCTGATATAGCCGTGGGCCTGAAGCTGGACACCACCGGCCACCTGGAAGCCGGCGGCAAGCTGTTCTTCCAGACCCAGACGCTCAACTACACCCTGCCCAGCAGCCTGCCTCAGGGCAAGGCCGACAACCAGATCCTGGGTGTGGTCGAGGCGCTGCGCCCGCTGCACCCGGGCCGCGAGGTGGTGCTGGTGTCGAAAGACATCAACATGCGCGTCAAGGCCCGGGCCCTGGGCCTGGCCGCCGAGGACTACCAAAGCGACAAGGCGCTGGACGACGGCGAATTCCTGTACTCCGGTGCACTGGCTCTGCCCGCCGACTTCTGGACCAAGCACGGCAAAACCGTGGAGAGCTGGCAGCAAGGCCTGTACACCTTCTACCGCATCTCCGGCCCTATCGTGCCCGAGATGATGGTGAACCAGTTTGTGTACTTCGAGTCGCCGGGCGAGCCCAATCTGTACGCCCGCGTTACCGAAATCCGCGCCAAAACCGCGGTGCTCAAGACGCTGAAGGACTACAACCACCTCAAGCACGCCGTATGGGGTGTGACCACCCGCAACCGCGAACAAAACTTCGCGATGAACCTGCTGCTCGACCCCGAAGTCGATTTCGTCACCCTGACCGGTAATGCAGGCACCGGCAAGACCCTGATGGCCCTGGCTGCGGGCCTGACCCAGGTGCTGGACGAGCGCCGCTACACCGAAATCATCATGACGCGGGCGACTGTCAGCGTTGGTGAAGATATCGGCTTCCTGCCCGGCACCGAGGAAGAAAAAATGGGCCCCTGGATGGGCGCACTGGACGACAACCTGGAAGTGCTGGCCAAGACCGAAACCAGTGCAGGCGAATGGGGCCGCTCGGCCACCAACGAGCTGATCCGCTCGCGCATCAAGATCAAGAGCATGAACTTCATGCGCGGCCGCACCTTCCTGAACAAGTACGTGATCATCGACGAGGCGCAGAATCTGACGCCCAAGCAGATGAAGACGCTTATTACCCGCGCCGGCCCCGGCACCAAGATCGTCTGCATGGGCAACCTGCAGCAGATCGACACGCCCTACCTGACCGAGGGTTCCTCCGGCCTGACCTTTGCGGTAGACAAGTTCAAAGGCTGGCCGCACAGCGGCCACATCATGCTGGCGCGCGGCGAACGCTCACGCCTAGCCGACTTCGCCAGCGAGGTTTTGTAAACTCTACCGAGACACACCATGATTTTAGAAATTGCCGACATCCGTATTCGCCCTGGCGAACAAGCTGCATTCGATGCCGCCATCACGCGGGGCCTAGAAACCGTCATCAGCAAGAACGCGGGCTGTACCGGCTACAAGGTCAACAAGGGCGTGGAAAGCCCCGAGCGCTACGTGCTACAGATCTTCTGGACGTCCATCGAAGCCCATAACGTCGGCTTCCGCGAAAGCCCGGCATTTGCCGAGTGGCGCGCCATCGTCGGCCCGTTCTTCGCCAGCCCGCCCGTGGTGGAGCACTTCGAACTGGTGACCCAATCGCCCTGATCTGACAGGTGCAAAAAAGCCCGGGGAACCCATCGGTTCCACGGGCTTTTTTTTGGGCTGTGCCTTATTGAGCGGAACGTTCAGCCAGGAAGATTTCTACGCGGCGGTTGCGGGCACGCCCGGCATCGCTGCTGTTGTCGGCCACAGGTTCACGCGAACCCCTGCCCGCCACGATGATGCGACGCATGTCCACGCCACGGGCGGCCAGGTAGTCGCGTGCGGCATCGGCCCGGTCAAGCGACAGAGGTTCGTTGATGCTATTGCTACCGGTGCTGTCAGTGTGGCCGATGATGCGCACCTCGGTGTTGGGCTGGTTTTGCAGGCCGCTGGCAAACTGGTCCAGGATGGGACGCAGATTGGGCTTGATGTTGGCGCGGCCCGTGTCAAACGAGATATCACTGGGGATGTTCAGCTTGAGCTGGTTGTCGGCCGTTTGCGTCACCGCCACGCCGGTGCCTGCGGTGGCCTGCTCCATGGCCGCTTTTTTGTCCTGCATGTGCTTGGACCAGACGTAGCCGCCCAGCGCGCCAAGCCCGGCACCGATGGCCGCGCCGCCCTTGCTGTCACCAATGATCACGCCGGCCAGTGCGCCAAGGCCTGCACCGGTCGCAGTGCCTTTTTGCGTTTCGCTCATGTTGGCACAACCGCCCAGGGCCATGGCCATGACCGTGGTGGCCAGTACAGCGGTACGGGTGGCACGGCGGGTGCGGGAAATTGTCGTCATTTGCATTCTGATCATCCTTAAAAATAGGTAAGTGGATAGTCCGCTACCTTAACGCTTTGTACCCCGATTTGGTTACAACGGCTTGAACGTCCCCACAGCCTAGTATTCATAAAAAATAGGCCTCTAGCGCATACGATATCTACGCCAGTAGCTATTAAAAATATAGCAACTATGCCGTAGCCCGCCGCAGCGTCTCCACCACCGGTCGGCGCAGCACATCGCGCAGCCCCCACCAGCCTGCCGCCAGCGCCAGCAAGGCACCGGCGATGGCCCCAAACAGCGGCACCCACAGCGAGCCGTGCCATTCAAACTCAAACACATAGCGGGTCAAGCCCCAGCCCACGGCCACAGCCACGATGCTGGCCAAGAAGCCCGCCAGCAGGCCCACGCCCGCCAGTTCGGCGCGCTGCACCTGGCGCAGCAGGCTACCGGGCGCGCCCAGGGCCCGCATGATGGCGAATTCGCGGGCGCGCTCTTCGCGGGTGGCGGTGATGGCAGCAAACAGCACCACCAGCCCGGCGGCCAGCGTGAAGCCAAACAAGAATTCCACCGCCCGGATCACCTGGTCCAGCACGCGCTGCAACTGGCCCAGGGTACTGCTGAGGTCCACTGCGGTGATGTTGGGAAACTGGCGTACCAGCTGGTTGTCAAAACCCTTGGTGGGCGGTGCCTTGAACGCGCCCAAGAAGGTCACCGGCACTTCGGCCATCTGGCCCACCGGATAGATGACGAAGAAGTTGGCCCGCATCGACCCCCAGTCCACCTTGCGCAGCGAGGTGATCTTGGCGTCAGACTGCACGCCGCCAATATCGAAGCGCAGGCTGTCGCCCATCTTCAGGTTCAGCGATTTGGCAATGCCCTCCTCCACGCTCACCGCCCCTTTTTCTTCAGGTGTCCAGGTGCCTGCCACCAGCGGGTTGTGCGGGGGCCGGGTGGCGCTGTAGGACAGGTTGAACTCGCGGTCCAGCAGGCGCTTGGCGCGGTCGTCCACATAGTTCTCGGGGGCCACTGCCTTGCCGTTGACGGCCACCAGACGGCCCCGGAACATGGGGTACCAGTCGTAGTTCTGCACGCCCGCCCTAGCTAGGTTTTGCCGGAAGTCTGCGGCCTGGTCGGGCATCACGTTGATGACGAAGCGGTTCGGTGCGTCGGGCGGCGTGGCCTGGCGCCAGCTCTGGATCAAATCGGTGCGCAGCAGCACCAGCAAAATCAGCGCCAGCAGGCCCACGGCCAATGCGCTGATCTGCACCACGGCGTAGGCCGGGCGGGCCGACACCTGGCGCGTGGCCAGCACCAGCCAGCGCGGGGCTGTGGTCTCGTTCACACTGCGGCGCAGCAGCTTTACCGCCACCCAGCCCAGGCCCGCAAACACCAGCACGGCGGCGGCAAAACCGCCCACGGCAATCAGGCCCAGCGTGATGTCGCTGCTGGCCGCCAGCAGCAGCGCGGCAAAGCCCAGCACCCCCAGGCCCAGCACGCCGATAGAGGTGGGCTTGAGGCCGCCCACATCGCGCCGGATCACCCGCAGCGGCGGCACGGAAGCCAGCTGCAGCACCGGCGGCAGTCCAAAGGCGAACAGCAGCGTCAGCCCCATACCCATGCCCAAAGCTACAGGCCACCAGGTGGCCGCGGGCAGGCTGGAATCGACCAAGCCCGCCAGCAGCAGCACGAACAGGGTGTGCACGCCATAGCCAATCGCCACGCCCAGCGCGCTGGCAAAGATGCCGACCAGCGCAAATTCCAGTGCGTAGCTCAGGGCGATGGTGCGCTGGCTCTGGCCGAGCACGCGCAGCATGGCGCAGTCGTCCAGGTGATTTGCCGCAAAGCCGCGTGCGGCCAGGGCCACGGCCACGGCGCTGAGCAGGGCCGACAGCAGGGCCACCAGGTTCAGGAACTTGTTAGCCCGGTCCAGGGTTTGGCGCATCTCGGGGCGGCCGGTTTCCAGCGACTCGATACGCACGCCACGGCTGTCGGGTTTTTTGATTTCTTCGGTGGCCCACTGCACGTAGCGCTGCACGGCGGGGTCGGTCCCTGCCACGGCGAAGCGATAGCTCACCCGGCTGGCGGGCTGGATGAGGCCGGTGGCGGCCATGTCGCTCTGGTTCACCATCACCCGTGGCGAAAACGACATGAAGCCGCCGCCCCGGTCGGGCTCCGTGACGATGGTCTGGGTGATGCGCAAACGGCTGTCGCCCAGCAGCAGGCTGTCGCCGATCTTCAGGTCCAGCGACTCCAGCAGCGACGGATCGACCCAGGCCGTGCCCGGAGCGGGAATCTCGCGCGTGGGGTGGGCAGCCTTTTCATCAGACACGTCGGCCACCTCGGCAATACGCAAGCTGCCGCGCAACGGGTAGCCCGGCACCACGGCTTTCAGCGCCACCAGCTTGCTAGCCCCGCCCTGGGCGTCGTCCGCCCGGCCCATGGTGGCCAGGGTCAGCGTGCCCACGGCCTGCAGGCCCTGCGCCTGGGCTTGCGCCAGGAACGCAGCGGGCGTCGGGTTGTCGCTGGAGACCACCGCGTCACCGCCCAGCAGTTGGCGGGCATCGCGCTGCAGGCCGCCTTGCAGGCGGTCGGCAAAAAAGCCCACGGCGCTGAGCGCGGCCACGGCCAAAGTCACGGCCACGATCAGCAAACGCAGCTCGCCAGAGCGCACATCGCGCCACAGCGTGCGCCAGGCCAGGGCGATAAAGGGAAAATTCAAAGTAGGCTCCAAAGCGAAAACAAGCCACCATTATTCCCGCGCGCCCGCCTCCCAGGCGTTCGCAAGGGCATACTAGCTGTCCAACAAAAAAACCGAGGCATCCCATGTGGCAACCCAGTACCCGCTACCCCGACCCGGCCATCACGGTGCTGGACCCGCGTTTCGAGGCCTACCACCTCTTCAACGCGGCGGTGGAACGCATTGCTACCGGCATGCGCTGGGCCGAGGGGCCGGTGTGGTTTGGCGACGGCCGCTACCTGCTGTGGAGCGACATCCCCAACAACCGCACCATGAAGTGGGAGGAACAGACCGGCGCAGTCAGCGTGTTCCGCCAGCCGTCCCACTTTGCCAACGGCCACACCCGCGACCGCCAGGGTCGCCTGGTGGGCTGCGAGCACGGCGGGAGGCGCGTGGTGCGCACCGAATACGACGGCAGCCTCACCGTGTTGGTCGACCAGTTCAACGGCAAGCCGCTGAACTCACCCAACGACGTGGTCGTCAAATCCGACGGCAGTGTGTGGTTCACCGACCCGCCCTTTGGCATCCTGGGCCACTACGAAGGCCACGCCGCAATGCCCGAGCAGCCCACCTGCGTCTACCGGCTCGACCCTGCCACAGGCCAGTGCACGGTGGTGACCGACGCGGTGGACCGGCCCAACGGCCTGTGCTTTTCGCCTGACGAGAGTTTGCTGTACGTGGTCGAATCCGGGGCTACGCCGCGGCGCATCCGGGTGTTTGGTGTGGAGAGTGGTGTGGACGGCACGCGGCTGACCCACGACAGCGTGTTCGTGACCTGCGCCGACGGTGAAAGCCCCGACGGCTTTCGCTGCGATGTAGACGGCAACCTGTGGGCCGGTTGGGGCGGCAAGGATGACAAAGAGGGCCGCGACGGCGTGATGGTCTTCGCCCCCGATGCCACCCCCATAGCCCACATCGCCCTGCCCGAGCGCTGCGCCAACCTGTGCTTCGGCGGCCCGGCACGCAATCGCCTGTTCATGGCGGCCAGCCAGTCGGTGTATGCGCTGTACGTCAACACCCAGGGTGTGGCCGGGGGTTAAGAGGTATTTTTTATATCTTTTAAGCTTCCAGCCCAAATTCTACATACACATATAGCTATTTTTTATATAGCAATATCAGCCGCCACTTTCAGCCGCCACCTGCCAAGCCTGGGCGTAGCCGAGTTGGCGCAGGGTATCTACCGCGCGCTGGCTGCGTTGGCCGCTGCGGCACACAAACACCAGGGGCACGGGAGGCCGGGCCAGCCAGGCGGGCAGATAACCGTCCAGGCGGCCCAGCGGCACGTTCAGCGCGGCCCGGCCACAGCCCAGCGGCTGGGGGTCGGCAGCGTGTTCCTGGGGTTCGCGTACATCCACCAGCACAGCGCTGGGGTGTTGTTGTAAAAAGTCAGCCCATTGGCTGGGTAGCAAGTGCATGGCCGGGTCGGCCTCCAGCGGCGGGCCACAGCGCCATGTTTCGGCGGTGGCGGCGCGGGCTTGTAGGGCGGCACCGCAGCCGGCGATGCGGGCGCAAGCCGCGTCGATAAACGCCGCGTCGGCCAGGGCACCGAACGACAGGCGCACCGCCGATGCAGCCTGCCAAGCGGGCACACCCATGGCCTGCAAGACATAGCTGGGTGCCACCTTCTTGGCCGAGCAGGCACTGCCCGCACTGACCTGCACGCCCACAGCGCCCAGGGCATCCACCACCACACCGCTGGGCAAGCCGGGCACCGAAAAATTCAAGGTGGTGGGCAGGGCATCGTCCACATTGGCATTAAAGATGATTTCGGGCCACACCGCATGCAGGCTCTTCACAAACAGCTCTTGAAACTGTAGCATTTGGGTGTGGCTGCTGAAACTGCCGCCGTCCTCCAGCGCCTGCAACACCGCGCCCAGCGCCGCAATGCCGACCATGTTCTCAGTGCCGGAGCGCAGACCATCTTCCTGCCCGCCCCCGGCCATCAGCGGGGTGAACGGCGCGCCGGGGCGCACGTACAGCAGGCCGATACCTTTGGGCGCGTACAGCTTGTGGCCGGAAAACGGCGCGTAGTCGATGCGGGTCTGCGCCAGGTGCAAAGGCAGCTTGCCCAAGGCCTGCACGCAGTCCACCAGCCAGTAAGCCTGGGGGGCCACATCCTGCAGCACGGCCTCGATGCCCGCCAGGTCCGACACCACGCCGGTCTCATTGTTGGCAGCCATGGTGCAGACCAGCGCGGCCTGCGGGGCCAGTGCACGCAAGGCGGCCAGATCGTGCCGCCCGCTGCGCTCTACCGGCAAGGCGTGCAGCGCCAGGTGCAAACCCAGCACCCGGTTCCAGTGCGCCAGGCTTTCGGGCACGGCTTTGTGCTCGGTAGCCCCGTACAACAGCAAGCTGCCCACCACTTCGCCCCGCGCCTGCCGGTCCCGCACGGCACACAGGGCCGACAGCACCGCCGTCTGTATGCCTTCGGTGGCACCGCTGGTGAACAGCACATCGCCCTCGCCCGCCCCCAGTACCCTGGCGGCACGGGCGCGCACGGCATCCACCAGTTGCCGGGCCTGCACGCCCGTGGCATGTGTACTGCTGGGGTTGCCAAACAGCGCACCCATAGCCTGCTGTGCAGCAGCCAGGGCGGCCGGCAACACGGGGGTGGTGGCGTTGCAATCAAGGTAGATGGTGGAGTTCATGGCGGTGAATCCTACCTAGCCGGCCAGGAATATGGATTCCAAAAATATTACAATGTGGCACTACAAAAGAATAAATAATCCATATATTTAAAATACGCAGCATGAATGAACTTGACCGCCTGGATTACGCCATTTTGGGCGCGCTGCAAATCGACGGCAGTCTGTCGATCGCCGCGCTGGCCGAACGTGTCGGCCTGTCCAGCACGCCCTGCTGGAAGCGCCTGAAACGCCTGGAAGATGCCGGGTACCTCACCGGCCGTGTGGCGCTGGTGGATAGGCACAAGGTGGGCCTGCCCATCACCGTGTTCGTCAGTATCCGCACGGCCCAGCACGACGAGAAATGGCTGGCCCAGTTTGCCGCCGCTGCATCCGCCCTGCCCGAGATCCAGGAGCTGCACCGCATGAGCGGCGACGTGGACTATTTGCTCAAAGTCGTAACCACCGACATCGGCGGTTACGATCGGTTCTACAAAAAGCTCATCCAGGCCGTGCCTTTGAGCGGCGTGTCCTCCGCCTTCTCCATGGAGCAAATCAAATCCACCACGGCCCTGCCGCTGGATTTGGTGGCCTTCGGTGCCACATCCAGCAGCAACAAAACCTAGAAAGAATTCCCATGGCCATCCAATGGTTCCCCGGTCACATGCACCTGACCAAAAAAGCCATCACCGAGCGCCTCAAAGAGACCGACGTGGTGATTGAGTTGCTGGACGCGCGCATGCCCGGCTCCAGCGCCAACCCCATGCTGGACGAGCTGATCGGCAGCACGCCCACCCTCAAAATCCTGAACAAGCAGGACATTGCCGACCCCGCCCGCACCGCCCTGTGGCTGGCGCATTACAACAGCCTGCCCGGCACCCGCGCCATTGCCCTGGATGCCAGCGAAACCGCGCCCTCCCAACGGCTCATTCCCGCCTGCCGCCTGCTGGCCCCGCTACGCGGCGGCATGGTCAAGCCCATGCGGGTGCTGATTTGCGGCGTGCCGAACGTGGGCAAGTCCACGCTGATCAACACCTTGAAGGGCAAGCGCGCCGCCAAAACCGGCGACGAGGCGGGCATCACCAAGCTGGAGCAGCGCATCGTGCTGGCCGACGACTTCTACGCCTATGACACGCCCGGCATGCTGTGGCCGCGCATCATCGTGGAGCAAAGTGGCTACCACCTGGCCGCCTGCGGCTCCATTGGGCGCAATGCGTTTGACGAGGAAGAAGTGGCGCTGGAGCTGCTGCTGATTTTGCAAAAGCACTACGCCGGGCAGGTGGAAGAGCGCTACAAGCTCGACCCCATCCTGGGCCTGACCGACATCGGCGTACTCACCGAGATCGCCCGTAAACGCGGCGGCCTGCTGGGCGGTGGCAAAGTCAACCTGCAAAAAGCCGCCGAAATTGTGCTCACCGAATTCCGCTCGGCCACGCTGGGCCGTGTGACGCTGGAAACCCCGGAAGAATTCGCCCAGTGGCTGGCCGTGGGCCTGGCGGCGGATGCCGCGCGGCAGGCCAAAAAAGACAACCGCAAAAACAAGAAACCCGCAGCCTCCGAGCCGGGATCCGAGTCCACCTAACCCAGATTCAGAGCATACACACCAAAAAGCCGCTGGGTTTGCACCCAGCGGCTTTTCTAGTTATTTGACTTTAAGCCAACCCGATCAGGCTGGCGTTCGATCAGAACGTGTGGCGAACACCCACAGCGTAGGTGGTGTTCTTAGCGATGGAGCTGGTAGGCGAAAGCAACTGCACAGCGTTAGCCAGTTTGTCGTAAGCCTTGGTGCTGACGCCACCACCGTACAGCGTCGTGCGCTTGCTCAGAGCGTACAGTGCTTGCACACCGAAACCGCTGGACTTGCCAAGGGTGTCACCCTTAGACTGAGCGTAGCCCGCGCTGATCGTCGCTGCGCCGATAGGCACGGCAACACTGACGTTGTATTCGTCTTGCGCAGCGAATGCACCACCACCCAAGATGGCAGGAGCGGTCACGTCTTTGTACTTGGCACGGTTGAAGCCCAGGCCCAGTTTAGCCACGCCGAAGTCGTAAGCTGCGCTGACCAAAGCATTTTCCAGAGCTGGCGATGTGGTCGCGGTCACAGAATTAGCAACTGCTTCAGACTGGTAACCAGCGGACACCAGCAGTGGGCCGTTAGCGTACTTGACGTTAGCAGAGAAGCTCTTGCTTGCGCTCACAGTGTTGGTCTTGTCTTCGCCCAGTGCATACATGGCAGAAGCAGTGAAGCCAGCCAGGTTAGGCGAGGTGTACTTGAAGCTGTTGTTAAAACGGGTGTTGTAACCAACCCAGCTGAACGTGCGGTTCAGGAAGGGGGCTGCACCAGCGACCGTACCTACAGCAGCGGCAGCTGTTGCGCTGTTACCGTTGTTGGTATTCGATGGATCAAACAGGTATTGGGCCATCATGGCGTGGTCAGCAGACACATCGTCGTAAGAGCTGGCATTGCGACCAATTTCCAGCTTACCGAAACCGCCAGCCAAGCCGACGTTGGCCTTACGGCCGAACAGCAGGCCGCCTTGTGCAGAAGCACCGCTATCCACAGCAAAACCGCTTTCCAGTTGGAAAATAGCAGCTAAACCGCCACCTAGGTCTTCGCTGCCCTTCATGCCCCAACGGCTACCGTTCAGGCCGCCGGAGTCTTGCTTGGTTTGCGTCAGGCTTTTGATGCTGGCGGGAGCTACAGGTGTAGTGGTTGCAGGAACCAATGCATTGGTCTTGAAAGAACCGACGTTGGCATCAATCAAACCATACAAGGTAACCGTGGATTGGGCCATGGCGGTGCCGGAAGCGGCAATAACAGCCAAGGCGATCAGGGATTTTTTCATTCAAGTAACTCCAAAGATTGAAAGATGTCGGGTTCGCAGTCTGGCTGCCACCTCAACGTTACTTCTGATTCAGAAGCTGCCGCGATTACAGCAGATGGTTTATAAATATTCGGTGAATAGCTTGTCACAAATCCGTATATGTTGAATTTAAACAACGGTTTTTGCCTGGG
Organism: Rhodoferax sp. RT5P35; assembly: GCF_056521385.1. NCBI lineage: Bacteria > Pseudomonadati > Pseudomonadota > Betaproteobacteria > Burkholderiales > Comamonadaceae > Rhodoferax > Rhodoferax sp. RT5P35. Next base: position 54,657 of record NZ_JBWMAX010000007.1, on the reverse strand, counting down.
TAACAGCAACCACCCCTGCAGAATAACCAGTTCGTAACTTTAGCCGAAATCGTTACAACCAAGCGCTGTTTGTGTTGTAACTTTGCCAAAAAGACACACAGTAGATACTTAGCGTGGAGCGGCTTGGCGCTGGGCAAAGTGCAACTACACAGGGTTTCCCCCTGTCAAAAAAGTCGCGCAAGCGACCTACACCCCGCTGCAATTTGGCAACATGCAGGCTCACGCAATGTGGTGTGTGCAGCAAATTCACTATTTAAAATAGTTGTTTCACTGCGCAATTTTGAGAATAACTTTGGAGCAAGTATGAAGAAGATGACATTGGTTTCTGTCGCAGCGCTGGGCTGTCTGGCGGCCTCTACCACCATGGCACAAGAAGCCGCCAGCAGTGTCACGCTGTACGGCATTGCCGATGCGGGCATAAACCACGTTACCGGTTTGAAGCAAGGCACCGTCACCCAGCTGGCCAGCGGCATCATGGAAGGCTCGCGTTGGGGCATGAAGGGCAATGAAGAGCTGGGCGGCGGGTACAAGGCCATCTTCACGTTGGAAAGCCGGGTGGAGCTGGATACGGGTTCGGTGAGCAACCGTCCCGCCTCAGGTTCACAAGTGCCCGATCGCCTGAATACAGCCACCCTCATGGGCCTGCCTGCAGCATTTCAACCTGCAGTCACGGCCGTCGCAGGTAGCCTGGGCGCGCAGCTTGGCGTCAACCATATTGATAAGAATTTATTTGACCGCCAGGCCTACGTCGGCCTAATCACCCCGGTAGGTGCCATCACGGCGGGCCGCCAGTACACCCCTGGCTATTTGGCATCCGCGACCTTCGACTCCATGCACACCGAATCCAGTCTGGCGCTGGGCCAGCTGGTGTCGGTGCCCGTGTCATTCACGATCCGTACCAGCAACTCATTGCAATACGCCATCCAGACCAATGGCATTACCGCCACGGTGATGTACGCCATGGGCGAAGTCGCGGGAAATAACTCGGCCAACCGCCTGGTAGGCACCATGCTGACGTACAAAGGTGCGGGCTTCTCGGTCGGTGGTGGATACAACACCCAAAAGAACGAAGTAGGTCAAAAGTCCCTTACTAACGGCATTCTGGGCGCATCGGTTGATATCGGCCCTGGTACTTTAAGCACCATGTTTGCCACTATCAAAGACGACAATCCAGCGGGCGTGTCGGGCATTGCGACCTTGGTTGGTGGCGGAGCAGGTGTATTGGTACAAAACGCCTTCACCACAGCACTGAAGCAAAACGCCACCTTGGCCCACATCGGCTACCGCATGACCATGGGTGCCAACACCGTCACCGTGGCCTACAATACCATGAACGACAAAACCGCGTCCAATGCCGACCGTGACTCGTACGGAGTAGCGTATAGCTACGCGCTGTCCAAGCGAACCGACCTGAACGCCGTGTTGACCCGTTTCAACAACAAAAACAGTTCGCAACTGGCACCCGGCGGCAACGGCTTCCTGGGGGGTGTCACCGCATCTGCAGGCACCGATTCGACCAACGTCGCCTTTGGTATCCGCCACCGGTTCTGATCGGGCGGCCTGAATGGCCTCTCATAAAAAGTCCTCTTCCGTGGAGGACTTTTTTTTGGGCGACTGCAAGCGGGCGGGCTTGCTTTACAGTGGGCGGATGTCTTCATCCAGCCCACGCATGTCCTTGCCCCGCCTCCCTACCCTCGACCAGCTCTGCCGCGCGGCCGATACCGCACTGCGCACGGTATTCACCCAGCCCCACGCCAGCCGCAGTTGCCCGACAGTGCCTGAGCGTACGACCGAACTCAGTCCGGCCGACAAAGCCCATGCCGGTGCGCTGATGCGGGTCAACCACGTCGGTGAAGTGTGCGCCCAGGCCTTATACACCGCGCAGGCGCTGGTGACGAAAAGCCCCGCGCTGCGCAGCCATTTCCTGCACGCAGCTGCCGAAGAAACCGACCACCTGGCCTGGACGCGCCAGCGGCTGGACGAATTGGGCGCCCACCCCAGCGTGTTGAATCCCCTTTGGTACGCCGGGGCTTTTGGCCTGGGGCTGGCCGCCGGTCAATTCGGCGGTGACCGCTGGAGCCTGGGCTTTGTGGTGGAAACCGAAAACCAGGTCGCAACACATCTGCAAAGCCATCTGGAGCACCTGCCCGCCGACGACCACGCTTCACGGGCCATCGTGGTGCAAATGAAAGACGACGAAGAGCGCCACGCGCAGCAGGCTGCGCTAGCCGGTGCGCTGGATCTGCCCGCGCCCGTCAAAACCCTGATGACGCTGGCCGCCAAAGTGATGACCACCGTGGCGCACCGGATTTAAGCTGCTTCGACCAGGTCAAAACTGGTGGTGATCTCCGCCGTCTTGCCCAGCATGATGGTGGCCGAGCAGTATTTATCGTGGCTCATGGCGACGGCGCGCTCTACCGCCACGGCGGGAATGCCCTTGCCGGTCACGGTGAAATGCATGTTGATCTTGGTAAACACCTTGGGATCGACCTCGGCGCGCTCGGACACCAGCTTGACCGAGCAGCCGCGTACGTCGTGGCGGCCACGTTTCAAGATCAGCACCACGTCATAGGCGGTGCAACCACCGGTTCCCGCCAGCAGGGTTTCCATGGGGCGGGGGGCGAGGTTCTGGCCGCCGTTTTCGGGTTTGGCTGCGTCGGGCGCGCCGTCCATGGTCAAGGTGTGGCCGCTACCGGTTTCGGCCACAAAACCCATACCCGAACGGGTGCCCGCTGCGCCGGTCCAACTGACTGTGCATTCCATGCTGCTATCGCTTTCTTTAACAAATGACGAAAGAAAAGTCGGATTTTGCCCGTGATGCCTACTTGTTCACGTTTTTCGCCACACAACATGCTGCATCGCAACATCACTAAGGGAAAACGACTACAATAAATCATCGTAACAAAATTACCTTGTTACCCCGGTTGTCTCCTCCACCCTCTGAAAAGGTGGATTTAAGCCCCGAGTTTCACGACTCGGGGCTTTTTTTATGCCTTTTCCAAGACCTTTTGGCTGCCCCTTATCATCCAGGGCCCAGGAGAACACATGACAACCGCATCCGCCAAGGCTGAAAAATCCCCCAAGGCCTCCAAGCCGCTCACCCCCGCCGACTATCTAAAGAAGATTTTGACCGCCCGCGTCTACGACGTGGCGATTGAGACCGCGCTGGAACCCGCCCGCACCTTGAGCTTGCGGCTGAATAACACCGTGCTGCTCAAACGCGAAGACACACAGCCGGTGTTCAGCTTCAAACTGCGCGGTGCGTACAACAAGATGGCGCACCTGAGCCCAGCGCAGCTCAAGAAAGGCGTGATTTGCGCCTCGGCCGGTAACCACGCCCAGGGTGTGGCCATGAGTGCCCGCAAACTGGGTACCCGCGCGGTCATCGTCATGCCCACCACTACGCCCCAACTTAAAGTGGATGCCGTGGCGGCACTGGGCGGCGAAGTGGTGCTGTTTGGCGACAGCTACACCGATGCCTACAACCATTCCCTGCAACTGCAAAAAAAGCAGGGCCTGACCTTTGTGCACCCCTTCGACGACCCGGACGTGATCGCGGGCCAGGGCACGATTGCCATGGAAATCCTGCGCCAGCTGCAAAGCCTGGGCTCGCAGAAGCTGGATGCGGTGTTTGTGGCCATCGGCGGCGGCGGTTTGATCTCGGGCGTGGCCAACTACATCAAGGCGGTGCGGCCCGAGATCAAGGTGATCGGCGTGCAGACCGAAGATTCGGATGCCATGCTGCAGTCCGTCAAGGCCAAAAAGCGCGTCACCCTGGCCGACGTGGGCCTGTTTGCCGACGGCACCGCCGTCAAGCTGGTGGGCGAAGAAACCTTCCGCGTGGCGCGCGGCCTGGTGGACGACTACATCACCGTAGATACCGATGCCGTGTGTGCCGCCATCAAGGACGTGTTTGTCGACACCCGCAGCATCGTCGAGCCCTCGGGCGCGATGGCGGTGGCGGCCATGAAACAGTACGTGGCCACACACAAAACCAAGGGCGAGACCTACGCCGCCATTTTGTGCGGTGCCAACATGAACTTCGACCGCCTGCGCTTCGTAGCCGAGCGGGCCGAGGTGGGCGAGGAGCGCGAAGCCCTGTTTGCCGTCACCATCCCCGAAGAGCGCGGTAGCTTCAAGCGTTTTTGCGAAGCCATCGGCCAATTGCCCGGCGGCCCGCGCAATGTGACCGAGTTCAACTACCGCATCAGCGATGCGGCCAAGCGCAACACCGCCCACGTGTTCGTCGGGCTCACCACCACGGCCAAAGGCGAATCCCAAAAGATTGCTGCCAACTTCAGCAAGCAAGGCTTCCAGACACTGGACCTGACCCACAACGAGTTGGCCAAGGAACACATCCGCCACATGGTGGGCGGACAGTCGGCATTGGCGCAGGACGAGCGCCTGCTCAGCTTTGTCTTTCCGGAGCGGCCCGGCGCGCTGATGAAATTCCTGAGCCTGGTGCGTCCCGGCTGGAACATCAGCTTGTTCCACTACCGCAACCAGGGCGCGGACTATGGCCGCATCCTGGTCGGTCTGCAGGTGCCCAAGGCCGATGCCAAGACCTTCGACAAGTTTCTGGCTACGTTGGACTACCCCTGCGTCGAAGAAACCCTAAATCCGGTTTACCGGCTGTTCCTGCAAAGCTAAGCACGAACCCATGGACGGTGTTCGCCACTACCTGCTAGCCGTCCAGTTCTTCACCCGTATCCCGGTGACCGGGCGGCTGGCGGTCTGGGTGGGCTACAGCCCGGCCATGCTGCGGGCTAGCGCGGCGCATTTGCCCGGCGTGGGCTGGCTGGTGGCGCTGGTGGCCTGCACGGTGGCGGCAGTGAGCGGCACGCTGCTGCACGGGCGGCCCGGCAGCGCGCTGGTGACGGCGGTGCTGTGCACCATTGCCACCGTGATGCTCACCGGCGGCTTCCACGAAGACGGCCTGGCCGACGTGGCCGATGGACTGGGCGGCTTCGTTCCGCGCGGGCGGGCGCTGGAGATCATGAAGGACTCGCGCGTCGGCGCGTTTGGCGCCATGGCGCTGGTGCTGGCGCTGACCGCCAAGATCGCCTTGCTGGCCCTGCTGGACGCGAGCAGCGGCACGGCCTTGCTGGCGGCGCTGGTGGGTGGGCACGTGTGGTCGCGCTTTTGCCCGCTGGTGCTGGTGCGTCTGCTGCCGCACGTGGGCGACACCGCCACGTCCAAGAGCAAGCCGCTGGCAGACCAGATCAGCCGCCGCGCGCTGGGCGTTGCGTTTTTATGGTGTTTTATGCCGCTAGCGCTGGTTGCATATGCACAAGCAGCTCCTTTTTTAATAGCAGGCATGCTGGCCAGCGGGTTGGCACTGGCCTGGATGGGCCGGATGTTCCAGCGGCGACTGCAGGGCTTTACCGGCGACTGCCTTGGTGCCACGCAGCAGGTCTGCGAGATTGCGTTCTACCTGGGTGCGGCAATCGCTTTATGACACTTTGGCTGGCCCGGCACGCTCTGCCGCTGGTGGAGCCCGGCGTGTGCTACGGCGCGCTGGATGTAGCGGCAGATGCGCAGGCTACCCTGGCGGCGGCGCACACACTGGCAGCCACACTGCCTCCGGGTATTGCCGTTAATAGCTCACCGCTACAAAGATGTGAGCAGCTAGCGCAGGCGCTATCTACGCTAAGACCCGATTTAACTCCTATTTTTGACCCCCGCCTGCGCGAAATGGATTTTGGCCACTGGGAGGGCTTGCGCTGGGATGCCATCGGCCAGCCCGCACTGGAGGCCTGGACGGCTGACTTTGCTCGGCACCGGCCTGGCGGCGGTGAATCGGTGCAAATGTTCATGCAGCGGGTAGCGGCGGCCTGGGATGCTGTGGGCACGCAGCCCGCGCTGTGGATTACGCACGCAGGGGTGGCGCGCGCCTGCACGCTGCTGGCAGCGGGCAGCCGCGAGATCCACCGTGCCGACCAGTGGCCGCACGCGGCGCCCGGCTACGGCGAATGGCTTATTTTCGAACCGGCAATTCCAACGCGAATGCCGCCGGACCTTCCAGGCTGTTAGCCAATTCGGCACGGCGCGGGCCGACGGATTGCAGCAGCAAGCCGCCGTCCACCACACTGCCCACCCGGAAAGGCTTGGGCGGCTTGCCATCAACCGCAATCAGGGCTGCGCCCCCGTGGCCCTGGCCGGCAATCACGCCCGACAACACAAACCGGGTCGAGGGATTCACCAGCGCCACCGCCGCCACACCCTGCGGCACGGCACCCAGTACACGGGCGACAGCCGCAGTGTCGATGGGCGCACGGGTCTGCGTGGACACGGCGGTCTGCGGGCCGGCCGCATCGGCGGTGGACTTCAGCCCCCAGTACGCCGCGCTGGCCAACGCCAAAGCCCAGACCACAAAAGTCACCAGCCGGGGTGCCCAGCGTGCTGCAAGGGAATAAGATGTGTTTAGTAACATGGATTGATTATCATCGCTGCCCATGACGACACCACAATCCGCTTTTCGCCGCCTGCAAGCAGGCTTTACCCTGATCGAACTGATGGTGGTGCTGGTCATCATCGGCGTGCTGGCCGCGCTGATCGTGCCCAATGTGCTGGAGCGTGCCGACGACGCCCGCGCCACCGCCGCCAAGACCGACGTAAACAATCTGGTCCAGGCCCTGAAGCTATACAAGCTGGACAACCAGCGCTACCCCACCGCCGAACAGGGCCTGCAGGCCCTGGTCACCAAGCCCACCACCAACCCCATTCCCCCCAACTGGAAGCCCTACGTCGAGAAGCTTCCCAACGACCCCTGGAGCCGCCCCTACCAGTACCTGAACCCCGGCGTGCAAGGCGAGATCGACGTGATGTCCTTCGGTGCCGACGGCGTGGCCGGTGGTGAAGGCAAGAATGCCGATATCGGCAGTTGGCAATAATCTGGCCCCCCGGCTTGTCACTGCGTGTACTACGCCACCCCCCGAGGGGGAGGCGCGGCTCGCCTTGGGGCGGCCCGGCGCTGCGGCGTTGAACCCCGCTCAAAAGGGCTTCACGCTGCTGGAGCTGTTGGTCGTCGTGGCCATCATCGCAATCGCCAGCGCAGGTGTCGCTTTCGCCCTTCGCGACAACAGCCAGACCCTGCTGGAGCGCGATGCCGCCCGGCTGGCGGCGCTGTTCGAGTCGGCCCGCGCCCAATCGCGGGCCATTGGCGTGCCGGTGCGTTGGAGGCCCACGCCCGAGGGTTTTGCCTTTGACGGCCTGCCTGGTACTGGTTCCGGTGCCCTGCCTAACCGCTGGCTGGGCACCGACACCGTGGCGCGCAATAGCGCCCCCTTGCTGCTCGGCCCCGAGCCGGTGATTGGCCGCCAGGAGGTCGTTTTGCAATCCGTCAGCCAGCCCAGCCAGGCCCTGCGCATCGCCACCGACGGCGCACGGCCTTTTACGGTACAGAGCGTGCAAGCGGTCACTCCATGAAGACCCGCGGCTTTACTTTGATCGAAGTGCTGGTGGCCCTGGCCATCGTTTCAATCGCGCTGATCGCCGGGCTGCAGGCTACCCAGGCGCTGACCACCAACGCCACCCGCCAGACCAATGTGCTGTTGGCCCATCTGTGCGCCGAGAACCAGCTCATCGCAATGCGCCTGTCGGCCCAAATGCCCAGCGTGGGCGACAGCACCCAGCAGTGTGAGCAGTCCGGCCACGTCTACGAGGTGCGCCTGAACGTGCTGCCCACGCCCAACCCGAGCTTTCGGCGGGTGGACGCACAGGTGTTCGATGGCACATCGCCCATCCTTCGCCTCTCCACCATAGTCGGGCGGTTTTGATGCAGCGCCAAAAAGGCTTCACCCTGGTCGAGCTATTGGTAGCACTGATGGTGATGGCGCTGCTGGCGGTGCTGAGCTGGCGCGGGCTGGACGGCATGACCCGGGCGCAAAGCCAGACCCAGCAGCGCGCCGACGAAGTGCTGACCCTGCAAGCCGGGCTGAGCCAATGGACGGCGGACCTGGACGCGCTGCTGGAGCAGCCCATGACCAACGCCCTCGACTGGGACGGGCGCGGTCTGCGCCTCACCCGGCGCAGCAGCGACCCGCAGGCCACCGGCCCGCTGGTGGTGGCCTGGACGCGCCGCACGGTGGACGGCACCGACCAGTGGTTACGCTGGCAGTCGCCCCAGGTCCATAGCCGCGCCGAGCTGGCCCAAGCCTGGAGTAACGCCGCGCTGTGGGCGCAAAACCCCAGCAACGAGTCCAAGCGTGCCGAAGTCGCACTGACCCCGCTGGCCGATTGGCGCATTTTTTATTACCGCGACGGGGCCTGGAGCAACCCGCTGTCCAGCAGCGCCACAGCCCCCGCTCCCGCAAACCCAGGGTTACCCGCCGACGCCAGCATCCCTGCAGGTGTGCGCCTGGTGCTGACCCTGCCGCCTGGCCAGGCACTGGCCGGGGTGATCACACACGACTGGATCCGGCCCACATGGGGTGGTGGAAAGTCATGATGGTTCATATATATAAAAAATCGGCTTCTAGCGCATATTCCACCTATGCAAGAAGCTCTCAATTAAATAGCAATCATCGCCAAGGGGGTGCCGCCCTGTTGATGGCCATGTTGACCGTCACGCTGGTCGCGACCCTGGCCGCGGCCTCGCTGTGGCAGCAGTGGCGCAGCGTAGAAGTGGAGGCGGCAGAGCGCCAGCGCGTGCAGTCCACCTGGATTTTGACTGGCGCGCTCGACTGGGCACGGCTAATCCTGCGCGAAGACGCGATCTCGGGCACCACCGACTACCTGGGCGAACCCTGGGCCGTACCGCTGCAGGAATCCCGCCTGTCCACCTTCTTGGCAGCCGACCGCAACAACACCGGCGGCATCGACAGTGACGAGCAGGTGGACGCATTTTTGTCCGGCCAGATCACCGACATGCAGTCGCGCCTGAACATTACCAACCTGGTGCAAGACGGCAAGATCTCTGCGGTCTCTCTGGCCTCCTTTAACCGCCTGTTTGAACTGCTGAACCTGCCGCCGCTGGAACTCACCCTGCTCAGCACCGAGCTGCCATTGGCAATGGACACCCGCAATGCCAGAAACACAGATACCACCGTACCCCTGCTGCCGAAAAATGCATCGCAACTGGGCTGGCTGGGCCTGTCGCCCGGCACCGTGGCAGCCCTGCAGCCCTACGTGACCGTGCTACCGGTACCCACGCCCGTCAACCTCAACACCGCCAGCGCCCAGGTGCTGGTGGCCAGCGTGCCTAACCTGAGCATGGCCCAAGCCCAGAAACTGGTGGCCGCGCGGGCCAGCAAATACTTTCGTAGCCCCGCCGATGCCAATGACATTCTGAACCAACCCACCATCGTCTTCAACAGCACCGAACACGGCGTGGCGACCAACTATTTCGAAGTATTGGGTCGCCTGCGCATGGGCACCACCACCGTGCTGGAACGCTCGCTGGTAAGACGCGAAAACAGAATTGTGACCACCGTCCAGCGCGAGCGTGCGGTCGCCGATCCTGTCGGCCAAGCTCCCCCCTGAAGTCTGCATGCCACTACATACAATGGTTGACCCTTTACGTCGCACATGAGCACCCTGATCGTCCTACTTTCCCTAGAGTCTGCCAACGGCATGCTCGACTACGTGCTTACCTCTGACGGACGCAGTGCAGGCACCCACGACCGCGCTCCCGCCGCCATGCTGCCACGCAGCACGGAGCTGGTGGCCATGGTACCCGCACAGGCTTTGTCGTGGCACCAGGTTACCCTGCCCAAAGGCAGCCTGAAACCGGGCACGCTCGGCGGAGCCACGGACTCGCCCCGGCTGCGCGCCGTGCTCGAAGGCCTGTTGGAAGACCGACTGCTGGAAGAACCTGCCGAGCTGCACTTTGCACTGCAGCCCGCCGCTCCCGCAGAAGGCCCGGTGTGGGTGGCGGCCTGCAACCGTGCCTGGCTGCGCGCCGCACTGGCCGTGCTGGAAGCCGCCAAGCGCCCGGTGGCCCGCATCGTGCCCGAATGTGCCCCCGACGGCCTGCGCCTGCAGGTGCTGGGCACCCCCGACCAGGCCCAACTGCTCAGCACCAGCCTGCACGGTGTCAGCCTGCTGCCACTGAATGCCGCCACGCTGGCCATGGCCCAGGCCGCCCACGCGGAACCGGTGGAGCTGGTGGCCGAACCTGCCGTAGCCGCGCTGGCCGAGCAACTGGCGCAGCGCCCGGTAACCCTGCAACAGGCCTCGGAACGCTGGCTGGCATCGGCCCGCGGGCGCTGGGACCTGGCGCAATTCGACCTGAGCAACTCCACCCGCAGCCGCGCCTGGAAAGGCCTGGCCGCACAGGCCACCGTCTGGCTGCAGGCACCCCAATGGCGGGCTGCGCGCTGGGGCCTGGCCCTGCTGCTGCTGGCCCAGATCGTCGGCCTGAACGCCTGGGCCTGGAAGGAAAGCAACAGCCTGCGAGCCAAACGCAACGCCTTGGCGCAAACGCTGACACAGACCTTCCCCGGCGTGAAAGTGGTGGTGGATGCGCCAGTGCAAATGACCCGGGAGCTGGCGCTGCTGCGCCAGACTGCCGGGGCCACCTCGGCCCGCGACCTGGAGGCCATGCTCAGCGTGCTGGGCAGCGTTCTGCCGCCCGGGCAAGCAGCCACCGCGCTGGACTTTGCCCCTGGCGAAGCCCGGCTTAAAGGCCTGCCGACCAGCAATGGCACGGGCAGCGACACAGCCACCGCTGAAAGCCTGCGCGCCCAGGGCTACAGCCTGCGTTTTGAGGGCAACCTGTCCATCCTGCAACCCATTGCGCCATCGGCCACCGGAGCCGCCCCATGAAGCTGCCAGCATCCATCCGCCCCCATTGGGACAGCCTGGCCCCGCGTGAGCGCCGCAGCGTGCAGGCCGCGTTGGTCCTGGTTGCCGCAGCCCTGCTGTGGTGGGTGGGCATCGGCCCGGCCCTGCACACCCTGAACGCCGCCGATGCCCAGCACCGCAGCCTGGACGCCCAACTGCAAACCATGCACAGCCTGCAGGCCGAAGCCCAGGCGCTGCAAGCCCAGCCCAAGCTCAGCTTTGACGATGCCCTCCGGGCGGTCGAACTGGCGGTCAAGGCGGAACTGGGCGGCAGCGGCCAGCTCAACGTCACCGGCGAACGCGTCACCGTGAGCCTGAAAAACACCCCGGCCGACGCGCTGGCCCGCTGGCTGGCGCAGGTGCGCATCAACGCCCGCGCCCTGCCCACCGAGGCCCGCCTGGTGCGCAGCACCGCCACCGCGAACGCCAGCATGGCCAGCTGGGACGGCTCGCTGGTGCTGACCCTGCCCAGTAATCGCTGATGCGCCGCTCGATCACCCGCTCCGCCAACACCGTGGCAAACACCCCCTGGCGCTGGGCCTGGGCGGGCGGCCTGCTCGGCCTGGCCCTGGCTGTGCTGCTGTGCGCCCCGGCGCGCTGGCTGGCCGCAGGTGTGGCCCAGGCCAGCCAAGGCCATGTCCAACTGGCCGACCCGCGGGGCACGGTGTGGAACGGCTCGGCCCAATTGGTATTGGCCGGGGGCGAAGGCAGCCGTGACAGCACCGCCCTGCCCGAACGCCTGCATTGGCAAATCCGCCCTGGCTGGAACGGGTTGCGCACCGCACTGCAGGCCGACTGCTGCATGGCCCAGCCCCTGCAACTGCACGCCATACCCCACTGGGGCGGTGCGCAACTGGCGCTGACCGACAGCCAATCGCACTGGCCTGCGCCCTTGTTGGCCGGCCTGGGCGCGCCCTGGAACACGCTGCAACCCGAGGGCACATTGACCCTGAGCACCCAGGCCTTGGTGTTGGACTGGAATGCCGGTCGCATGGTGCTGGCAGGCCAGGCGCGGCTGGAAGCCACCGACATGGCATCCCGCCTGTCCACCCTGAAACCCATGGGTAGCTACCGGCTGACGCTGACCGGCGGCAGCCCTACCACCCTGCAACTCGAAACCCTGGGCGGCAGCCTGCAGCTCATCGGCAGCGGCCAGTGGGTGGGCGCACGGCTGCGCTTTGAAGGCATGGCCACCGCCGCACCGGACCGGGTGGATGCCTTGTCCAATCTTCTCAATATCATCGGGCGGCGCGATGGCGCGCGCGCCACCATCAAAGTAGGCTAACGGTATGCAAAAGTCTTCCTCACAGCATTTTTCGCGCGCTATTATTTCAATAGCTGCTTGCGCACTTTGTACCTGCGGTACAGCCCTTTTTTCTATAAATGCCCAGGCCCAGGCACCGGTGATCGCCCCGAAGCGCGGCGAGCCGGTGACGCTGAACTTCGCCAATGCCGAAATCGAGTCCGTGGCCCGCACCATGGCCGTCATCACCGGGCGCAACGTGGTGGTGGACCCGCGCGTCAAGGGCACCATGACCCTGAGCACCGACCACGCGGTGTCGCCCGCTGTGGCCTACAGCCAGTTTTTGTCGGCCTTGCGGCTGCAGGGCTTTACCGTGGTGGAATCTGCCGGGCTGGACAAGATCGTGCCCGAGGCCGATGCCAAGCTGCAGCCTGGCCCGGTGACTGTGGGCGAGAACAATGCTGCCGTGGGCAGCCAGATCGTCACCCAGATATTCAAGCTGAACTACGAAAACGCCGCCAACCTGGTGCCGGTGCTGCGCCCGCTGATCAGCCCCAACAACACCATCAACCTGAACCCCGGCAACAATTCGCTGGTCATCACCGACTACGCCGACAACCTGCGCCGCATCGGCCGCATCATCGCGGCAATGGACGTGTCCAACGCCACCGATGTCGAGATCATTCCGCTCAAGTACGCAATTGCCGGTGACCTGGTGCCGCTGCTGACCAAGCTGGTCGAATCCGGCAGCAGCAGTGGGGTGGCTCCGGCTGCCGGGCAGACCGACAGCGCGTTCAAAACCACCATGCTGGCCGAGCCGCGCAGCAATGCCGTGATCCTGCGCGCTGCGAATCCGGCCCGGGTGTCGCTGGTCAGGTCGCTGATTGCCAAGCTGGACCAGCCGACCATGAGCGGCACCAACGGCGACGCAGGCAACATCTACGTGGTGTACCTGAAAAACGCCGATGCCACCAAGCTGGCCACTACTCTGCGGGCGGCCATGAGCGGCGAGGCCAGGGGCAGCACCGGCAGTTCCGGCGGCAGCAGTTCGGGCAACACCGCCAACCCGCTCAGCAGCCTGAGCCCGACCAGCAGCGCGTCCACCGGCAGCTCTACCAGCAGTGCCAGCACCTCCGCCCTCAGCGGCACCACCAGCAACCAGCCGTCCACCGGCGGCCAGATCCAGGCCGACCCTTCCACCAATTCGCTGATCATCACCGCGCCCGAACCCCAGTACCGCCAGTTGCGCGCCGTCATCGACAAGCTCGATGGCCGCCGCGCCCAGGTGCTGGTGGAGAGCCTGATTGTGGAAGTCAACAGCGACAAAGCGGCCGAGTTTGGCATCCAATGGCAAGGCGTGCTGGGCAGCGTCGGCCTGGGCACCAACTTCGGCAGCGGCAGCAGCAACCTGGCGACGTTGGCCACCAGCATTGCCTCTGGCAGCACCAGCACCGTACTCAGCAAGGGACTGAACCTGGGCGTGGCCACCAAGATCGGCGGTACCTACGTGCTGGGCGCGCTGGCCCGGCTGATGGACCAAACCGGCACCGGCAACGTGCTGTCCACCCCCAATCTGCTCACACTGGACAACGAAGAAGCCAAGATCGTCATCGGCCAGAACGTGCCGTTTGTCACCGGCACCTACACCAGCACCAGCTCCACCACCACCGCCAACCCGTTCCAGACCATCGAGCGCAAGGACGTAGGCCTCACCTTGCGCGTGCGCCCGCAGATCAACGAAAACGGCACGGTGAAGATGGCCATCTACCAGGAAGTCTCCAGCGTGGACGCGTCCACCAAGAGCAACAGCAACGGCCCCACCACCAACAAGCGCTCCATCGAATCCAATGTGCTGGTGGACGACGGCTCCATCGTGGTGCTGGGCGGTCTGCTGCAAGACACCTATGCAGGCAGTATCGAGAAAGTGCCGCTGCTGGGTGACCTGCCCTACCTGGGCAACTTCTTCAAAAGCGAAAGCCGCAGCCGCACCAAGACCAATTTGATGGTGTTTTTACGCCCGATTGTGGTCCGTGACGCGGACACCAGTGACACCCTGGCCTCGGACCGTTACGACATGATGCGGGTGCAGCAACAGGGCATGAAGCCCACCCCGCACCCCATGCTGTCGGCCGTGCCCTCGGCCAATGAAATGCCCGAACTACCGACCACGGGCGAACGCAAAGCCAACGTGCCCCAACCACTAACCACCCTGCCCACGGCATCGGCCCCATGACCGGCCCCTTAACCGGCTCCATCACCGGCTCCTGACCCATGCGCCACCCCCTGCCCTACGCCTTCGCCCGCACCCAGCAACTGCTGCTGGAGGACAACCTGGGCGATTTCACCCTGTGGCTACACCCGGCCAGCGCCCCGTCGGCCTTGAGCGAGGTCATGCGCAAATACCCCGTGCGCCAAATAGAAACCCTGGCCCTGGATGCCCTGCTGCAGCGCATCAGCGCCGCCTACGCCCAGGGCGAATCCAGCGCCGCGTCGGTAGTCAGCGAGGTCGAGAGCGATGCCGACCTTTCGCGCATGATGCAAGAGCTGCCCGCGGTCGAGGACTTGCTGGAAATGAGCGACGACGCGCCCATCATCCGCATGCTCAACGCCCTGCTGACCCAGGCCGCGCGCGACGGGGCCAGCGACATCCACATCGAACCGTATGAACGCCATTCCAGCGTGCGCTTTCGGGTGGACGGCACGCTGCGCGAGGTGGTGCAACCCAACCGCGCCCTGCACGCCGCCCTGATCTCGCGGCTGAAGATCATGGCCGACCTGGATATCTCTGAAAAACGCCTGCCACAGGACGGCCGCATCAGCCTGCGCATCGGCACCCGGGCCGTGGACGTGCGCGTCAGCACCCTGCCCAGCGCCCATGGCGAGCGCGCCGTGCTGCGCCTGCTGGACAAAAGCGGGGCTAAGCTCACGCTGGAGGCTGTGGGTATGCAGGGCGAAGTGCTGGACCAGCTGCAAAACCTGATCAACCAGCCGCACGGCATCATTCTGGTGACCGGCCCCACCGGATCCGGAAAAACCACCACGCTGTACGCCGCCCTGAGCCGCCTGGATGCCAGCACCAGCAACATCATGACGGTGGAAGACCCGATCGAATACGAGCTGCCCGGCGTGGGCCAAACCCAGGTCAACGCCAAGATCGACCTCAGCTTCGCCAAGGCCCTGCGCGCCATCCTGCGCCAAGACCCGGACGTGATCATGATCGGCGAAATCCGCGACTTCGAAACCGCGCAAATCGCCATCCAGGCATCGCTCACCGGCCATCTGGTACTGGCCACCCTGCACACCA
The DNA here is from genome assembly GCF_056521385.1 of Rhodoferax sp. RT5P35. Lineage (NCBI taxonomy): Bacteria > Pseudomonadati > Pseudomonadota > Betaproteobacteria > Burkholderiales > Comamonadaceae > Rhodoferax > Rhodoferax sp. RT5P35. The sequence goes on along the minus strand of NZ_JBWMAX010000007.1, from coordinate 39,325 downwards.
ACGATGCGGCCAGCGCGGTGAACCGGCTGATCGATATGGGCGTGGAACCGTTTTTGCTCAGCTCCACCCTGCTCGGCGTGCTGGCCCAGCGCCTGGTGCGCAAGCTGTGCCCGGTCTGCATGGGTAAAAACTGCGACAAATGCAACCAGACCGGCTACCTGGGCCGCACCGGCATCTTCGAGCTGCTGGTCACCAACGATGCCATCCAGGCGCAAATCCACAACCGCGCCAGCGAGGCCGACATCCGCGCCGCCGCCCGCACCGCCGGCATGGCCCTGATGCGCGAGGACGGCGAGCGGCTGGTGCAGGCGGCCATCACCTCGCGTGAAGAGTTGTTACGTGTGACGCGGGACTAAATCAACTTAAAATAAGACGAAATTTCGTCTATTTACCCCACAGGAACGTCCATGGATGCCCTACTTTCACGCCACAGCATTGGCATTTCAGACTTACGCGAAGCCCCTGCGCGGGCTTTTGAGCAGGCGGGCGATGAGGCCGTGGTGGTGCTCAACCACAACCGGCCCGCAGGTTACATCGTGTCCAACCAACTCATGGCGCACATCCTGGACCAGCTAGCCGACCGTGCCGTCGCCGACAAAGCCCGCCAGCGCAGCACCAGCCTGCACCTGGCCCGCAAAACCAGCCTTGATGCCCTTTGAGCTGGCCATCCATCCGGAAGCCGAGGCCGAATGGGCGCGTCTGGACGAAAGCGTCAAGCGCCGCTTCAAGCAAAAACTGCTTAAAGACCGGCTTGTACAGCCCCGCGTCGCCAAAGATGCATTGCACGGCCTGCCCGACTTTTACAAAATCAAAACCACCACCCCGCACTTCCGCCTGGCCTACCACGTCAACGATGCGGAGCAGTTGCTCACCATCGTCGCCATCAGCAACCGCGACGATGTCTACCTCTTGCTGCGAAGCCGCCAAAGCTAAACCCCATGCCCGCTTATTCCTTCGAAGCCCTTGACAGCCAAGGCCAGACCCGCAAGGGCGTGATGGAAGCTGACACGGCCAAGGCTGCGCGCGGCCTGCTGCGCGCGCAGGCGCTGGTGCCGCTGGCGGTGGAGCCGGTGAATGCCAGTGGCCACCAAGGTGGCAAAGGCCTGCGCACCACTTTGTTTGAAAGCCGGGTCTTCAACTCCACTGGCTTGGCCATCTGGACCCGGCAGGTGGCCGGACTGGTATCCAGTGGCCTGCCGCTGGAGCGGGCGCTCACCGCGCTGACCGACGAGGCCGAAGACGAGCGCCAGCGCAACCTGCTGGCCTCGCTGCGCGCCGAGGTGAATGCGGGTGCCAGCTTTGCCAAGGCGCTGGGCCAGCATCCGCGCGAGTTCTCGCCCATTTTTGTCGCGGTGATTGGCGCGGGCGAGCAAAGCGGCAGTCTGGGTCTGGTGCTGGAGCGCCTGGCCGACGACCTGGAGGAGCGCCAGGCGCTGCAGTCCAAGCTGATCGGCGCGGCCCTCTACCCGGCCATCGTCACCCTGGTGGCGATTGCCATCGTGCTGTTTCTGGTGGGCTATGTGGTGCCGCAGGTGGCCAATGTGTTTGCCGGGAGCAAACGCGCCCTGCCCTTTCTCACGGTGGCCATGCTGGCCATCAGCGATGTGGTGCGCAACTACGGCTGGGCGATGTTGATTGCTATTATTTTAATAGCTATCAGCGCACGCGCTGCATACGCCAACACCTTATTGCGCCAAAAAATCGATGCCGGCTTTTTGAAGCTGCCCCTGCTCGGCCCGCTGGCCCGGGGCTACAACGCGGCGCGGTTTTCCGGCACGCTAGCGATGCTGGCCTCGGCAGGCGTGCCGATCTTAAAAGCCCTGCAGGCCGCGGCCGAAACCTTGAACAACACCGCCATGCGCGCCGATGCGCTGGATGCCCTGGTGCTGGTGCGCGAAGGCGCGCCGCTGGCCTCGGCCCTGGCGCAAAAGAAACGCTTTCCCGGCCTGCTGGCCATGTTTGCCCGGCTGGGCGAGCAAACCGGCCAGTTGCCGGTGATGCTGCAGCGCGCCGCCGTGCAGCTCAGCACCGAGGTACAGCGCCGCGCCATGGCCCTGGCGACGATTCTGGAGCCGCTGCTGATCGTGGCCATGGGGCTAGTGGTGATGCTGATCGTGCTGGCGGTCCTCATGCCGATTATTCAATTGAACCAATTCGCGAAATAGCCATGCCGATCTCTCTCGACGACAAACTGGTGGTGGCGATTTCCTCGCGCGCCCTGTTCAACCTCGAAGAAGAAAACCGCCTGTTCGACGCGGGCGACGACAAGGCCTACATGCAGCTGCAGTTCGACCGGCTGGACCTGCCTGCACAGCCGGGTGTGGCGTTTTCGCTAGTCAAGAAGCTGCTGGCTTTTAACGACGACGGCATCAAACGGGTCGAGGTGGTGATCCTGTCGCGCAACGACCCGGTCAGCGGCATGCGCATATTTCGCTCCAGCAAAGCGGGCGGTCTGCACCTGGAGCGGGGCGTGTTTACCCAAGGTCGATCGCCTTACGGCTACCTGCGGGCACTGGGCGCGCATCTGTTTCTATCGGCCAACGAGAAGGATGTGCGCGACGCGCTGGCGGCAGGCTTTCCGGCGGCGCGGGTGCTGACCGAATCGACCCAGGCGGGCCACAACTACCCCGACGAAGTGCGCATTGCCTTCGACGGCGATGCCGTGTTGTTCAGCGATGAGGCTGAGCGGGTCTACCAGAGCCACGGGCTGGATGCTTTCCAACGCCATGAGTCCGACAAAGCCACCATGCCCCTGCCCGACGGCCCGTTCAAACCGCTGTTGGTGGCGCTGAACCGGCTACAGCAGGCCAACAACCCGCACATGCGCATCCGCACCGCCCTGGTCACCGCCCGCAGCGCCCCGGCGCACGAGCGCGCCATCCTGACGCTGATGGACTGGCACATCGCGGTGGACGAGGCCATGTTCCTCGGCGGCCTGCCCAAGGGCGAGTTCCTACGCGAGTTCGAACCCGACTTTTTCTTCGACGACCAGACCGGCCACGTCAACTCCGCCGCCCGCCACGTGCCTGCCGGGCACGTGAGCAGCGGTGTTTCCAACCCGGCGAACTAAATCGCCGCGCGCGGGTCCACCGCCCCGCCCACTTCATAAAAGATCCCATGCGCCTAGCCAACCTGAAAGCCCAGACCGCCCAAGTCTGGAAGCTGTCGATCCCGTACTTCCAGTCCGAAGAAAAATGGAAGGCCCGCGCCCTGCTGGCCTCCATCGTGGCGCTGAACCTGCTGGGGGTCTACCTGCTGGTACTGCTGAACAACTGGAACCAGGTGTTTTACGACGCGCTGCAAAACAAGGACGCGGCGGTGTTTTGGCAGCAGCTGGGGCGCTTCACTTACATCGCCTTTGCCCTGATCGTGCTCGCGGTGTACAAGTTTTACCTGACGCAGCTGCTGGAAATGCGCTGGCGCGCCTGGATGACCACGCACTACCTGGGGCGCTGGCTGTCCAACCAGGCCTTCTACAAGATGGAGCTGGCCCGCTTCGCCAAGGCCAACCCCGAGGCCGGGCCGGACAACCCCGACCAGCGTATCCAGGAAGACCTGAACCAGTTCACCAGCCTGACCATCGGCCTGTGCATGGGCGTGTTGAATTCGGTGGTTACGTTGGTCAGCTTTGTCGGAATTTTGTGGGGGCTGTCGGGCGACTTCTCGTTTCACCTGGGCGGCAGCGAATACTTCGTTCCCGGCTTCATGGTCTGGATGGCCCTGCTGTACTGCCTGGCGGGCAGCATCATCACCTTCTACATTGGCCGTCCGCAGATCAAACTGAACTTCCAGCAGCAGCGCGTCGAGGCCGACTTTCGGCACCACATGGTGCGGGTGCGCGAATACAGCGAATCCATCGCGCTGGACCACGGCGAAAAGGTCGAGCGCGCCCACCTGGACATGCGCTTTGCCGCCGTGCTGAGCAACTACCTGCGGCTGCTGAAGGCACAAAAAAGCCTGATCTGGTTCAACAGCTTCTTCGGCCAGGCGGCGGTGGTGTTTCCGTTCATCGTGGCCGCACCGCGGTTTTTCAGCGGTGCCATCCAGCTCGGTACGCTGATGCAGATTGCGTCGGCGTTTGGCCGGGTGCAAGACTCGCTGAGCTGGTTTGTCGACAACTACAGCAGCCTGGCCACCTGGCGCGCCACCACCGACCGGCTGACTTCATTTGAAGAACAAATTCAGGCTCTAGCGCAGGTACCGTCTGCACAAGCAGCTACGAATTCAGTAGCAAACAACACCCTGGAAGCCCGCGACTTGACATTGCGCCTGCCAGACGGCAGCGTGCTGCTGAATGGTGTCAACCTGCAGGCCCGCCCCGGCGACCACATTTTGCTCAGCGGCCCCTCGGGTAGCGGCAAATCCACGCTGTTCCGGGCGTTTGCCGCTATCTGGCCGTTCAGCAGCGGACAAATTGCGCTACCGGCCGATGCGATGTTCATCCCCCAGCGCCCCTACTTCCCCGACGGCACTTTGCGCAGCGCCCTGGCCTACCCCACCGCCGCCAGCGGCTACAGCGACGAGGCCCTGCGCCAGGCCTTGGTAGATGCGTTGCTGCCCAACCTTGCCGACCAGCTGGACCAGGAGGCTGCCTGGGGCCAGAAGCTGTCGGGCGGCGAGCAGCAGCGGCTGGCAGTTGCCCGCGTGCTGCTGAAAAAGCCGCGCTGGATTTTTGCCGACGAAGCCACCAGCGCGCTGGATGCCGTAGCCGAAAATTTGATATACAAACGGCTTCTAGCGCAGGTAGAATCTGCGCAAGGTGCTATTATTTCAATAGCACACCGTCCTGGCGTGGCGGCATTCCACAATCAGCGCTGGACGCTGGAGCCGCAACCCGCAGGCGCCGTAGCGCGCTACCAGATCGCACAAACCGCCCTATAAAAAAAGCCGCTCTGGGAGCGGCTTTTTGGATCAGACCCCCGTCGTTTTCTTGACAGCGGACGGGTCTTGGTAGGTTAGCGGCCCCTCGGCCAACTTGTCGGGGTTGAGGGTCTGGTTGGCGGTATGCGCCACATCAATGGCATTGCCACCGGCCCGCCACAGCAGTTGCAAAAAGTCCAGCAGCTTCTTGGAGATCGGCTCGGGCGGCGGATTCTCGGGTTTCTTTTCCACCGCCTTGGGCGTGGTGGTCCAGTCGGTAGACGGGCCTTTTTCGGTGCTCAGCGGCTGGTTCGGGCCGGGTTCTTTCCCGGCTTCCAGCAGCTTGGCGGCTTTGGCGGCGCTTTCGGGGGATTCGTTTTGCAGGCCGTTGTCAGGCTTTTTGCCGGTTTCGGTGGCCGCTACCTTTTGGCTGACTGCCGCGGTAGCCGCCGTGGGCGTGCTGGCTTGCACGCCGCCCACCGCTTTCACCGCATTGGTCTCTGCCGCCTCGCCTTTGGGCACGGCCCGCACGGCCGTACGGGCCTGGGCTGCCGCTTCCAGCTTGGCGATGTCTTCCTGGGTGGTCGAAATGATGAGTTTGACCGACGGGGTGGGCTTGCTAGCCGCCTCCACCTTGGTGGTTTCTTCCTGGATGGCCGCCGTCACCGGCTGGGTATTGGGCCCCTGGGCCGCCGCAGACCCCGCGCCAGAACGCGTGCCAGCCGCAGCGGGCGGCCAGTTCACGGTACGTTCGACAGGAGGGATTTGCATTGTGTTCACCAGGTAAGGGAGTCTGTGGATACTTTTTTCAGACCTCGTACTTTGGTTAACGGCAGAAATGCGGGGTTATTTAGGGTCTTTTTTAAATTAATTTAAAAAAGTTTCTAGAACATCCCCAGGCTTGCCCACTGCGTGTAGCCGCCACCCCCCTTGCAGGGGGCGATATCTGTGGCCTGGCGAAGCCAGTTCCACGGTATCCCTGATGGGCTGCGTCCCGGCTGGTAGGTGCTGCGTTACAAGAATCGCTCCAGCAGCCTGCGCGAGCCCCGGTCCAGCGCGGTCATGTCGCGCACGCCGAACTGCACGCCTGCGCCACCGGCGATCAGCAAGCCGGTACGGCCCAGGCGGCGGATGTCTTCCTCGGTCTTAAGCACAAAGTCGGTGTCGCCACGGTCGGTTTCCACCGTCCAGACGCTGGGCGTGGAGAAGGTGGACACAGCCTTGACCCGCAGGATTTCGGGCACAAATTCGCGGGTGGCCAGCTCCTCCTCCAGCAGGCTGCGGGTGGCGGGCGGCAAGGCGCTGAGGCTGTCAATCCACACCAGCTCATGGCCCTCGGTGCCGACCAGGGATACGCCCTCGTCCGGCGCGGCAATCGGAAAGGCGCGCACCGGCACCACGCCTTCATGGCGTTCGCCGGTAGTGAAAACCACGGCCAAGCGGCCGAACGCATCGCGTTCCAGCAGGAAATCAGGGATGTTATTGCTCATAGATAGTCACTCAGATAGTCACTCGTCAACAGTCAGAACACACTTATTCGTGGGATGCCGTAGAACCGGCTTTGCCGAGCCACTGGCATCGCCCCCTGCAAAGGGGTTGGCGGAAACACGCAGTGTGTAGCCTGGGGGTGTTTCATCAGCCTCCGGCAGGGTGGGCGGAGTGTTCTACGGGGCGCGACAGGCTCAGGCCTTCGTCTTCGCTCTCGGTGCGGCGCAGTTGCGCCTGGTACAGCCGCCAATACGCACCTTCGCGGGCCATCAGCTCTTCGTGCGGGCCGACCTCGACCACGCGGCCCCGGTCCATCACCACCAGGCGGTCGGCCTTGCGCAGGGTGGACAGGCGGTGGGCGATGGCGATGGTGGTGCGGCCTTGCACCAGGTTGTCCAGCGCCTTCTGGATTTCGTTTTCGGTTTCGGTGTCCACCGAGGATGTGGCTTCGTCCAGGATCAAAATGCGCGGGTCGATCAGCAGCGCCCGGGCAATCGAGATGCGCTGGCGCTCGCCGCCCGACAGGCCCTGGCCGCGTTCGCCCACCAACGAGTCGTAGCCCTGGGGCAGACGCAAGATGAACTCATGTGCGTTGGCGGCACGGGCCGCGGCCACGATTTCGCGCCGGGTGGCATCTGGCTTGCCGTAGGCGATGTTCTCGGCGATGGTGCCAAAGAACAGAAACGGCTCTTGCAGCACCAGGCCGATGTTGCGCCGGTAGTCGGCCACGGCGTAACGGCGGATATCGGTGCCGTCCACCTGGATAGAGCCGTCGGTCACGTCGTAGAAGCGGCAGATCAAATTGACCAGCGTGCTTTTGCCCGAGCCACTGTGGCCTACCAGGCCGATCATTTCGCCGGGGCGGATGACCAAGTCCAGCTCGCGGATGACGGCGCGGTTGCCGTAGCGGAAGCCAATGCGCTTCATCTCGATCTGGCCTCTTACCGCACCTTTGCCACGTTCGACGTTGTTGACGGGAACCGGCTGGGCAGGCTCAGGCACATTGGACACGTGGTCCAGGATGTCAAAAATCCGCTTGGCCCCGGCAGCGGCCTTTTGCGTCACCGAAACGATGCGGCTCATCGAGTCCAGCCGGGTGTAGAAGCGGCCGATGTAGGCCAAAAAGGCGATCAACACACCTACGGTGATTTGGCCCTTGCTGACCTGCCAGATGCCGAACGCCCAGACCACCAGCAGGCCGATGTCGGTCAGTAGCGACACGGTAGGGGTGAACAGGCTCCAGGTCTTATTGAGCCGGTCGTTCACCGCCAGATTGGCCTGGTTGGCGGAATGAAAGCGGTCTGCCTCGCGGCGCTCCTGGGCGAAAGCCTTGACCACGCGGATACCGGGAATGGTGTCGGCCAGCACATTGGTGACCTCGCCCCAAACCCGGTCGATCTTCTCGAAACCGGTACGCAGACGGTCGCGTACCGCGTGGATCATCCAGGCGATGAAGGGCAGCGGCAACAAGGTGACCAAGGCCAGCCAGGGGTTGATGGAGAACAGGATGGCCGAGGTCATCAGCAGCATCAGCACGTCGGTGGCGAAGTCCAGTGCGTGCAGCGACAAAAACACCGAAATGCGGTCGGTCTCCGAGCCGATGCGGGCGATCAGGTCGCCGGTGCGCTTGGCACCAAAGTAGTCGAGTGACAGGCCCAGCAGGTGCTCAAAGGCGGTGGTGCGCAGGTCGGCGGCAATGCGCTCGGACACCAGGGCCAGCAGCCAGGTGCGTATCCAGCCCAGGCTCCAGGCTAGCAGCGCCGAGCCCAGCAGCCCGATCAGAAGCCACTTCACCTGCGCAATGTCGATCTGTTTGCCGCTCTGAAACGGGATCAGCACCTCGTCCATGAGCGGAATCGTCAAATACGGCGGCACCAGCGTGGCGGCGGTGGAGGCCAGCATCAGAAGGAAGCCGGTGAGCAATTTACCCTGGTAGGGCTTGGCAAAGCGCCACAGCCGCAGCAGCACCCAGGTGCTGGGCACGGTGTTGAGCTCTCGGGTACACACCGCGCATTCGTCGCTGTCGGGCGGCAGCGGGGCGTAGCAGGTGGGGCATTGGCCGGGTTCGTCCAGGCTGGCTTCCACGGGCTTCAGGCGGTGTTCGAACAGTTTGACGAGCTTGAGCGCCTGGGCGTCTACCCCCAGGGTATAGCGCCAACGGGCCAGCCGGGTGTGGGCGTTATGCAGCTCCAGGGTGCCGACACCGGCGTGGTCCGAGTGGCGCAGAGCCAGGTCGGGCGTGAGCGGCCAGGCTTGCCATTCACCGCTTTGGTGGCTCAGCAGGCGCTGGTCGGTCAGGGCCAGCAGCCCAGACGCAAAGCGCAGCTGGGTGTCCAGGTCAACGGCCAAGCTGACTAGGGCGTTCTCATGGGGAAGGAGCTGCGATTGCAAGCCACTGCTTAATTCGACGGGATGATGGTGTTGCATGTATGTGGGGACCCTGAGATTTCTGGCCAAGCGCCGGTGCTTCGTCGGGGCACCAGATTCTCGCCGATGCCAAGTCCATTTCTAATTACCATATGCACCTGCGCACATCAGCCACCAGCAGCCGGGCCGCCCGGACAGTACTTACGCCAAAACCTTACGCCAAAAACATGAGCCCCAAGGACGACATCCAACTGCTGCGCATCAATTATTTGCGTGGCCCCAACATCTGGACCTACCGGCCCGCCCTCGAAGTCTGGCTCGACCTGGGAGAGCTGGAAGAATTTCCCTCCAACCTGCTGCCCGGCTTCACCGACCGCCTGGTCGCCCTGCTGCCCGCCCTGGTGGAGCACCACTGTGGCGTGGGCGAGCGCGGGGGCTTTCTGCAGCGGCTGGTGGAAGGCACATGGGCCGGGCATACGCTGGAGCACGTGGTCATCGAGCTGCTGAACCTGGCGGGCATGCCCACCGGCTTTGGCCAAACGCGCAGCACCTCGCAACGCGGCGTGTACCGCATGGTGTTCCGGGCCCGCGACGAGCAGGTCGCCCGCTGCGCCCTGGCCCAGGGCCACCGACTGATCATGGCGGCCATCAACGACCAGCCATTTGACGTGGCTGCTGCCGTGGCCGCCGTGCGCGCCGAGGTGGACGACTGCTACCTGGGCCCCAGCACCGCCTGCATCGTGGCCGCCGCCACCGACCGCGGCATCCCGCACATCCGCCTGAACGACGGCAACCTGGTGCAACTGGGCCACGGTGCCCGCCAGCGCCGCATCTGGACGGCCGAAACCGAATTCACCAGCGCCATCGCCGAGGGCATTGCCCACGACAAGGACCTGACCAAGACCCTGCTGCAGTCTTGCGGTGTGCCCGTGCCCGAAGGCGTGGTGGTCGACAGCCCGCAGGCCGCCTGGGAAGCCGCACAAGACGTGGGCTTGCCGGTGGTGGTGAAGCCGTCCGATGGCAACCATGGCCGGGGCGTGGCACTGGACTTGAGCACCCAGGCCGATGTGGAAGCCGCCTACCTGGTGGCCGAACAGCATGGCAGCGAGGTACTGGTGGAGCGTTTCGTGCGCGGCAACGAACACCGCCTGCTGGTGGTGGGCGGCAAGGTCGTGGCGGCCGCCCGGGGTTCGGTCGCCTGGGTCACCGGCAACGGCCAATCTACCGTGGCCGAGCTGGTGGATGCGCACATCAACACCGACCCACGCCGTGGCACCCACGAAGACGCGCCGCTGGGCCTGATCGACACCTTTAACGACGAAGCCGTGCTGCTGGACCTACAGCGCCAGGGCCTCACGCCCGACGCGGTGCCCGCCGCGGGCAAACAGGTGCTGATCCAACGCAACGGCAACGTCGCCATAGACTGCACCGACCTGATGCACCCCGAGGTAGACCACATCGTGTCGCTGGCCGCACGCATCGTCGGGCTGGACATTGCCGGGGTAGACGTGGTGTGCGAAGACATCTCCAAGCCCCTGGGGGCCCAGGGTGGCGCGATTGTGGAAGTCAACGCCGGCCCCGGCTTGCTGATGCACCTGAAACCCGCCGAGGGCTCGCCCCGCCCGGTGGGCCGGGCCATCGTGGACCACCTGTTTGACGAAGACGAGACCGGCCGCATCCCCATCGTGGGCGTGGCCGGTACCCAGGGCACGCACACCATCGCCCGGCTGGTGGCCTGGCTGCTGCACCTTAGCGGCAAGCGTGTGGGCCTGGCCTGTCGCGACGGCTTGTTTCTGGACACCCGGCGCATCGAAACCAAGGACTGCGCCCACTGGGAACCGGCCCACCGCCTGCTGATCAACCGCTCGATGGAAGCCGCCGTCATCGAAAACGGGGCCGCCAGCATCCTGCGCGACGGCCTGGCCTACGACCGCTGCACCGTCGGCATCGTCACCGACCTGGGCGGTGCCTCCACGCTGACCGAATTCGACATCACCGAAGAAGAGCAACTGGTGAAAGTGCTGCGCACCCAGGTGGACGTGGTGCTGGCCGATGGCGTGGCGGTGCTGAATGCTGTGGACGAGCGCGTGGCCGCCATGGCCGAACTGTGCGACGGCTCTGCCATTTTGTATGGAATTGACCCGCTACTGCCCGCCACCATTGCACACCGCGCTACAGAAGGCAGAGCAGTCATCATCCATAAGGGCCACATCATGCTGGCCACCGGCAGCGCCGAAGTGCCGCTGGTCAACCTGGAGCGGCTCACCGCCAACTGGACCACCCCGGCACAGCTGGAGCCCATCCTGGCCTCGATTGCCGCCGCCTGGGCGATGGATATTTCGCCCGATCTGATCGTGGCCGGGCTCAAGACCTTCGAACTGGACCTGCCCACCGTGCGCCCCACGCCTCCTGTCCGCCCCACCCTGCCCCCGGCCGCCCCCCGCACCGAACAAGAAGATAGAAAGACCGACTGATGGAAGTCTCACGCATCCGGGCCCTGCGCGGCCCCAATCTCTGGAGCCGCCACACCGCGGTGGAAGCCGTGGTGGCCTGCGCGGAAACTGAGCAGGACATTGCCCAGCTCCCCGGGTTCGAGGTTGCCGTGCGCGCCCTGTTCCCGGCCATCGGGCCGCTGCGCCCGCACCTTGAACACGGCTCGGTGTCACTAGCCCATGTACTGGAAGCCGCCACGCTGGCGCTGCAGGCCCAGGCGGGCTGCCCGGTGACTTTCAGCCGCACCTCGGCCACTGAACAGACTGGCATCTACCAAGTGGTGGTGGAATACAGCGAAGAAGCCGTGGGCCGCCAGGCGCTGGAACTGGCCCAGGCCCTGGTCCACGCCGCGCTGAACCACACCGCATTCGACAAAGATGCTGCCATCGCCCAACTGCGCGAAACAGACGAAGACGAGCGCATGGGCCCTAGCACCGGGGCCATCGTGGATGCCGCTGTGGCCCGGGGCATCCCCTACCGCCGCCTGACCAAGGGCAGCATGGTGCAATTTGGCTGGGGTTCCCGCCAGCGCCGCATACAGGCGGCAGAGTTCGACCTGACAAGCGCCGTGTCCGAGGCCATCGCCCAGGACAAAGACCTGACCAAAAAGCTGCTGCACGCTGCCGGCGTGCCCGTGCCGCTAGGCCGCCCGGTGGAAACACTGGAAGAAGCTTGGGCAGTGGCGATGGAAATAGGCCTGCCCGTGGTGGTGAAGCCGCAAGACGGCAACCAGGGCAAGGGCGTCACGGTCAACATCGTGGACCGTGCACACCTGGATGTGGCCTTTGCGGCGGCCGCCGAAATCGGCGAAGTGATGGTCGAGAAATTCTTGCCCGGCAGTGACTTTCGCCTGCTGGTGGTGGGCAACAAGCTGGTGGCTGCGGCCCGCCGCGACCCGCCACAGGTGCTGGGCGACGGTGTGCACACCGTGCGCGAGCTGGTGGACATCGTCAATTCCGACCCCAAGCGCGGCGAAGGCCATGCCACCTCGCTGACCAAGATCCGCTTTGACGACATCGCCATCGCCCGGCTGGCGCTGCAAGACCTGGCCCCGGAATCGGTGCCCGCCATTGGCCGCCGCGTCATTCTGCGCAACAACGCCAACCTGAGCACCGGCGGCACCGCCACCGATGTCACCGACGATGTGCACCCCGCCGTGGCCGCCCAGGCGGTGGCCGCAGCACAAATGATCGGCCTGCACATCTGCGGCGTGGACGTGGTCTGCGAAAGCATGCTCAAGCCGCTGGAAGACCAGCACGGCGGCATTGTGGAAGTGAACGCCGCGCCCGGCCTGCGCATGCACATTTCGCCCTCGTTCGGCAAAGGCCGCAATGTGGGCGAGGCCATGATTAGCAACCTGTACGCCGCGGGCGACGATGGCCGCATCCCGGTGGTGGCCGTCACCGGCACCAACGGCAAAACCACCACCGCCCGGCTGATCGCCCACCTGTTCACCAGCGGCGGCCTGCGCGTGGGCATGACCAACACCGATGGCGTGTACGTGAATGGCCGACAGATCGACAGCGGCGACTGCTCGGGCCCCAAAAGCGCCCGCAATGTACTGATGCACCCCGACGTGGACGCAGCCGTGTTTGAAACCGCCCGCGGCGGCATGCTGCGCGAAGGCCTGGGCTTTGACCGCTGCCAGGTGGCCGTGGTCACTAACATCGGCGCGGGCGACCACCTGGGCCTGAACTACATCACCACGGTGGAAGACCTGGCGGTGCTCAAGCGCATCATCGTGCAAAACGTGCCCGCCACCGGCTACGCCGTGCTGAATGCCGCCGACCCCATCGTGGCCGCCATGGCTTCGGTTTGCCCTGGCAACGTCATCTACTTCACCGCCGACCGCCACCACCCGGTGATGGCCACCCACCGCGCCCAAGGGCGGCGCACGGTATATGTCGATGGTGACTACATCGTGGCGGCCGTGGGATCGTGGCGCGAGCAGATCGCCCTGCGCGATGTACCGCTGACGCGTGCAGGCACCATTTCTTTCCAGGTGGACAACGCCATGGCTGCCGTGGCCGCCGCCTGGGGCGTGGGCATGAACTGGGACACCATCCGCCGGGGTCTGTCGAGCTTTTCCAACGATGCCGACAACGCGCCGGGCCGCTTTAACGTGATGGACTACAAGGGTGCCACAGTGATTGCCGACTACGGCCACAACCCGGATGCCATGCGCGCCCTGGTCTCCGCGGTGGAAGCCATGCCCGCCAAGCGCCGCTCGGTGGTCATTAGCGGCGCGGGCGACCGGCGCGACGAAGACATCCGCGAGCAAACGGTGATTTTGGGCGACGCGTTTGACGACGTGATCCTGTTCGAAGACGCCTGCCAGCGCGGCCGTGCCGACGGCGAAGTGGTCAAGCTGCTGCGCGAAGGCCTGGCCAACGCCCAACGCACCCGCACGGTGGACGAGATTTACGGCGAATTTATCGCCATCGACCACGCCCTGGCGCGCTTGCAGCCTGGCGACCTGTGTTTGATCCTGGTGGACCAGGTAGAAGAAGCCCTGGCGCACCTGGCGCAACGGGTGGCTGCGGCCTGAGTCCTCAGCGGAGTGGGACGGCATGGGCGGTAAAATCGTGCCTTTGTCGTCCTTCCCCCCTACTCCATCCATGTCGTCTGTAACCGCCGGGCCTGCCCGGGCCTGCTTTGACCTGAAAAGCGCCACGCTGCCCCTGATTGCGGTGGTGCTGAAAACCGCCGACCTGGCCGCACTGGCCAAGGAGATGGAAGCCCGCTTTGGCGATACCCCCGATTTTTTCGACCAGGACCCGGTCGTCATCAACCTGCTGCCGGTAGCCGACAACGCCGACCCCATCAACTTCAAGCTGCTGGTCGAGCTGTTGCGCAGCTACCGCATGCAACCGATTGCCGTGCATGGCGGCAGCCCAGCCCAGCGGCAGATGGCTGTGCAGGCCGGGCTGGTAGACGCACCCGACATCACCAACGCCGCGCCCCTGCCCCCCGCTGCGCCCCCGGTGGCCGCGCCTGCGCCCGAACCCGCCGCGGTGGTGCCCAGCGGCGCACTGGTCATCGACAAGCCCTTGCGCTCGGGCCAGCAGGTGTACGCCCGAGGCAGCGACCTGGTGGTGCTGGCCATGGTCAGCAACGGGGCCGAGGTGCTGGCCGATGGCAGCATCCATGTGTACGCCCCGTTGCGCGGCCGCGCCATTGCCGGTGCCAAGGGCAATGAAGATGCCCGTATTTTCAGCACCTGCCTGGAGGCCGAGTTGGTATCCATCGCCGGTGTGTACCGCACGTCCGAAATCCCCCTGCCCGCCGAGGTGCTGGGCAAACCCGCCCAGGTGCGGCTGCTCAGCGAAAAGCTGGTCATGGAAGCCCTGTAATGGCGACGCGACGCAGGCAAAACCCTGTGCGCCGCCCGCCGCCCGCATCTGCAACCCTATTCAAACCCAGAACCCTGAAAGACCCGCAACCCATGACCAAGATCATTGTGGTGACATCCGGCAAAGGTGGCGTTGGCAAAACCACCACCAGCGCCAGCTTTGCCTCCGGCCTCGCGCTACGCGGCCATAAAACCGCCGTGATCGACTTTGATGTCGGCCTGCGCAACCTCGACCTGATCATGGGCTGCGAACGCCGCGTGGTGTACGACCTGATCAACGTGATCCACAACGAAGCCAACCTGAACCAGGCCCTGATCAAGGACAAGCAGTGCGACAACCTGTTTGTGCTGGCCGCCTCGCAAACCCGCGACAAAGACGCGCTGACGCAAGACGGCGTGGAGCGGGTGCTGAAAGACCTGGGCGACATGGGCTTTGAGTACATCGTTTGCGACTCGCCCGCGGGCATAGAGACCGGCGCGCTGATGGCCATGCACTTTGCCGATGAAGCCCTGGTGGTGACCAACCCCGAAGTCTCATCGGTACGCGACTCCGACCGCATTCTGGGCATGCTGGGCTCCAAGACCAAGCGCGCCATCGAAGGCAAAGAGCCCATCAAAGAGCACCTGGTTATCACCCGCTACAACCCGGTGCGGGTAGAAGACGGCCACATGCTGTCGCTGGAAGACATACAGGACATTCTGCGCATCCCGCTGATGGGTGTGATTCCCGAGTCGGAAACCGTGCTGCAGGCGTCCAACCAGGGCCTGCCCGCCATCCACTTGACTGAAACCGATGTATCGGAAGCCTACAAGGACGTGGTGTCGCGGTTTTTGGGCGAAGACAAGCCCATGCGTTTTGTCGAAGCCGTCAAGCCCGGGTTTTTCAAGCGCCTTTTCGGAGGGAAATAAGCCATGTCTTTCCTGTCGTTCTTCTTGGGCGAGAAGAAAAAAACCGCCTCGGTGGCCAAAGAGCGGCTGCAAATCATTCTGGCGCACGAGCGCAGTGGCCGGGGTGCCAGCCGCCCCGACTACCTGCCCGCCCTACAGCGCGAATTACTGGCGGTCATCTCCAAGTACGTGTCGATCAACGCCGAAGACATCAAAGTGCATCTGGAGCGCCAGGACAACCTGGAAGTGCTGGAAGTAAAAATCGAACTGCCCGAAGCCCTGCGCTGACATTGGAGATACGGATGAAACTATGGACTATCAGCTTGGCATTGGCTACCACCTGCATAGCCGCCCAGGCCGAGCAAATCGGTTCGGTCGATACGGCGTTTCAATGGATTGGACCGGACCACAAAATCGTCGTCGAAGCCTATGACGACCCGCTGGTGCAGGGCGTGACCTGCTTTGTGTCGCGGGCCAAAACCGGCGGCATCAAAGGTGGACTGGGCCTGGCAGAAGACAAGGCCGAGGCCTCGATTGCCTGCCGCCAGGTCGGCCCGATCAGCTTCACCAAGCCGCTGCCGCAAAGCGACGAAGTATTCAACGAGCGCCTGTCTATCTTGTTCAAAAAGCTGCGCATCGTGCGCATGGTGGACACAAAGCGCAACGCCCTGGTCTACCTGACCTACTCCGACAAGCTGATCGACGGCTCGCCGCAAAATGCCGTCACTGCCGTGGCGGTAGACCGCGGCACGGCCATTCCGCTTAAATAAGCTCAGGCCCAGTCGCTGGAGCTGTCACCGCCGCTGTCACCACCGACATCCAGCCCGTCGTCGTTGCCAAACACGTCGGTGTTGGCATCCGCGACGGATTGCGCCGCCTCGGGTGCAGCCGCCGTTGGCTCACTCAAGCCAAAAGCCGAAGCCGGTGTGCCCGCCAACGCATTGCTGCCATGGTGGCCCACCAGGCTCTCAATCCCCTGGAATAAAAACGCTCCTGCCGCCACGCCTGCAGCGGTGGTCGCCATGCTGGTCAGAAAGCTGGGGGCCTGGAAGCGCGAGGGCGCTGGCGCAACCGGTGCCGCCTGTGGGTAAGCAGGTGCTGCGGGTGCATAGGCCGCCGACGGCGCCGCCGCATACGATGGCGCTACGGGTGCCCGGCCCCAGCCGTTGGCATCCAGAAAATTAGCGCTTGCGGGTGCTGTGGCGGCTGCTGACCTGGCCTGCTGCAGCTCGGTTTGCAGGCTGGCGATCTGCGCCTGGGCCGCTTGCAAGGCGTTGTCTTGCAGCAGGCAGCGCTGCACCAGCAGATAGGCCGCGTCAGGCTGGCGTGCTACCGCGGTGCCTATCAGCGTCTGCGCCTCAGCGTCCAGCGCGGCGGCCTGTGCCTGGCCAAGTTGCTGCAAAAAGCGGCTCAGTTGGTCGCGTTCTTGGGTATTCATGGAAACCTCAACAGTGGTGGGAGTTGCACAGTAGATACCGCCCACACCCCCAAAATTCAATGCCTGTACCGGTCGTGGCAGTGAAGAGGTGGTAAAGATGGATAGAGCCCACTTTGTATTTGCTATTATTTTAATAGCTAAAAGCGCATGCAATACATGCGCTTTCACCCTATTTCTTATAAATTTTTGCACCCGAGCCTCAGCGAGCGGGTTAGCCCACTGGCCGCCAGTTTCCGCTGCGCAGCCCCCAGGACCGGCAACCCGGCACTAATGCGATACTCAAAGGCTTGCCCCGAGGAGCGGGTTGCCCCCTCCAGCAGCCCGCGCACACCCGGCGTTTGCGCTGACGGGCGCGATATTCGTCCTACTACCGCCCCTCTACCGCCCCACCACCACCCAGAAACCAGCCGCCTCCGGATGCGAATCGCCACAGCCTCGCCCTCCACGCCACCCTTGGCCACCGCACCACCGCCGCAGGTCAAAGGCTGGTGCCCTGGTGCCCTGCGTCCGATGCTGTCGGGCGACGGCCTGGTGGTCAGGGTGCGCCCACATGCTGGCAGGCTCACACCGGCCCAGGCCGCCGGTATCGCCGCGCTGGCCCGCCAGTATGGCAATGGCCTGCTGGACTTGACCAGCCGAGCCAACCTGCAACTGCGCGGTGTCCATCCCGAATCCCACGCCGCCTTGCTGCAAGGCCTGCACGCCCTGGGTCTGGTGGACGGCAGTGCAGACCAGGAATCCCGGCGCAACATCCTCGTCAACCCTTTCTGGCAGCCGGATGACGGCACGCAAACCATCGCCTCTGCACTGGCCAAAGCCCTGGCCGCCCCGGATGCCCCCGCACTGCCTGGTAAGTTCGGCTTCGCGGTGGACTGCGGCGTGCAAGCGGTGCTGCGGGCCAGCCCGGCCGACATCCGCATCGAACGCGGCCCCAGCGGCTACACCGTGCGCGCTGAGGGCTATGCCACGGGCAGCTGCGTCAGCGCCGGAGAAGTTGTACCCGCAGCGATGGCGCTGGCGCACTGGTTCGTAGCGCAGGGCGGCAAACGGATGGCGGCGCTGGCCCCCCAGCATGCCATGCCAGAACGCTTTCAGAGCAGCACCGATGTGTCAGCCACCGCTGCCCCACCCCAGCCAGGTGCAAACGCCATCGGCTGGCTGGTAGGTGCAGAATTTGGCCAGTTACAAGCCCACACCCTGGCCTCCCTGTCTACTTTGGGTGCACTGCGGCTGACTCCCTGGCGCATGCTGCTGGTAGAGGGCTTGCAGCATGCGCCCGATGTAGCCGGCCTGGTCACCCTGCCCTTGGATGCCCGCCTGAGGGTGGTCGCCTGCACCGGCGCACCCGGCTGCCTGCAAGCCGCCGCGGCCACCCGTCCGCTAGCCCGCGCACTGGCACATTTGGTTCCTATGGACCAGTTGCTGCATGTGTCCGGCTGCAGCAAGGGCTGCGCGCACCCGCGTGCTGCCCTGACATTGGTGGCCACACCGGCAGGCTTCAACCTGGTTCGCCACGGCACAGCAGCCTCAGCACCCGATCTGCTGGCCTTGGCACCCGAAACGATTGCTTCCTCTTTGTTCCCGACGCTCGATGCCCCACGTATTTGAAACCGATGGCGCAGCCATCTACCGCCAGTCCTTTGCCATCATCCGGGCCGAGGCCGACCTGGTCCGCTTCAACCCCATAGAAGAGCTGGCCGTGGTCCGCATGGTGCACGCCACCGGCATGGTCGGGCTGGAAGCCCAAGTGCGCTTTTCTGAAGGCATGGCCGAAGCCACCCGCGCGGCCCTGGAAGCCGGTGCGCCCATCCTGTGCGACGTGCGTATGGTCAGCGAGGGCATTACCCGCAGCCGCCTGCCCGCCGACAACGCTGTCATTTGCACGCTGAACGATGCCAAGGTACGCGACCTGGCCCAAAGCATGGGCACCACCCGCAGCGCTGCCGCATTGGAGCTGTGGCGGCCCCATCTCGCCGGTGCGGTGGTAGCCATCGGCAATGCCCCCACCGCGCTGTTCCACCTGCTCAACATGCTGCAAGACCCCAGTTGCCCGCGTCCGGCGGCCATCATCGGCTGCCCGGTGGGCTTTGTGGGTGCGGCCGAATCCAAGGCCGCGCTGATGGCTGCACCGCCCGTGCCCGCCATGGTGGTGCAAGGCCGCCTGGGTGGCAGCGCCATCACCGTCGCTGCCGTGAATGCACTCGCTTGCCGGAGGGAAATCTGATGGGCCGCATCCTCTGCGCGGGCTTGGGCCCCGGTGATCCGGACCTGATGAGCGTGCGCGCCGACCGCGCCATCCGCAGCGCCCGCCATGTGGCGTATTTCCGCAAAAAGGGCCGCCCGGGCCAGGCCCGGCGCATCGTGGACGGCATGCTGGCCCCCAACGCCATCGAGTACGCGATGGAATACCCGGTGACCACCGAGCTGCCGTTCGACAGCCCCGAATACATCGCCTGCCTGGCGGCGTTCTACGACGACTGGACCACCCGCCTGGCGACCCTGGCGCAAACCGAGGACGTACTGGTGCTGTGCGAAGGCGACCCGTTTTTTTACGGCTCCTTCATGCACCTCTACACCCGCCTCAAAGGCCGGGCCGAGGTGCAGGTGATTCCCGGCATTCCCGGCATGGTGGGCTGCTGGTCGGCCACTGGCACGCCCATCACCTGGGGCGATGATGTGCTGGTGGTACTGATGGGCACGCTGCCCGAGGCCGAACTGCTGCGCCACATGCAGTCTGCCGATGCCCTGGTGATCATGAAGACGGGCCGCAACCTGCCCCGCGTACGCAATGCACTCGCCAAGGCGGGCCGCCTGGACCAGGCCTGGCTGGTAGAGCGCGGCACCATGCCGGGTGAGCGTGTCGTGCCGCTGGCCGAGGTGGATGGCACCGACTGCCCCTACTTCGCCATCGTGCTGGTGCATGGCCATGGCCGCCGGCCCGAGGTGCTGGAATGAGCAGCGGTTGGCTGTGCATCGCGGGCCTGGGCCCCGGTGACCCCACCCTGGTCACGCCCGAGGTCACGCAGACATTGGCGGATGCCACCGACATCGTGGGTTATATCCCTTACGTCGCCCGCATCGCGCCGCGCACAGGGCTGACCCTGCATGCATCCGACAACCGGGTCGAGCTGGACCGCGCCCGCGCCGCCCTGGCGATGGCCGCTGAGGGCCGCCGCGTGGTGGTCGTATCGTCCGGCGATCCAGGCGTGTTTGCCATGGCCTCCGCCGTGTTCGAGGCACTGGAAAACCAGCCCGATTGGCAGGCGCTGGACATCCGTGTGCTGCCCGGCATCACCGCCATGCTGGCCGCCGCAGCCAAAGCGGGTGCGCCGCTGGGGCACGACTTTTGCGCCATCAACCTCAGCGACAACCTCAAGCCCGCCGCGCTGATCGAAGCCCGCGTGCGCGCCGCTGCCGGGGCTGACTTTGCCATGGCGTTCTACAACCCTCGCTCGGCCAGCCGCCCGCACACCTTTGGCCGCGTGCTGGAGATATTGCGCGAAACCTGCGGACCCCACCGTCTCATCACCTTTGCCCGCGCCGTGAGCACGCCGGAAGAAAAGCTGCGAACCGTCACCCTGGCCGAGGCCACGCCCGAGATGGCCGACATGCGCACCGTGGTGATTGTGGGCAACTCAACTACCCGCCGCGTGGGCCGCTTCGTCTATACTCCGCGCTTCATGCTATGAATTCAATAGCATTAGGCCAAGGTAATCCATTGGCAAGCGGCATTTACGGTGTGAACTGTCTGGCGCACGGGAATGAAAGGCCGGTCGATCAAAATTACCGGCAAACCCAGCTCCCGCGCCGCCGTCAGCTTGGCCTGCGCACCCGCGCCACCCGAGTTTTTGGACACCACATGTGTGATGCCGTGCGCCTGCAGCAAAGCACGGTCGCCCTCCAGGGTGAACGGCCCCCGGTCCAGCACCACCTCGCCACGCTCGGCAGGCAAGTCCAGCACCGGGTCCACCAGCCGCAACAGGTACCAATGCTGCGCACATGCCAAAAACGGTGCCAGGTGCTGGCGGCCAATGGCCAGGAACACACGGGCAGGCGTGGCGGGCAAGGCCTGCACCGCAGCAGCGATGTCCAGCACGTGTTGCCACACATCGCCGCTCTGGGCCTGCCACGCGGGCCGCTCCAGCACCAGCAGGAGCACGCCTGCAGCGGCACAGGCCTGCACGGCGTGGCTGCTCATTTGCGCGGCAAACGGGTGGGTGGCATCCACAACGTGGGTGATGCGCTCAACCTGCAAAAAAGCCTGCAAACCCGCCACCCCACCAAAGCCCCCCACGCGGGTGGGCAGCGGCTGGGCGACGGGCGCGCTGGTACGGCCTGCATACGAAAATATGCCGTCCACGCCCGCCTGCGCCAAGGCCTGGGCCAGGCGGCTGGCCTCCGTGGTGCCGCCCAATACAAGCACGCGTGGAAGGACCTGCGGAATGGCTGAACCCTGGCTGTCAATCATAGGTATCGGAGAAGATGGTCTGCATGGCCTTGGCGATGGTAGCCGCTCGGCCCTGGCCCAGGCGCAGCACGTCTTCGGCGGCGCGCGGCACCTGGCGCTGGCCGGAGTGGGCAGCCGGGGCCTGGAATGGCCCCTGCCCTTTGACATCGCCCCGGTGCTGGCCTTGCGCGGCCAGCCGGTGGCCGTATTGGCCTCGGGCGACCCGTTCTGGTTTGGCGCGGGCGGCAGCCTGGCAAGCCACCTGCTGCCCGGCGAATGGCAGGCTTTTCCGGCACCGTCTACCTTCTCAATAGCCGCATCGCGCCTGGCATGGCGGCTGGAAACCGTGCACTGCTTTGGTCTGCACGCCGCGCCCTTTGCCCGCAGCCGCTCTGCATTGCACAACGGTGCGCAACTGCTATGCCTGCTGCGCGATGGCCCGGCGGTGTGCGATTTTGCGCAGTGGCTGGTCCAGCAAGGCGCGGGTGCGTCCAGCGTGTGGGTGCTGGAAGCTCTGGGCGGCCCGCGCGAACGCATACGCCAGTGCGCGGCTAGCGCGCTGGACTTTGCAGACATCCAAAACCCGGTGGCCGTGGCCATTGAAGTCGTCGGTCTCCTGGGCTTGCCGCGCGCCCCCGGCATACCCGACAGTAGCTTTGCCCACGACGGACAAATCACCAAGTCGCCCATCCGCGCCCTCACCCTCAGCGCCCTGGCACCCCGCCCCGGCGAACACCTGTGGGACCTGGGCGCAGGCTCGGGTTCGGTATCGGTGGAATGGTGCCTGGCGGGCGGCACGGCCAGCGCGGTGGAGCAGCATGCCGAGCGCGTGGTGAACATCCGCGCCAACGCCGCATCCTTCGGCATCGACCACCGCCTGTGCGTGCACTTTGGCGCCGCGCAAGACCTGCTGGCTGGCCTGCCCACACCCCATGCCATTTTTGTTGGCGGTGGTTTTGATGCGGCCTTGTTCGGCAGCTTGCAGTCCGCAGCCCCCGCAGGCTGCCGCCTGGTAGTGAACGCGGTCACGCTGGAAACCGAATCCGCCCTGCTGCAACTGCATGCCCAGCATGGCGGCACCCTCTTGCGTATCGAGCTGGCGCAGGCCACGCCGCTAGGCCGTATGCGCGGCTGGCAGCCCAGCCGCCCGGTGGTGCAGTGGAGCGTGGTGCTGTGAGCGTGGCAGGCTTGGGGTTTAGGGCCGGGAGCCGCGTGGCATCTTTGCGCGCCGCTCTCCATGCTGCGCAACAAACCCACAGCGCGCCCCTCACCGCCCTGTCCACCGCCGCCGACAAGGCCAACCACCCCGCCCTGCTGCAACTCGCCGCCGAACTGCAGTTGCCCATCATCCCCATCCCCCTGCCACAGTTGGCAGCCCAAGCCGCCACACGCAGCGACCATGTGCCCGCCCGCTACGGCGCGCACAGCGTAGCCGAAGCTGCCGCGCTGGCCGCGGCGGGACCAAACGCCAACCTGGTATCCGCCCGCTGCGTCAGCCCCGACGGTCTGGCCACTGCCGCCATTGCCACCCCTGGAAATACCCTGAAATGACTGTCCACTTCATTGGCGCTGGCCCCGGCGCACCCGATCTTTTAACCCTGCGGGGCCGCGACCGGATTGCCGCCAGCCCGGTGTGCCTCTACGCAGGCTCCCTGGTGCCCGAGGGCGTGCTGGCCCACTGCCCGCCCGGTGCGCACATCGTCAATACGGCATCACTTTCACTGGAGCAGATACTGGCCGAGATCAGCGCCGCGCACGCCGCCGGGCAGGATGTGGCCCGCCTGCACTCGGGCGATTTGTCGGTGTGGTCGGCCATGGGCGAGCAACTGCGCGGCCTGCGGGTGCTGGGCATTCCGTACACCGTCACGCCCGGCGTGCCCGCGTTTGCGGCAGCGGCGGCCACGCTGGAGGCCGAGCTGACACTGCCGGGCCTGAACCAGTCGGTAGTGCTCACCCGCACCTCGGGCCGCGCGTCGGCCATGCCCAGCACCGAATCCTTGGCGAACTTTGCCGCCACCCAGGCCGTGCTGGCCATCCACCTGTCCATCCACGTGCTGCCGCGTGTGGTGGCCGAGCTGACTCCGCACTACGGAGCCGACTGCCCCGTGGCCGTGGTCTGGCGCGCCAGCTGGCCAGACGAACGCGTAGTGCGCGCAACGCTGTCCACCATCGAAGCGGCGGTGGGCGAGGGCATGGAGCGCACGGCCTTGATTCTGGTCGGCCACACCTTGGGCGCAGAAGAATTTGCCCACAGCCGCCTCTACGCAGGCGACTACGACCGCCGCTACCGCCCGCTGGGCACCGCGCCGCGCTTCCCGGCAGGCTCGGAATGATCGAGCTCTGCCTGGTCGGCATAGGCACCGGCAACCCCGACCACGTGACCCGCCAGGGCGTGAAAGCACTCAACGCCACGGACCTGATCCTGGTGCCGCGCAAAGGCGCAGGCAAAGCCGACCTGGCCGAACTGCGACTGCAACTGTGCAAAGCACTGGTGACCAACCCCGCCACCCAGGTCGTAAGCTTCGACATGCCGGTGCGCGATGCCGAAGACCCCGACTACCCCGCCGCCGTGCACCGTTGGCACGATGTGATTGCCGAGGTCTGGCTGGCCACCATCCGCGCCTATTTGCCCGCCGGTGAGACAAGCGTAAAGGTGGCCCTGCTGGTGTGGGGCGACCCCTCGCTGTACGACAGCACCCTGCGCATCGCCGAGCGCCTGGCGGTGCAGCTACCGGTGAAAGTGTCTGTGGTCCCCGGCATCACCGCCCTGCAAGCCCTCACCGCCGCCCACGCCATAGCGCTAAACGAGATCAACGCCCCCGTCACCATCACCACCGGCCGCCAACTCCGCGACTTTGGGTGGCCCGTGCATGCGGATACCGTGGCGGTGATGCTGGACGGGCATTGTGCGTTTCAGCATCTGGCACCGGAAGGCATCATGATTTGGTGGGGGGCTTATTTGGGGATGCCGCAGCAGATTTGCATTGCGGGGCCGCTGGCTGAAGTAGGTGCGCAGATTCTGGTGGAACGGCAAGCGGCGCGGGCAGCGCATGGGTGGGTGATGGATACGTATTTGATGCGGCGGGACACGCGGGGTTGATCGGCAGCTACGTCTGCAAAGCAGCGAGTCCAGTCGGTCGTGGCCATGTGATGAACTCACGGTCTCGGCCGCATTGCACTCGCTGGACATTCATGCGCGGGTTGGCCGAGCGCCTGCTGGTCTGGCGACTCTCAGATTCAAGGGTAGTGCCGGCGAGTTCCTCGACGCGGCAGGACTCGGGAACAAATTGCGCAGAAGACAACGACAATATCCGGGCCGAGGATCGAAAACTTTCCCGGTATTTACGACCCCAGAGAGGATGCAGATGAGAGAGTACTCCGAAGAAGATATCCAGGATCTCACGGATCGCGTGTTCCTGGCGAGGGAGCAGCTTCAGGCAGGGAAAGTGCACTTCGCAGCGCACCTCGCTGACGACTTCTTTCGCAGCTTCGAAGCCATTCGGCTTCGCGCGGACGGCAAGGTCGATCCTCGCACCGTGGACGGTCGCATCCGGTCCTTCACGCTTGCAATGGTCGCCATGCGTCAGCGAGAGGACGCCAAGAAGGCAGTGAGCCTCGCCGACATCCAGTCAGCGTATTTTGACTTTCTGTTCCAGCAGTTCGGTGTCTTCTACGAACCGATGATCAAGGCCGGAGGCAATCCCGGTCAGGCTGGGCGATTGATCTCCAACGATCCTAAGCTGGTGGAGAGCTTCATCAGAGGACTGCCAGAACTCGCTCAGGTCGTAAAGGAGTTCTGGAATTCCATCGCAGATGCTGCGGCGTATCACCTCCAAGACGGCACGCAGCTAAAGGCGACATTCGCTGGTGATCTATTCCCGGCATATTGGGAGAACGCCGTTTCGACGGCAGGCCTCTACGTGGACACCATCGTGCTGCCCTGCCCGATCATGCGTATAGCCCTGCTTCTCCATGTGATGCCGCCGAAGGAATTCGTTAGCATGCTCATTAAGCATACGTTCACTGCAATGGGCTATCGCGAGCTTGCGACAGCTGACATCTCCCCCCCTCTAGCCTTGGTTGTGCCCAACCCCTCGGACTTTGAAGACGATGGCAGGTCCGCCCTTGTGGCGGAATGCAAGCCGCTTATCTGCAAGCATGCGGGCTAACTGTTCGGACGGCAGTTCGAGTCGGTGGAGGACTTTCAGGAATTCTGCGGGAACCTCCCCACCGTAGAAAACGTGCTGGCGGAGTTGAAAGGGAAAGATCGGCTAATCTTCGACACAGAGTGGGGCAGCGAACCCAAGGCCCAGCTTGAACATGCGATGAAGGATGTGCTATTCCCAGGTCTGGATCCGAAGGTTGCCGGGAATCACGTCTTCAAGGCGTGTCTTGGCCGAATGCCGCAGGCTGTGGCTACGCAACGGAATGCACGGCATTTCGGAAGCACACCGCTGATCAACGCGGAAACGTCATGGCTGCACTACACCTGGATGCTGGAGTACGAGGGCACTCCTGTTCGCGCCGACGAGAAGGACCGCACAAGCATGCATGTAGTCAGGGCTTTGATGAGCGAAACAGGGAAAAACTTGGAATGGCTGGGCAACGTTCCCCCTGAAACCGTTCTGCAGATCCGCAAACAAGGACTTGCTGAAGAGGTTCGTGCAATCCTTGGGCACGGCGTGCCTGACCTTATCGGCATCAACCCAGACAACTATTTCAGAACTGCCGATCAAGTGGTCGAGAACCTTGAGCAGGCGTTTCGTGCCCACCAAAAAGCTATTGCTGAGGCAAGGCTCAAAAAGCTCAAGCTGTTTGGCATTGATGTGACGCAGTGCGTGGCAACAGGAGGATTGGCGGTGGCGGCCGCCCTAACTGGCAGCGTTGCACTAGGAGTGGCATCCGGCATCGTCGGCAGCGCTGGTTTTGCCAACCTCAAGGACATCAAGACCAAGTTCACCAATATCGTGGCCGAGGACCGGGCTAGAAAGCTCTCTCCCACTGGCCTCCTGTTCCGCCATGTCCGTAGATAGGACTCGTCACCCTTGTCCATGCTCTGAAGCCAGATGGGAGGCTGTTTTTCTGAGGCTGGCTTCGAAGCGGCATGGTGTTCGGCAACGCGAAGACGGCCGCTATGGTCGAAAGTAATCGGTCGTGACGATCGACCCGAACGACCGCTCGCAGCGTTTTGCCGACCATCGATCTAATCACCCCCAAGAACGGGTCAGCAGCTCATCCAACGCATCGGCAATAGCCTGCCCATGCTCAGCCAATGAGGTGACATGTCCCCCAAGCTGGTCCAGCGCCACCGACACCATGTCCAGCGGATGCAGCACCACCGGCACGCCCTCCACTTCAAACACAGGATTCATGCGAGAGCCCGCTGTGGCCGTATTCCCGGGGAGTGCGCTGCGGCGTACTAGCGGCACCACCATACGCCTGCGATAGCGGTCAAACAGGGAAGATTGGACGAGCACCACAAAAGGGATGGATTCTTTCAGCGCGCCCTTGTTGCGGTGGACATCAAACTGGGCCATTACAGGGTGGAGTGTTCGTCGGCAAATGAACCCACGGTGGCATGCACGGCATTCCAATCCATGGCCGCCGCATCCGCCTGCTGCTGGCGCGATAGGCGAGCTTGCTGTTGCTGGGCTACGTAGGCCGCCAGCAGCTCTTCCATGGTGGCTGAGAGGTTGCTGGTGTAAGTCTTGGCCTGTGCAACCAAGCCTTCGTTCAAGGTCAGGTTGACGGCGCGTTTACGAATAGGGGCAGTGGATGTGGCCAGCATGGCGGACTCCGGGTGTTGTATGTATGCGCATATTATGCGCATAGATCGCACAACGTAATTGCTATTTTATTCATAGCTGCTTGCGCAGGTACTAGCTGCGCAAGAGGCCAATTTGGCTTAAATACCCAATATGGGTATGTTCAACCCCAATTTGGGTATGACAAGCACACCACCTACCGAGCCGCGCGCACCGCCCCCGTATCCGCCAAGCCCACCCCCTTTAAAACAGCCAGCAACCCCGGCTGCACCCAGCGCTGGAACGCCAGGCCACCCACCAGGCCCATGCTGGCCCAGAACGACAGCGAGATCCAGGTGGTGGCCCAGATGAACTGGGTGCCGAGTTGGCGCAAGGCGGTTTGGGCCTCGGGGCCAAAGCCGGCCAGGGGGTCGGTGCTGATGTGCGGTGCGCCCACCACGTAGGGCAAGGCCAGCCAGGCAGCGGCAGCGGCCCAGCGCAGGGGACTGCGCAAACCGGCAATCGACGCACAAGCCAACGCGGCACTCACGGCGGCCAGCAGCCACCAGCCCTGGCGCGAACCCAGGCGGGCGGCATCCATGCCGGGTATCTCGGCATGCAAGCCCAGGGACGGCCAGAAGTGGAACACCAGCCAACCGGCGGCCGCCGTCCACAAAGCCAGGGGCAGCGCGCGCACGGACGCTCCGCGCCACAGGCACACACCCATCACCGCAAACACCAGCAGCGCCATGCTGAAGGCGTGCAAGCTGTTGGCCACCCAGGTCCAGCCGGTGCGCTCCAGGCCGTTTTCGGGCTCCCATTCAGGAACAGCAGTGTGGTCATGGGCCGCCGCTTCAGCATGCGCATGGGTAACAGGAGCCACCGATTCGGGAGCTTCGGCTTTTTGCGATTCATAGACCTCGGCGGCCAGAATCAACGGGGCGGCTTGCAGTTGCTGCACACCGGTTTGCACGCTGCCCACCACCACAGCGGTAGCCAGCGCCGCCCAAATCAATCGTTGAAAAATCATAATTTCTCCAGAAGTTTTTTACCCACTTTGCAATCGACACCCATCGCCCAGCCACAACGCACGCCTTCCAGAGCATCCGTGGAACTGGCTTTGCCAGGCCACTGGATGCGCCCCCTGCAAGGGGGTTGGCGGAAAGCGCTTCGCGCTGGAGCCTGGGGGTGAGCCACAAGCTCAATGGCAGGGTTTGACGGTGATGTGGCGCACGTCGTGCGCGGCGTTGTGCACCAGCGGGCTTTCGGCAAAGGCCACGCCGTACAGCACGACCATGCCGAGGGCGGCACCGGCAGCGAGCTGCAACAAAAGGCTGCGCACCGCGCTGGAGGTGCGAGGCAGTGCGGTGGTGGTGCACGGGTTGGTGGGTTGCATGCGGTACTCCTTGTGAAAAACGAAAAGGTGCGCCCGTGGGATTACGGATGCACTGCAAAAACTAAGCCGAACTGGCAGCCAACTCCAAAGGCGGCAGGCGCGCCAGGATGCCGCTGCGCAGCCGCTCCGGGCGGTCTTTGCGCAGCAGGTTGCCGTCGACACTGATGGCGTGCAACTGCGCGCAGGCCAGCACCTCGGCGGCGGTGGTGTCGTCGGCGACCAGATCGCCAAAGTAATAGGTGTACTTGCCCGGTGCCTGCAGCGCCACGGTGCAGGCGCGGGAGCAGCCGCTCATGCAGGCCAGGCCGCGCACGCGGATGCGGGCTTGCTGGGCAGTGTCCAAGTCCCAGGTGGCGACCTGCACGGCTTCCAGCAGCGCCTCGCCTGCAGCGGACACATCGCGCGAGACCCCGGCAGGTCGGCAGGTGGTACAGATGATGAGCTCGGTCACCGTGGGTAAAAAAACAGGTTCGGTCATGCGGAGGGTGTGTCTTTGCGTAATCGTTGAAAAATCAGCTGGCACTGGCCAGGCGGTATTCCGCGCCCCAGCGTGCGGCCCAGGCGGCGCATCGGCCGATGGCAGGTAGGTGGTTGTCGAAATCCATCACCACGGCATGCTCCACGCCGGTGGGCGTGGCGGGCTGCTCCAGGGTGCGGCCATCGGTGAGCAGCCACAGCCAAGCCGGGCCGCTGCTGCCACGCCTACGGGCCTGCGCCAGCAAGGTATTCGCCATGGCCAGTGCCTGCCGCAGCGGTGTTCCGCCGCCACCACCGCATTGGCGTACCCGCGCGGCACCGGCGGCGCGGGCTGGACCGGGGGGCAGCACTATGTCCACGCCACTACCGCCAAAACACAGCAGGCCCACGTGGTCGCCAGCGCGCGCCGCCAGCTCAACCAAACGAGCCGCATGGCCTTTGGCCAGAGCCAGACGGCCCCCTTGGCGCATGGAGCCCGAAGTGTCCAGCACGATCAGGTGCAGGCGCGGTGCGGCTGCAGCCTGGGGTTGGTAGCGCAGGTGGTCGCGCTGCAACGTGCGCGAACCTTTGGCCAGCAAGGTGCGCAGCCAGGCAATCGCCGGGCTGTTGCCTTGGGCTTTCGCCGCGGGTTTGAGGGAGGGTTGTATTTGCATGGAGGGGTTGCGCCACCGCACACTGCCAACCGATGGGGACGGCTGGCGGATGCGGTGGCTCAGGCTTTTTTTGCGGGCCAGGCTCCTGGGGATAGCACCCGGGTGGTGGGTGTGGGTTGTGGTGGCAGTGCACCCCAATCGCCCGAACCGCCCGAATCACTACAAGGGGCGGCAGCGCGAGACTGCGGTGGCTCTGTGCGCGGGTGGGTTCTGGTGTCTGCCGACGGCTCCACCGTACGGCGGTGCGCCAGCGCCAGCTCTGCCACGGCATCCACGTCCTGCGGGGTGACGGTATCGCGGCCTTCCAGGGCAGCCAGGGCGCGGGCGGCGCGCAGCATCACCAGGTCGGCACGCATGCCGTCCACGCCAGCGGCCAAGGCCAGCGCGGCGGCGTGTTGCAGCACGTTATCCGGCCATGCCAAGTAAGGAAGGGCAGCCTGCGCTGCGGCTACGGTGGCGGCCAACGCCTTCAACTGCGCTGCGTGCGCTGCCAACAGCGCCAGTGGGTCTTCGTCGAAGGCCAGGCGGGTGCGCAAAATGTCCAGCCGCTGCTGCGGGTCCAAGGGGTTGCCCAGCACCACCGACAGGCCAAAGCGGTCCACCAATTGGGACCGCAGTTCACCTTCTTCGGGGTTCATCGTGCCCACCAACGCGAATCGCGCTGCGTGCTGCTGCGAGATGCCGTCGCGCTCCACCGTGTTGACACCGCTGGCGGCCACGTCCAGCAGCGCGTCTACCAGCGCGTCGGGCAGTAGATTGACCTCGTCCACGTACAGCACGCCGTGGTGGGCGCGCGCCACCACTCCGGGGGCCAGGCGCAGTTGGCCGTCGCGCAGGGCATCTTCCACATTTAGCGTGCCCACCAGTTGCTCCAGGCTGGCGGCCAGCGGCAGGGTGACAAACGGTGCGTCCGGCAACAGCGCCGCCAATGCGCGCGCAGCCGTGGATTTGGCCGTGCCACGCGGGCCGCTGACCAGCACGCCGCCGATGCGCGGGTCGATGGCCAGCAGCAGCAGGGCGCGCTGCAGCAGCGGCTGGCCGACCAGGGCGGTGAAGGGGAATGCCACGCGGGTGGCGGTGTGCACAGGGGTCATGTCAGGATGCTTCCAAATGGTTTTCTAGCGCCAGCAGGTGGTCTGCTATGCGCTCGCGCTGGTCGCCCGGCTCGGCCCACAGGCCGCGGTCCATGGCTTCCAGCAGGCGCTCGCCGATGCTGCGCAGGGCCCCAGGGTTGTGCTGCTGCAGAAAGTCGCGGGTGTGGTCGTCGTGCACATAGGCATCGGCCACCAGCGCGTACTGGTGGTCGCCCACCACGCCGGTGGTGGCGTCAAAGGCAAACAGAAAGTCCACCGTGGCGGCGATCTCGAACGCCCCTTTGTAGCCGTGGCGCTTGATGCCGTCCAGCCACTTGGGATTGACGGCGCGGGAGCGCACCACGCGGGCCACCTCTTCGCCCAGCGTGCGGATGCGCGGCGCGCCGGGTACGCTGAAGTCGCCGTGGTACAGCGCGGCGGGCGTGCCGCTGAGGTGCTCTACGGCTGCGGCCATGCCGCCCATGAACTGGTAGTAGTCGCCGGAATCCAGAATGTCATGCTCGCGGTTGTCCTGGTTGTGCAGCACCGCGTCCAGCCCGGCGATGCGCTGGGCGAAGGCCTCGGGCGCGGCGGTGCCGTGCGCGTCTTGGCCATAGGCAAAGGCACCGGCGCGCAGGTAGGACTCGGCCAGCTCGGACCGCTCGGTCCAGTTGCCGCTGGCAATATTGGCCTGCACGCCCGCACCGTAGCCGCCGGGCCGGGGGCCAAACACGCGCCAGGTGGCGGCGCGCTCATCTGCTTGGACGGCCATCTCGGCCTGTACCCGTGCGCGGATGGGGTTGACATCGTCCGGTTCATCCTCAACCGAGATAGCAGCCACGGCGCGCACGGCGGTGTCGAACAGGTCAATCACATTCGGGAATGCGTCGCGGAAGAAGCCAGACACCCGCAGCGTCACGTCCACGCGCGGGCGGCCGAGCACGGTCATGGGCATGACTTCGATGTCCACCACGCGGTTGCTGCCCGGTGCCCACTTGGGCCGCACGCCGAGCAGCGAGAAGGCCTGCGCCACATCTTCGCCGCCGGTGCGCATGGTGCTGGTGCCCCAGACCGACAGGCCGATGGCCGTGGGGTAAGCGCCGTGGTCTTGCAAGTGCCGTTCCACCACCCGGTCTGCGCCCTTGGCACCCATGGCGTAAGCGGTTTGGGTGGGGATGGCGCGCGTGTCCACCGAGTAAAAGTTACGCCCGGTGGGCAGCACATCTGGCCTGCCGCGTGAGGGTGCGCCGCTGGGGCCGGGGGGGATAAAGCGCCCGTCCAGACCGCGCAACAACTGGCCGATTTCATTCGGGCCACAGGCATCGAGGCGCGGGGCGAGTGTGGTGTGCAGGCGCTCCAGCACTTGGGCGGTGTGGGGCCAAGTTTCTGGCGCAAGCCGTGCGCCGTCTTGCACCAGTTGCACGGCCAACAGCTCCAGCCGCTCGCGGGTGTGGCCTGCGTGGCGCCAGGGATCGGTGCTCAGGGCTTGCAAGACCTGCGGGCGTTCACTGGTCCAGGGTGCGGCCCAGTCGGGGCTGAGCGCATCAAAGCCTTGCAGCCCCAGGTCGTGCGCCAAGGCCACCGTCAGGCTGCCCTGCGCCGCACCCGCGCCCCCGGGGTAGCGGGCCAGGGCCACCAGGGTGTCTACCCGTTGGCGGCCGGTGGGGGACTGGCCGAAAGTGTGCAGGCCATCGCGGATTTGCGATTCCTTGATTTCGCACAGGTAGGCATCCAGGCGGCGCAGCAGGGCTTCACGCTGCGTGTCGTCGGTGGGTTGGGCGAAGCCGAGTTCGGCGTGCAGGCCGTCTGCCAGCACTTGCTCCAAAATGCTGGCGCGCAGCAGTTTGGCACGGCGCGGGTCTAGCGACAGGGCCTCGTAATACTCGTCCATGCGGCCTTCGAGTTGCTGCAAAGGCCCATAGGTTTCGGCCCGGGTCATGGCGGGCATCAGGTGGTCGATGATGACGGCCTGGGTACGGCGCTTGGCCTGCGCCCCCTCGCCGGGGTTGTTGACGATGAAGGGGTACAGGTGCGGCAGCGGCCCCAGAATGGCATCCGGCCAGCAGGCGGCTCCCAGCGCCACGCTTTTGCCAGGCAGCCATTCCAGGTTGCCATGGGTGCCCACATGCACCACCGCATCCACCGCGTAGGCGCGGCGCAGCCAGAAATAAAAGGCCAGGTAATTGTGGGTGGGCACCAGGTCGGCATCGTGGTAAGTGGCCACCAGGTCCAGGCCGCGCCCGCGTGCAGGCTGGTTACCCACAAACACATTGCCGTAGCGCTGGCCCGACACCATGAAGCGGCCTGCGCGCACCAGCGGGTCTTGCGCTGGCTGGCCCCACAGGGTGTTGATGGCGGCCTGGCTCTCAGCAGGCAGGGCGGCAAAATCTTGCAGGTAGTCCGCCATGGCCAGGCTTTGGCCTGCGGGGCGGTCGTCGTTGGCATCCAGCTTGTTGGTGATGCCGCGCACCAGATCGGCCATGAGCGCGTCGCCATGCTCTGGCACATCGCCAGTGGCATAGCCTGTGGCTTGCAGGGCCTGCAGGATGACGACGGTGGACGCAGGCGTGTCCAGCCCCACGCCGTTGGCCAGGCGGGCGTCGTCGTTGGGGTAATTGGCCAGCACCAGGGCCACGCGCTTATTGCTATTATTTTTATAGCGCAATGCGCACCATCTACTTGCGCTAGCGGCCACAAAGGCTATACGTTCCAGTTCGGGCTGGTAGCGCACCACGTCGATCTCGGCGCGCTCGCAGCGCCAGGCCAGGCCTTTGAAGCTGATGGGCCGGGTGCCGATGCGGCCATCCACCTCGGGCAGCACAATTTGCATGGCCAAGTCGCGCGGGGTAAGGCCGTGGGGGTCGTCTTGCCACTGGGCTTGGGAGCAACCGGCGGTGATGAGCTGCAACACGGGGGCGTCGCCTGCCAGCAGCACGGGCTGGGCCGTGTCTTCTTGCCCGTCCATCGCGCCCACGGCAAAACTGGTGGCGTTGAGCACCACGTCCACCTTGTGCTCTTGGGCCAAAGCATGCAGCAGCGCCATGCTGCTGGGGTTCTTGAGCGAGTCGAGCGCCACGGCCAGGGTGTTGAGGCCCTGCCCTTCCAGCGCGGCCAGCATGGCATCAAACGCCACGGTGTTGCCTGCCTGCCAATGCGCTTTGTAGAACACCAGCAAGGCCACGGGGGCCGCCTCGCGCCACAGTGTCTGGCCGATGGCGGGCGTGTAGCGGATAGCAGCGGGCACCACGGCTGCCGGTGCGGGACGCTCACCCTGGCCAAAGGCGGCGTGGGCGATCAGCTGGAAGAAGTTCTGGGCGTTGTCGCGCCCACCTTCGCGCAGGCAACGCCAGAGGTGGGTGCAGTCATCTTTTGTGGCGGTGCTTCGCAACAGGAGCTGCGCGTCTTCCACACATTCACCCGACACCATCACCAGCCACTGGCCGCGCGCCTGGGCAGACTCGCAGACCTGGTCCACGATGTAGGCCCAGTCGCTGGGGCTGCCCAAGTGCTCGATGACAATGGCCTTAGCGTGGCGCAGCACGTCGTCCATGTACATGTCGATCGACGCGGGCTGGCGCAGCCACATTAGGTTGGCCAAGCGCACACGGGGAAAGTCATCCGGCAGGCCGCTGGCCACTTCGGCGAGCAGGGACAACGTGGTGTCCGCCACGGTAAGCACCACGATGTCACCCGGCGTTTGCGCCACGCGCACCACCCCCAGGCCATCGTCTTCAACATGGCCGCCAGGGCGGGTAGACAGTAGGTGCATGTTTTATTTCACTCAGCAGAAACGGTTGTGGCGCGCCGTAGAGGGTGGTGTGGGTAGCTCCGCGAATGTCCCCCGCAGCGGCCTAGGGCCGGCTGCTCCTCCTTTATTTCGCTACGCCACCCACACCACCCTCTACGGAAACCAGCATGCGGCTTGTGCATCGGTTGAACAAGCCGAAACTCAACAGGCGTTGGTCGATGGGGTGCTCTGCGCAGCGGCATAAAGGAGGAGCCCGCAGGGCGGAGGACAGCCGCGGAGCAGAGTGCCCCGTCGGCCGACGTCCACCACCAACGTACAACATCAGCCTGCATTCGGTGTTAACCCAAAGCCGCCTGCAACTCCGCCTGCAACACACCCGCATCCAGGTGGTCGCCAATCACAACCAGGCGCGTCACACGGGTTTCATCGGCACGCCAGGCCCGGTCGAAATAGCTGTCAAACCGCTGCCCCACCCCCTGCACCACCAGGCGCATCGCAGCCCCCGGCACGGCCACAAAGCCTTTGACGCGGTAGATCTCGTGGCGCTGCACCAGGGCGGCTAGCGCAGTGAGCAGCTTGGCGCGGTCGGTCACGGTCAGCGCGACCGACACCGAGTCGAAGGCATCGTGGTCGTGGTCTTCTTCTGCGTCGTGGTGGGTTTTGCGGGCGTCGATCACATCTTCCACCGCGCGCTCCAGACCCAGCAGCACATCCATCGGCACATTGCCGTGCGATGCACGCACCAGCTTCACACCGGCGGGGGCTTCTGCGCGGATGGTGGCCTCCACGGCTTCCAGGGCGGCGGCATCCATGCCGTCTACTTTGTGGACGATCACCAGGTCGGCCGTGGCCAACTGGTCTTCAAACAGTTCGTGCAGGGGGGAATCGTGGTCCAGGTTGTCGTCGGCGCGGCGCTGGGCGTCCACGGCCACCGGGTCGTCGGCAAAGGTGCCTGCGGCCACGGCGGGCGCGTCCACCACGGTGATGACTGCGTCCACGGTGAAGGCATTGCGTAGCGCGGGCCACTGGAAGGCCTGCACCAGCGGCTTGGGCAGGGCCAGGCCGGACGTTTCGATCACCAGGTAGTCGATCTGGTCGCGGCGGGCGGCCAGTTGCTCCATCACCGGGGCAAATTCTTCCTGCACGGTGCAGCACAGGCAGCCGTTGGCCAACTCGAACAGTTGGCCGTTTTCGACACCATTCTCATCGCAGCCAATGCCGCAGCCGCGGAGCAGCTCGCCGTCTATGCCCAGTTCGCCAAACTCGTTGACGATGACGGCGATGCGGCGGCCTTGGGCGTTGGTCAGCAGGTTGCGCAGTAGCGTGGTTTTGCCGCTGCCGAGAAAGCCGGTGACGATGGTGGCGGGAATTTTCTTGGTTTGCATTTTGTTTACTTCTCAAAAATCAATCTTCGATGCCACGTTGGGCCGGGACACCCGCTTTGAAGTGGTGCTTGATGAGGGTCATCTCGGTCACGGTGTCGGCCAGTTCCACCATTTCAGCGGGCGCGCCACGGCCTGTGAGCACCACGTGCACGTGGTGCGGACGCTCGCGCAAGCAGGCCAGTACGGGCTCCAGCGCGATCCAGCCGTAGCGCAGCGGGTACATGATTTCGTCCAGCACCACCATGAAATGTTCGCCCGCCCGTACCGTGGCCTCGGCCTGGGCCCAGCCGGCCTGGGCCAGCTCGGCGGAATGGTCGATGTCGCGGCTCTTCCAGCTGAAGCCGTCACCCAGCCCAATGATGGGGATGCCGAGTTGCTCGAACAAACGGTGCTCGCCAAAGCGCGCGGTCGGCACCTTCATGAACTGGTAGACCTTGACCGCCTTGCCCCGGCCATGGGCGCGCAGGGCCAGGCCGAAGGCAGCCGTGCTTTTGCCCTTGCCGGTGCCGGTGTGCACGATGACCAGGCCGCGCCGCTCGCCCTGGGGCTTGGGGGTGTCGCGCAACAGGGGTGGGGATTCAATTTCCATAAGAGGTCTTGGTAGATCAGCCCGGCGCAAACAGCTGCGCCACGGCGTGGGGATTTGACGGAAAGTACATGTGCATGAACGAGGCGTGCAGACGGCGGCTGCGGTACACCGGCTCGGCATGGCTGCGTGCGCGCTGCGGTTCGGTAAAGACCACGGCGGGCTCGGCACTGTCCATGCGCGCATGGTGAAAACTGTGGCCGCGCAGTCGGCCTTCGGGCAGCTGTACTGCGTGCATGCCCAGGTTCACAAAGCGCTTTTGCAAGGCCGCCGTGCCGGGCAGCAGACCCCACATGGGCACTGCGATGCCGTCGTGCGCCGCCAAGCTGTCCAGCAGAGCCAGCATGCCGCCACATTCGGCCACGATGGGCTGGCCCTGGGCGTGGTGGGCGCGGACCGCCTCCCGCATCGCATGGTTGGCGTGCAGTGCGCCCAGGTGCAGTTCGGGGTAGCCGCCCGGCAGGTACAGGCTGTCGGCATGCGGCAGGGTGGTGTCATGCAAGGGCGAGAAGAACACCAGCTCGGCACCCAGCGCGCGCAAGGTGTCCAGGTTGGCGGCGTACAGGAACGAGAACGCGGCATCGCGTGCCACCGCGATGCGCACGCCCTGCAACAGCGGCGGCAGCGGCTCGGCGGCCACCGGCTCGAAGCGTACCGGGCTGGCCATGCCTTCCACACTGGGCCCGATGGCCTGGGCGGCGCGGGCAATGCGTTCGTCCAGCTGCGCCACTTCATGGGCCTGCACCAGGCCCAGATGGCGCTCGGGCAAGGCGTAGTCGGCCGAGCGTGGCATGGCGCCGAACCAACGCAAACCGGCAGGCAGGCTCATCTGCAGCATCTGCGCGTGGCTGTCGCTGCCCACGCGGTTGGCCAGCACCCCGGCGAACTGCAAACCGGCCCGGTAGGTCGACAAACCGTGGGCCACGGCGCCAAAGGTCTCCGCCATGGCGGACCCGTCAATCACCGCCAGCACCGGCAGGCCGAGTGCCTGGGCCAGGTCGGCGCTGCTGGGCGTGCCGTCGAACAAGCCCATCACGCCCTCGACCAGAACCACATCGGCCTCCAGCGCCGCCGCATGCAGCAGCGCCCGGCAATGGGCTTCGCCGCCCATCCACAGGTCCAGCTGGTAGACCGGGTGGCCACTGGCGCGTTCCAGAATCATGGGGTCCAGAAAGTCGGGGCCGGTTTTGAACACGCGCACCCTGCGGCCCTGGCTGCGGTGCCAGGCGGCCAGCGCGGCCGTGACGGTGGTTTTGCCCTGGCCGGAAGCAGGAGCCGACACCAGCAGTGCATCGCACACTTTTGGCATCAAATTGGCCTCCAGCGCATATAGGATCTGCGCAGGCAGCTATAAATTTGGTAGTAAATGGTATTGTCCTCCACGCCCGCCGCGCGACAGTTGGGTCGGTGTGGTTTCAGGGGGTAAAGGCATCAGAAGACGGCTCGGGTTCTGGGCGTGCAGCCTATGCCGCCCCGTAAAGCCTGTACGTCTGCTGAGTTTTGCCCGCCGCAAAGCCACTCTCGGGTCAATAGGCCGGTCTCCGGGCTGGCGAGCGAAGAGCCTGGGCTCTTCTGCAAAAACCACCTTCCCATGCAGGCTGTGCACAGTGGTGAGGACCCAGTCCCTGGAATTCGCTTTGACTCGCTTACCGTTGCGGGGGCAGCGTCGGTATTGCACCGACTTCCCGTTTAATCCTTGTTACCTTACTGGTAGGTCTGGCTTCAGGACACCTGTTGACATGGTTTGAGTGTAGCAGCGTAACTTTTCAGGATTCAAACCCGCAGCCCGGTCTGTACCGCCTGCTTCAGCGCCACGCCAATCAGGTCCAGAAATGCGGAGCGCATGCGCCAGCGGTGCCAGTACAGTGCCACGTCCAGATGCTCACCGGGCAGGATGTCGATCAGCTCACCGGCCGCAATGCCTTCTACCACCAGCGCCTCTGGTGCCAGGCCCCAGCCCAGGCCGCGCTTCACAGCGTGTACAAAGCCGCGCACCGAGGGAATGAAATGTGTCGGCGACAGCGGTGCCGCGTTGGCGCGCTGGGCGATCAGCAGGTCATGCAGCCGGTCTTTGCGGTTGAAGCCCAGCATCGGGGCCTGGTGCAAGGCGGCCTCACGGTCGGCGGCAGAAAAATAGGTCTGGGCAAAAGCCGGCGACGCCACCGCCAGATAGCGCATCACGCCCAGCACTTCGGCGGTACAGCCGTGGATCGGGTCGGGGCTGGAGCTTACCGCGCCCATCACCGTGCCTTCGCGCAACAGCACCGCGGAATGGTCCTGGTCTTCCACGCGGATATCCAGGCACATCGGCAAGCCGGACGGCAGCACATCCAGCACCGACAAAAACCAGGTTTCCAGCGAATCCACATTCACCGCGATCGGCACCCGCTGCAGCGTGCCACCCAGCATTTCGGGCGCGCCGACTTCACCCAGCATCTCGGCCTCCAGCATGGACACCTGCTCGGCAAACCGCGCCAACACCATGCCAGCACTGGTCGCCTGGGTCGGCGTGGTGCGCTGCAACAGCACCTGGCCAAGGTGCTCTTCCAGCTGCTTGACGCGCTGGCTGATAGCCGAGGGCGTGACATGCAGCCGCTTGGCGGCCGCCTCAAAACTGCCTTCGCGCAAAACCATCGCAAAAGCCGCCAGATGCGCGTTGTCTATTTTCATAATTTAGAAATACTAAACCATCGTTAAAAAAATTAGTTTTGTTTCTTTTTCAATGCCCACTAAGCTGCGGCACCCTGACATCCAAGGGTGATTTGCCAGCGCAAGGGCAAACCCTCAACCACCGCATCCCCACCGAGAACCCCGATGAAAAAACTCCTACTGACTTTCGCATTGACCGCCCTCGCTGCTGCCGCCCTGGCGCAAGGCAAAGACCTCAAAGTCGCCATCGACCCGACCTACGAACCCTTCACCTTCAAGAC
>NZ_JBWMAX010000079.1:0-1658 GCF_056521385.1 Rhodoferax sp. RT5P35 | reverse complement strand
GGACACCCCGACTCTCGCCTACAGCATAAGCGGCGGCGCGGACGCGGCGCGCTTTGCCATCGATGCCAACACCGGCGCGCTCAGCTTCCTGGCAGCACCGGACTACGAAAATCCGCAGGACGCTGGCGCCAACAACGTCTACGACGTGCAAGTGCAGGTCAGCGACGGCACTCTTTCGGACACGCAAGACATTGCGGTGACGGTGGGCAATGCCAACGACAACGCCCCGGTGATCACCAGCAACGGCGGGGGCGCCACGGCAGGTGTCTCCATCGCCGAGAACGGCACGGTGGTGACCACGGTGGCGGCCAGCGATGCAGACGGCTCCGCGTTGACCTACTCGATCAGCGGTGGGGCCGATGCGGCGCTGTTCACCATCAACAGCAGCACGGGGTCATTGGCCTTCATCGGTGCGCCGGATTTTGAGAACCCGACAGATGCGGGCACCGACAACGTCTACGACGTGACGGTACAGGCCAGCGACGGCAGCGCCACGGACACGCAGGCCATCGCGGTCACGGTGACGAACATCAACGATGCTGTGCCCGTCATCACCAGCAACGGCGGCGGCGCCTCGGCCTCGCTGAACGTGGCCGAGAACGGCACGGCCGTGACCACCGTGACCGCCACCGACGCGGACGGGCCGTCGCTGGCCTACAGCATCGTGGGTGGTGCCGATGCCGCGCTGTTCCAGATCAACGGCAGCACCGGTGCCCTGACGTTCGTGGCCGCGCCGGACTTCGAGAGCCCGACGGATGCGGGTGCCAATAACGTCTACAACGTGACGGTGCGAGCCAGCGACGGCGTGCTCGCCGACACGCAGAGCCTGGCCGTGACGGTGACGGACGTGAACGACAACGCCCCGGTGATCACCAGCAACGGCGGCGGTGCCACAGCCAGCGTGTCCATCGCCGAAAACGACGTGGCCGTCACCACGGTGGC
The DNA here is from genome assembly GCF_056521385.1 of Rhodoferax sp. RT5P35. NCBI lineage: Bacteria > Pseudomonadati > Pseudomonadota > Betaproteobacteria > Burkholderiales > Comamonadaceae > Rhodoferax > Rhodoferax sp. RT5P35. Next base: position 716 of record NZ_JBWMAX010000079.1, on the reverse strand, counting down.
GGCCAGCGATGCGGACGGGCCGTCCATCACCTACAGCATCGTGGGCGGTGCCGACGCGGCGCTGTTCCAGATCAACAGCAGCACCGGTGCCTTGAGTTTCGTGAGCGCGCCCGACTTCGAGAACGCGCAGGACGCTGGTGCCGACAACGTCTACGACGTGACGGTGCAGGCCAGCGACGGCCTGCTGGCCGACCCCCAGGCCGTGGCGGTCACGGTGACCAACCTCAACGACAACGCGCCGGTCATCACCAGCAACGGGGGCGGTGTCGCGGCGGCCGTCAGTGTGGCGGAACTGACCACGGCTGTAACCACGGTGGCGGCCAGCGACGCCGACGGCTCCGTCCTGACCTACAGCATCGTCGGCGGTGCGGACGCGGCACTGTTCCAGATCAATGCCGCCACCGGTGCCCTGAGCTTCCAGGTGGCACCGGACTTCGAGAGTCCGGAGGACACGGGCTTGGACAACGTGTACGACGTGCAGGTGCGGGTCAGCGATGGCAGCCAGACGGACACACAAGCCATCGCCGTGACCGTGACCAACCTGAACGACACCGCGCCGGTGATCACCAGCAATAGCGGCGGCGCCTCGGCCAGCATCTCCATCGCCGAGAACGGCACGGCCGTGACCACAGTAGTGGCCACCGATGCCGATGGTTCGGCCCTGACGTATTCGATCAGCGGTGGTGCCGATGCCGCGCTGTTCCAGATCAACAGCA
>NZ_JBWMAX010000078.1:0-1659 GCF_056521385.1 Rhodoferax sp. RT5P35 | reverse complement strand
GGCGGTGGCCTCGACGATGGCCGGGGTGTCTTCTGTGTTGGGGCCGGTGTACAGATTGCCCTGGGCATCGGCCGAGTGCGCGGCGACCAGGGCGATGCGTGGGGTCAGGTCCACAAAGTAGCGGCTGAACAGCTCCAGGTAGGTGTGGATGGCACCGATCTGGATTTGCCCTGCCGCCACCAGCCGCGCCAGCCGGGCGGCCTGCGGGCCGGAGAACGAGAAGTCGAGCTTGCTGGCAATGCCCAGTTCAAACAAGTCCAGGTGCTCGGGCAGGGCCAGCACCGACTGCACCATGTGCAGGTCGTGGATTTGCGCGGGATTGAGCTGGGTCAGGGTTTTGGCCAGAAAGTCGGCCTGCTTCTGGTTGTTGCCCTCCAGGCAGACGCGGTCGCCGCTGGCGATGGTGGCGCTGAGCAGGCGCACGGCATCCGCTGCCTGCACCACCTTGCCCGCCAGGTTGCCGCCCAGCGTTTGCCGGGCCTGTTGCAGGCGCTGGGCACGTTGGGTGGCCTGGGTGTTCCAGTTGCTTGTGGCCATCGGCTTAGTCCAACTTCGCGCCGGATGTCTTCACCACGCTGGACCAGCGCTTGATTTCCGAACTGATGAAAGCCTGGAACTTGTCGGGCGGCATGGTGCCGAACTCGGCTCCGTTGCCGGCCCAGATGGTTTTGATCTCTTCGGACGCGCCGACCTGGCGGATCTGTTCCAACATCTGTTTTTGCACTTCGGGTGGCGTGGCTTTGGGCGCCCACAGGCCGTACCAGGTGTGCATGGTGTAGTCGGGCAGGCCGAGCTCGGCGGCGCAGGGCACGTCGGGAAAAGCCGCATTGCGCTTGTTGCCCGCCACCATCAGCGCCTTGATGCGGCCGCCCTTGATATGCGATGCGCTGGAACCCAAGCCGTCAAACACCATGTCTACATCCCCGGCAATCAGGCCTTGCAGTGCCGGACCCGCACCCCGGTAAGGGATGTGGGTGATGAAGGTTTTGGTCTGGATCTTGAACAGCTCGCCCGCCAGGTGGTGGGCCGAACCCGAACCTGCCGAGCCAAAGTTGAGCTTACCGGGGTTTTTGCGCAGCTGCTCCATGAAGGCCTTGAAGTCGCCGGGGATTTTTTGCGGGTTCACTACCAGCACCTGCGGCACGTTGGCCAGCAAGGCGAGGGCGACGAAGTCTTTCTCCAGGTCGTAGTCCAGCTTGGGGTACATCGACGGGGCGATCACATGGTGCGTGCCTCCCATGAAGTAGGTGTAGCCGTCGGGCGTGGCCTTGGCGGCAATGCTGGCCCCCAGCGTGCCCCCGGCACCGCCCCGGTTGTCGATGATCAGCGGCTTGCCCGACAGCTTGGCAAACTGCGCCGACAGCGGGCGGGCAAAGGTGTCGGTGCCGCCCCCGGCGGGGAAGGGCACGATCAGTGTCACCGGTTTGGCGGGCCAGGCGGACTGGGCGTGGCCAGGCCAGGGCAACAGCCCGGCGGTGGCAGCGGGCAGGGCAGCCAGGGCGGTTCGGCGGGTGGGCTGGAGGGGGGATGAAGTCATGGGGTTGTCTCCTGGGGTGTACCGTGGGCAGGCTTTAATAAATATTTTGGTTTATTTAATGTATTTATTAAATCACTGTGCGTGTATTTAAAACAGTCCGTGCTTACCCTAGGCTGGGCGAT
>NZ_JBWMAX010000077.1:0-1661 GCF_056521385.1 Rhodoferax sp. RT5P35 | reverse complement strand
TGGCCCACCGTCATCGACTTCTTCGCAGAGCGCTTTCCCACCGTCGAGCGCGCCGTGTGGCTGCCGCGCATGCGCGACGGCCTGGTGCTGGCCGAGCAGGCCCTGCCCGTGCCGCCCGATGCCGCCTACCGCCCGCACACCCGGCTGTACTACTACCGGCACCTCCCGGTAGAGCCGCGCATTCCGTTCGAAGCCCCCATCCTGTTCCAGGACGCGCATCTGGTGGTGGTGGACAAGCCGCATTTCCTGCCCACCCTGCCCGCGGGGCGCTTTGTGCAAGAGACGCTGCTGGTACGGCTCAAACAAAGCCTGGGGCTGGACACCCTGGCCCCGCTGCACCGGCTGGACCGCGAAACCGCCGGGGTGACACTGTTTGCCATCCATCCGCAAGAGCGGGCGGCCTACCACGCGCTGTTCAAGCAACGCGAAGTGGACAAGCACTACGAGGCGATTGCGCCTTGGCGGGGCGACCTGCCGCGTGTCTACCGCAGCCAGATCGTGCCCGGCGAGCCGTTTTTTCGGTACAAAGAGATGCCGGGCGAGCCGAACTCGGAAACCCACATCGCCGTGCTGCAGCGCCTGGGTGATTGGGCGCGCTACCAGCTGTCGCCCGTCACCGGCCGCACCCACCAGCTGCGGGTGCACATGGCGGCATTGGGCGCGCCCATACGCAACGACCGCTTCTACCCCGAGGTGGTGAATATTGCCGATGACGACTACGCCGCCCCCCTGCAGTTACTGGCCCGGTCTATCGCCTTTACCGACCCAGTCACCGGGCAGGCGCGGCAGTTTGAAAGCACCAGAGCGCTCAATGTCTAGCCGCCACCGGTTCGTTCGGGTACAGCACGATGGCGGCCATGGGCACTGCAAGTTCGCCGTCGGCACTGGCCAGCACCGGGGCACCGGCCACAGGCGGCATGGTCGGCTCTTGCGTCGCGCCGACCCGTGGGCTTAAAAACAGCGCTACCGCCACCATGGCAGCGCAAAACAGCAGCCACACCAAGGCAGAGACCCAGGGTTCGCGGCTGGACCGGCGGGGCGGCATGGGTTTGGGTTGCCCCGATGTAACGCGCATACAAATTCCTTTATTTGAAAACTGAAAATCGCAGCGATGGCATGGCCGGGGCGCGCCGCTGGCTGGCCGAGCCCAGGGCCACCATCTGGATGTCGGGAGCACCGGTGTCCACCTGGCTTTCACCCCGGGCGTGGGCGGCCAGCTTGCGGTAGATCTTTTTCACATGCACCAGCACGCCCTGCTGCTGGCTGGAGGCCAGTGCGTTGATCTGCTCCAGGCTCATGCCGCGGGCAATCCAGCGCAGAATGCCGGCCTCGCAGTCGCTCAGCGGATGGGTCGATTCGCGCAGCGGAAATGACCAGGCCGAGCCAGTGCCGGTGCCCAGCCGCAGCCGGAACCGCCCCAGCACCCGGCGCGCCATGCCGGGGCTGATGGGGGCACTGCCCTCGCGCCACAGATGGATGCTCTGCGCCAGGCATTCGGCGGCGCTGTCCTTGAACAGATAGGCGGTGGCACCGGCTTCGATGCACTGCAGCACCTGCTCGTCGTTGCCAAACTGGGTCAACACCACGATGTCGGCCTGCGGAAAATGCCGGGCCGCGTGGCAGATCACCCCCAGGGCCGACATGTCCTGCAATTGCAGATC
>NZ_JBWMAX010000076.1:0-1664 GCF_056521385.1 Rhodoferax sp. RT5P35 | reverse complement strand
CCACCACCGGAGAATCGCATGCAAACCCGTTTTGTTTTTCGTTACCTTGCCGTTCCCATGGCCGTAATGGCCCTGATAGGCTGCGCAACTGAGCGCAAAGCTATTTCACTAGGTCTGAGCCAGTTAGGCACGGAGGAGCAGGTGGATGCCGGCTCTTGGTTTAATAACCTGCAACACCGCCGTTCGTACAGCATCACTGGGCAAGGAGCGGCCGATGTGGTGGGCTTGGCGAGCACCGACCCCGATCCCCCTTTGCTTCCCAAGTTGAGGTTGTCCCGCGACCGTTTGCCCGATAACTTGGCCTTGCGCCTTTCGCCAGACTGCTCATTTGTCGCCACGGTGGACTACACCAACACCGATTTGAAAGCCAAGACTGTCGTCGATGCACGCGCGGCTTTGGGTGAGGTGTCTGCTTTGTCTGCAGAGATCGCCGAAGTGGTGGCGCACCAGGGCATTCTGGCCATGTTGGGACAATCCTACAGCGAATCGACCCAAGCCGCCGAAGCCTCCAAGCAAGCAGATGCCATCGCCACGACTGCGAAGCAGGGGGCAGACAGCGCCGCCTTGGCTACCGCCACCACGGCAGCGGCTACAGCCAAGGCCGCCAGCGAACAGGCGAGCGCGTTTGCTGCCAACTACCAAAAATCGATTTTGTCGGCATGGCCCGATCCCCGTGGATTGAAAGATGCCAAGGATGTGGAGGACAGCATCAAGAATGGGAATGTCCAACTGGTGGCGTTGGTAGCAGACCAAGCCAAGGCCCAATATAAGTTGGATACGGCACTGAATACGCCAGGCCTCTTGGTATCCCGCTGGGCACTGGCCGATAAAAAGGTGACTGCCGTGGGCGTGGCCGATGTGGCAGGCTTTCGCAGCCAGAGCGAGGACCGACAAAACGGTTTCCTGTTGTTGGGCAATCCCCGCGTACTGACCCTGGTGGTTGGCGATGATTTCTTATGGCGCGCCTGCAAGGCAAATGGGGCGAATTGCAAACAATGGGATTCAAAAAGTGACGCATTGGTGGACTACAAGCCATCCTCCCCTCGTACCGGCATCGACACCGCTATCGCGGCCAAGAAGCAATACATCACTACCTATCAGTTGCTGGCCCAGTATCTGGAGTGGACGGAAGACCGCAGCGAGCAGCGATCTCGCCAGATACAGGTACCCATCGACCAGCTGCTCACCGCACTTCAGCCCTTGGCCGGGGCGGGCAGCGTGGTGAGTCGATTGGCCCAGATTAAGTTGGAGGTGCAGCATGCCTCTAGCCTGTCGCTCAGCGCATCGAATTCGGGCTTGATGGAAAAGCCGCTGGTGACGGTAGACCGCTTTAGTTTTGCTTCCGATGGCGAGCATTACAAGTCCATAGAGAACCAATTTTTGACGCAAAAGAATTACGCGCGTGTCATCTCCATGCGCACCACTTTGGACAACTATGTGACCAGTGCCTTCCACTCCGTGGTGGTGCCCACTACCCCGATCACCCATTGCAGCGGTCCTACGATGCGGCAGGCGGACAGCTTGTCTGCCCTGAAAAAGCAGTGCGAGACAAAGGCCAACACGGAAGAGATAGCCGCCTGCCAGAAAAAATTTAACGACTTCGAGATGGGCTTGAGCAGTTGGCTAAAGCCCTGATCCCGAGCACCACCTATGATCCTTGGTGC
>NZ_JBWMAX010000075.1:0-1665 GCF_056521385.1 Rhodoferax sp. RT5P35 | reverse complement strand
GGCCACAAAGCCGATGATGTCCAGCATCACACCCAATAGCAGGTGCAGCAGCGGCATCACCACCAAACCCCCATGCTGGACCAAGGCCACATGCAAGGCATATTGCAGCGGGGTCAGCAGACCCAGAAACAGCCAGCTCAGCACGGTCAACAGGACGCGCTGCCAGAACGCAAACGGAAACAGGTAATAGGTGGCGAAGTGGATCCAGGGTGCCAGCAGCATCAGATGCCAGGCCTGGCGCAAACCGCTGCCGACATGCTGGTCCACCGAGTGGGGAAAGCTGGCCGGCCAAAAGATGAAGAAGAGCACCGATGCGCCGTGGACCAACACGGCAAAACGCAGCAGATAGGCCACCGGCTTGGCCGCATCCGGCATTCGGCCTGCAACCCACCACACGCTCAGGGCCACCAGCCCATGCCCTACCGGAGCCCAGCCATTGGGGGCCGCCAGTTGCAGGTCGATGAAGGGCACGGCCAGCGCCAGCAGGCCGTCACCGCCCCGCCCTCGCGCGTCAAAGTGCCCGGGCACCTCCAGCACCTGCATCCACCACACCATCTCCAGCGCCCAGGCCTGCGCCACCCACGGGCGCAGCAGCACCAGCAGCAGCGTCAACAGCACCGCCAAGGCCAACCCTAGCCACAGGCGGTGCCGCGGCAGGTGCAGGCGGGAGATGGCCCGGTGCTGCGGAATCTCCCCGCCCAGGTGGCCGCGCAAACGCAGGCGTTTGACGGATTCGAGCAGATGGAAAGGGGTGGACACGGCGCGCTCCTACCACTGTGCAAACAGCCCCAGGCCCAGTGTCTGGCGCTGGTAGGTCGGGTTACGGTAGTGTTCGGCCTGGGCCGTGATGCCCCACTGGGGGCCGATCCACTGCCGCCAGGTAGCGGCCACACTGCGGCTGCGGAAGTTGACCAGTTGCGCGGCTGCGCCCAAAGCCTGGTAGGCCTCGGTGCCGCTGGAGGCGCGCAGGCTGAGGTACTGCTGGCCCTCACGCCCCCAGGTGACGGCGGCATACGGCATGTGCGAGTGGACGCTGCCGGGCTGGCTCAGGTTGAACGTGGCTCCGGCCTCCACCACAGCAGACGCAGGCAGGTACCAGGTGGCCGACAGGCGCAGCCCCGAGTCGCTGCGGCTGCCATCGAACACCGCGTGGTAGAGCGCACCCGAGGTCACCAGTTGGCGCTGGTCCAGCCATTTGGTGGATACCTGCAGGTCGGCACGCCATTTGGCCCAGTTGGGTCCGCCCTGGCCCGCCACCAGCGTGCCTGTGGCAAACCAATCGGGTGCCAGGAAGCCGGTGTAGGCCAATGCCAGCGTGCCACCGCGCTCGCCGAACTTGCGCTCCTGTACCAGCTCAGCCAGCAGATGGCTGCCAGCGGGCAGCGCCTGGGTGGCACGCACCACCAGGGCTTCGCCATCAGGCAGGCCCGCGCTGAGCTGGCTGTGGCTGGCCTGCATGTCCCAGGTGGTGGGTGGCAGGGAGGGCTCCGACGCGCTGGCACCTGCGCCCACGGCCAGGGCCAGGCCGGTGGCGGCTTGGCGTACCAGGTTCATACGCATAGGGGGCTTTCCAGGTCTCGGGCCAGGACATCGGCAATACGGGGAGCGGTGCGGCCATCGCCAAACGGGTTGACTGCCTGGCGCATGCACTCGAGCAATCTGCCA
>NZ_JBWMAX010000074.1:0-1683 GCF_056521385.1 Rhodoferax sp. RT5P35 | reverse complement strand
GAGTCGCGCGAGAAAACCCGCGTGTTGCTGGTCACAGGCCCCGGCTTCGAGCCGCCCATGGTGGGCCAGATCATTGCCGGTTTCCAGCGCCGCCTGGGGGCCAGCGTAGCGGTCGAGGTGGAACTGGTGGAGTCGATTGCCGCCGAGAAGTCGGGTAAATTTCGCTACATCATCAGCCATGCTGTTTAACCAACCAGGTAGCCCCTCCCATGCGTGACCTTTTGATCATGTCGATCGTGTTTGCGGGTGCCTTTGCCGCACTGAAGCGGCCCTGGATCGGCGTCATGCTCTGGGTCTGGCTGAGCATCATGAACCCCCACCGCTATGCCTTCGGTTTTGCCTACAACGCGCCGGTCGCCGCGATTGCCTTCGGGGCCACCATCATTGGCTTGCTGACGACCAAAGAGCGCAGCTCTCCCTTCAAGGGGACGGCGGTCACCGTGTTTGCGATGTTCATGGTGTGGATTTCCCTGTCGACCTTGTTCGGGATCGATCCGGGGGATGACTACTGGCAATGGAACAAGGTCATGAAGGTGGATGCCATGGTCCTGGTCGCCCTGATGCTGCTGCATAACAAGAAGCACATCCTGGCCCTGACCTGGATGTCGGCCGGTTCTCTGGCCATGCTGGGTGCCAAGGGCGGCCTGTTTACCCTGATGACCGGTGGCAACTTCCGGGTCTGGGGCCCGCCGGGCTCGTTCATCGAAGACAACAACGAGTTTGCGCTGTCGCTGGTGATGGCCATTCCCTTGCTGCGCTTTTTGCAGCTGCAGCTCACCAACCGCTGGGGCCGCCACGCCATGAGCGTCACCATGCTGATGTGCGCGGTGGCATCGCTGGGCAGCTATTCGCGCGGCGCAATGCTGGCGATGGGGGCCATGGTGGCGTTTCTGTGGTGGAACGGCAAGAACAAGCTGACCGTGGGCCTGGTGCTGTTTCTGGCGGTGCCGCTGCTGGTGGCCTTCATGCCCGATGCCTGGATGGGTCGCATGGAGTCGATTGGCGAATACCAGGAGGACGAATCCTCCATGGGCCGCATTTCCGCTTGGTGGAATGCCTGGAACATCGCATTTCACTATCCGCTTGGAGTGGGTTTTAACGCCGCCCGCCCCGAGCTGTTTGCCTTGTACTCGCCGACACCTGAGAAGGTCCACGCGGCGCACAGTATTTACTTCCAGGTCCTGGGCAACCACGGGTTTGTCGGCCTGTTTCTGTTCTTGACCCTGTGGATTGCCACCTGGCGTTCGGCGGGCTGGCTGCGCACCCGCTGCGGCAACATCCCCGAGGCGGCGTGGTGCGTCGACCTGGGGGCGATGTGCCAGGTCTGTCTGATGGGCTATGCCGTCGGCGGGGCCTTCCTTAGCCTGGCGTACTTCGATCTGCCCTACAACGTCATGGTGATGGTGGTGTTGACCCGCGTGTGGGTGCAAACCAAAGGCTGGCTGCGCGAACCGGCCTATGTGCCCGGCTGGAAAAACATCCCGGGCCTGGCCCGCCCTGTGATACCCCTGCCTGCCAAGCCGGTCAAACGCTATGTTTAAAACCCTGCTCAAGCCCCTGTCGCCCGCAGGTGCGCGGGGCCGCCTGTCGGTGCTCATCTTCCACCGTGTGCTGCCTGAGCCCGACCCCATCTTTCCCGGCGAGGTGGATGCCACCACCTTCGATGCCATTTGCAGCTGGATG
>NZ_JBWMAX010000073.1:0-1684 GCF_056521385.1 Rhodoferax sp. RT5P35 | reverse complement strand
GCGACACCCTGCTGGACACCTACCAGCCCGACCGCCGCCCGCACGTCAGCGACGTGATCGATTTGTCAATGTACCTGGGCAAGGTGATCTGCATCCCCGACCCTGTCAAAGCCGCCGAGCGCGATGCCGCCTTCTTCAGCGGCCAGGCTACCCCGCCGCCGCCTTTCCCCAGCCTCACGGCGGGCATCCTGCGCCACGCTGTGGATGGCTCGCTGCAAGCCCCTGCTGGCTTGCTCAGCCCGCACGGCACGGTGCGCCGGGGCACGCAGCAGGGCCGGTTCGACGCGGTAGTGGGCCTGGGCTTTGTGCTCGTCTCCACCGTGGAGGTCGCGTTGGGTGCGGCCCAAAACCGGTTTCTGGATGCCCTGGGGGCCCGGCGCGTGGTCATCACCGCCGACGGCGCTACGCCCGGTAGCTGGGCCGACGTAGACCACAAGTTCCTGCCCTATATGGCGCAGCACGGCATCAGCGCGATGCTGGTGCGGCCCGACTTCTACCTGTACGGCGCAGTCGCGCAGGCCGCAGACACCCCCGATTTGGTAGACGACCTGGCGGCGGATCTGCAGCGCCACGGTGTCTATGTGAATTAACCAGGAGCCACCATGCACGCTGCCACTTTTACCCCCGTTACTTCCACACCGTCCCGCTGGGACGTTAGCTACGAATGGAAAGCCGTCACCCTGCTGTGCCTGGGCTTTGGCCTGGTCGGCATCGACCGCTTCATGATCCTGCCGCTGTTCCCGGTGATCTCGAAAGAACTCAACCTCAACTACCAGGACCTGGGGCAGATCACCGGGGTGCTGTCCATCGCCTGGGGCCTGGCCTCCATCTTCATGGGCAACCTGTCGGACCGGCTGGGCCACCGCAAGGTGCTGATTCCGGCGGTCATCATCTTCTCGCTGCTGGCGGGCTTTAGCGGCCTGGCCACGGGGGTCGTCAGCATGATGGCCATCCGCGCGCTGATGGGGCTGGCCGAAGGTGCTTTCACCCCCGTGAGCATTGTGGCCACGCTGGACGCGTCCAAGCCCTCGCGCCAGGGCATGAACATCGGCATCCAGCAAATGGCGCTGCCCTTGTTTGGCTTAGGGATTGCCCCGGTGCTGGTGACGCAACTGCTCAAGGTCGTGGAATGGCACTGGATTTTTGCCCTGGTGTCGATTCCCGGCCTGGTCATCGCCTACCTGCTGTACCGCGTGCTGCGCAACACAACGCCTGCGGTGGCCGCCCTGCACACCGCTACCGCCGACGTGTCGGCGCACAAGTGGAGCGACGTGTTCCGCTACCGCAACATCCCGCTCAACATGCTGGGCATGCTTTGCTGGTTGACCTGCCTGGTGGTGCTGAGCGCCTTGCTGCCCAGCTACCTGATCGACTACCTGCACCTGAGCCTGGAGCAAATGGGCCTGGTGCTGTCGGCCATCGGCTTTGGCGGCACGCTGGGCACCTTGGTGATGCCTGCGCTGTCGGCGCGCACCAGGTGGTAGGCGGGCATTTGCGGCAGGCGCGGCGGTGCAGCCCCCAGGGCATCGCGCTCCTCGGCGGGCAGGCCCACGCGGCGGGTGATCACATTGCCGGGCTCCACAAAGGCGCAGTACTCGCTGGCGGGGTCGGCCATGGCGGCGTGCCCCATGCGCACGAACTCGTCGCTGTAGAACTGGTAATTGGTGAAAAGCACGAAGTTCTG
>NZ_JBWMAX010000072.1:0-1706 GCF_056521385.1 Rhodoferax sp. RT5P35 | reverse complement strand
GCCCCACCTGGCCCGGCTGCCCCCCAGCCATGCCAAAGGCCCCGTGGACCCGGCCATTGCTCAAGATGCTGGCGGTCATGGGCTCCAGGAAACGCACGCGGCGCAGCCCCCCGTTGCCCCCCTGCCAGCGGCCCGCGCCGCCCGAGCCGGGCACGATGGCAAAGCTCTCCAGCCGCACCGGAAACCGGAACTCGAACACCTCGGGGTCGGTGAGGCGCGAATTGGTCATGTGGGTTTGCACCACCGACGTGCCATCGAAACCCTCCCCAGCCCCCGAGCCACCGCTGATGGTTTCGTAATACTGGTGCTGCGCATTGCCGAAGGTGAAGTTGTTCATGGTGCACTGCCCACCGGCCAGCACGCCCAAAGCCCCCAGCAGCGCGTTGGTGATGCAGGTGGAGGTTTCCACGTTGCCCGCCACCACCGACGCGGGCGGGTTCGGGTTGAGCATGGAGCCGGGCGGAATGGTGACGCGGATGGGCTTCAGGCAGCCCGCGTTCAGCGGAATATCGTCATCCACCAGGGTGCGAAACACATACAGCACCGCCGCCATGCACACCGCCGTGGGGGCGTTGAAGTTGTTGCTCTGCTGCGGGCTGGTGCCGGTGAAATCCACCTCGGCGCTGCGGGTGGCGGCATCCACGCGGATGGCCACCTGGATCTGCGCGCCGTTGTCCAGCGGCAGCGTGAACTGGCCGTCTTTTAATTGCGCAATCACCCGGCGCACCGACTCCTCGGCGTTGTCTTGCACATGGCCCATGTAGGCCTGCACCACCGGCAGGCCGTACTGGGCGACCATCTTGTGCAGCTCTTGCACACCCTTCTCGTTGGCGGCAATTTGCGCCCGCATGTCGGCCAGGTTTTGCGCCGGGTTGCGGCTGGGGTAGGCACCGCTTTGCAGCAGCGCCACCATCTCGGCCTCGCGCAGCACGCCCGCATCCACCAGCTTGAAGTTGTGGATTTGCACGCCCTCTTCTTCGATGCGGGTGGAAAACGGCGGCATGGAGCCCGGCGTGGTGCCGCCAATGTCGGCGTGGTGGCCCCGGCTGCCCACGTAGAAAGTCACCTGGCCGTCCAGGTAGACGGGGGTGATGACGGTCACGTCCGGCAGGTGGGTGCCGCCGTGGTAGGGGTCGTTCAGCACGTACACGTCGCCGGGCTGCATGGTGCCTGCGTTCTCACGCACAACCGTCTGGATGCTCTCGCCCATGGACCCTAGGTGCACCGGCATGTGCGGGGCGTTGGCAATCAGGTTGCCGTGCGCATCGAACAGCGCGCAGCTGAAGTCCAGCCGCTCCTTGATGTTGACCGAGTAGGCGGTGTTTTGCAGTTGCAGGCCCATCTGCTCGGCGATGTTCATGAACAGGTTGTTGAACACCTCCAGCAGCACCGGGTCTACGGTGGTGCCTGCTGCGTATTTGATAGCGCGTGGTGCAGAGCGGATAAGCACCAGGTGGTCAAAAGCCGTCACATTCGCGGTCCAGCCGGGCTCGACCACGGTGGTGGCGTTTTTCTCGGCCAGGATGGCCGGGCCGGGGATCTGGTCGCCGGGGCGCAGGTCTTCGCGCACCACCAGCGCCGCATCCCACCACTGGCCACCGCTGTACATGCGCACGGTTTCCCGCAAGGGCACGGGGCGGGCGGCGTGCAGGGCTTGCGCGGGCTCGACCGGGGCCACACCGGCCACCACCGCCTCCACCGACACG
>NZ_JBWMAX010000071.1:0-1707 GCF_056521385.1 Rhodoferax sp. RT5P35 | reverse complement strand
TGGCACAGCGCTCTGCCTCGTCCAACGCCTGGGCATCGCTGTCTTGCACCAGTTGCTCCAGTTCGGCCAGCAAGGGGGGCACATCGGGCGGCACGACAGTACGGGGTGCAGCAGCGGCAGTGGGTGCCATCTGCGCCGTGTGTGCTGTCTGTTCCCAGCCATCTATACCCGCCACCACCGCACACAAGCAGGCATCCACCGCGTCACACAACAACTGCATTTCTGCCGCCGGGACCCGCGGCGCGGCGCACGCCAGCTCCAGGCTGTGGGCCGTCTGCTGCAAGTCCTGCGCGCCGATATTGCCCGCCAATCCCTTCAGGGTGTGGACATGGCGCACCAGGCCCTCCTGCTGGGCCGGGCTGGTCAGGTCAGCGCGCAAGCGGTCGAACTGGGCGCTGAAGTCGCGCTGCGTGGCGGCAAACCGCAGCAGCAGGCGGGCGTACAGATCGGCCTTGCCACCGGCCACGCGCAACCCGGCGGCCCAGTCCAGGCCGGGCACGCGGTCCAGGCCCTGGAACCTTTGCGTGGGATCGGCGGCCCCGGGAAGCACGCGTGGCGGCGCGACCGCGGCCCTGGCTGGGCTCTTAGGTGTCACCCAGCGGGCGATGGTGGCGAACATCGCGGCCACATCCAGCGGTTTGCCGATGTGGTCGTTCATGCCCACGGCCAACACCTTCTCGCGGTCGCCACTCATGGCGTTGGCGGTCATGGCGATGATGGGCAGCTGGGCCCAACGCGGGTCCTGGCGCAGCAGACGGGTGGCGGTAAAGCCATCCATCACCGGCATCTGGCAGTCCATCAGTACCAGGTCGAACGCGGTGCTGCCGGCCTTTTCCGCAGCCTCCACCCGGTCCACGGCTTCCTGGCCGTTGTTGGCCACCTCCACCAACATGCCTGCGCTGGTGAGCAGGTCCAGCGCCAGTTCCTGGTTGACTTCATTGTCTTCCACCAGCAGCACCCGCACGCCCACCAGACCCTGCGCCGGGTCGCTGGCCGGGCCCGGCGCGGCCAGCGCGCGGCTGGGTGCCTGCGAGGGAGTGGTGTTGATGGTGAAGTAAAACGTGCTGCCCTCCCCGGCGGTGCTGTGCACCCCAATGCTGCCGCCCATCAAATGGACCAGGGTTTTGCAGATGGTCAGCCCCAGCCCGGTGCCGCCAAAGCGCCGCGAGGTGGACGAGTCGGCCTGGGTAAAGGCGTTGAACAGCTTGCCTTGCTGCTCGGGCGTGAGGCCGATGCCTGCGTCGGTGACCGCAAAGTGCAGCGTGAGCTGCTCGCCACTGGCCGACCACAGCGGGTCGTCCGGGGCCAGGCGGCGCACCGCCACCACGATCTCGCCCCGCTCGGTGAATTTGATGGCATTGCCCACCAGGTTCAGCAGTACCTGGCCCAGCCGCAGCGGGTCGCCCTGCAGCATGGCAGGAATGTCGGCGGCAGATTCCACCCGCAGCACCAGGCCTTTGCTGTGGGCTTTTTCGGCCACCAGGCTGGCCAGGGTGGTGAGCACCTCGTCCAGCGCAAACGGCGTGGATTCAATGGCCATTTTGCCGGCCTCGATCTTGGAGAAGTCCAGGATGTCGTTGATGATGCCCAGCAGGTTTTTGGCGGCGGCGTTGACCTTTTGGATGTAGTTGGCCTGGCGCGGGCTGAGCTCGCCCGCCAGCGCCAGACCCGACATGCCGATGATGGCGTTCATCGGGGTGCGGATTT
>NZ_JBWMAX010000070.1:0-1716 GCF_056521385.1 Rhodoferax sp. RT5P35 | reverse complement strand
GTCCGCAGCAGCTCATCATCATCTCCTTCCAGGTCAAGAACCGGTGGCGGGGCGGCAGGCCCTAGCCGTTCCAGCAGGCAGGCCGCGCCCGACAGGCCCAGCCAGGCCAGCAGCCATTCCACAGGGTCGCGGGCCACAGCCAGGGCCACCGGCGCGGCCACCCACAGGCTCAGGCAGTAAAAACAGTCCAGCATCTGGCCCCACACCCCCTGGCCCGCCGCGGTGCGCAGGCGCAGCACGGCATCCCAGGGGCCGTCTTCATGCGCCAGCAGGTGCGCCAGCCGCCAGGTGGCCAGCGCGCCCAGCACGGCGGTAAACCAGGGCGCGTCCATGCTCAGTTGGGGGTGGGCAGGTCGTTGCAGATCTTCACCGGCCACGAGGCCTGCGCATAGTTCACGCCACAGGGGCGCCCGGTGCGGTCGTACACCGTCAGGCTGAAGGTGTAGACACAGCAGGCACCGCGCGGCGTGGCAAAGTCGTCGGGCACAAAGTAGGGCAAGAAGGCTTTGCATGCCGGGTCGATGGCGCGCAGGTCAAACATCGCCAACAGGCCGATCACCTGCGGCACGGTGGGCACGCCGCAGCGGGTGCCGGGGTCGCCGACCCGGCTGGTGCCGTGGTAGCAGGCACCGCCGGGGCCGGGCACCGGGATGCTGATGCCCGAGCCGCCCTGCTTGGTGACCGACACCACGTAGTAGTCGAAGTTGTCGTTCGGCCGGGTCAGCGGCAAGAACTCGTCGATGTACTCGTCGTAGGCAATGCCCGACACCGGCAGGCTCCACGGCACGCTGCAGTCTGGTGGCTGGGCGAACTGGCTGACGAACAGGTCGGCGCACTGCGGCACGGCATCGATGCGGATCAGCGCACTCAGCGGCTTGTTGTCCAGCCAGACGCGCTGGGTATCGCAGCAGGTGCCCCCCAGCGAGTCTTCCACCAGCAGCCGGATGGCGGAGACGCCGCTGAGCTGGCAGCCGCCGATGTTGCTGGACCAGCCCGAGGGCGACAGCAGCGCCTGCGGGTCGTTCAACAGGCACCAGGGTGGGAAGGGCACCGGCACCAGGCAATCGGCCGTCCAGTAGGCGGTGAGCACCGAGGTGTCGGTGCGCATGTTGATGGCCCGGTACTGCGCCGCCGTGCTGAACTCCACCGACCAGAAGTTGCTCCAGCCCGGCGTGGTGCAGTCGGGCTCGAACCCGGCCTTGTAGTCCAGCGTATAGCGCTTGATCTTCAGGCTGTCGTCGCAGCCGCCGATGCTGGCTGCGCCCAGTACCGCCAGGCAGGTGCCAAACGAGGCCTCGAAGGTGCCCGCCGGGCGGCCACACAGCGCAGGCAGGTTGTCGATGAGGCGCGCGCCCGGGTCGGTCCAGGGTGCGTCCAGCGCGGTGCTGCCGCCGATGCCGAGGATGCGCACGTCCTTTTTGAACACCGAAAACACCGTCTGGCAGGGGATGGTGGACTGGTTGGAGCCCAACACCGTGACCCGCACAAAGTAGGTGCCCGCGTTCAGCAAGGTGGTGTTGAGGTAGCCCAGCAGACCGCCCACCACCGGGCTGCTGCCCTGCACCGTGTTGCCCGGAGGCACGGGTGGGTAGACGAAGTTGGCCGCATGCCAGACCGCGCCGTTCAGCGACCATTCCAGCACGTAGTGGCTAAAGCCCAGGCCTGCCGCCGTGCCGGTGATGGGCACCACCATGGCCGGAATCAAGGCGTTGACCT